>NZ_CP060139.1:3686549-4035598 GCF_014524565.1 Croceimicrobium hydrocarbonivorans | reverse complement strand
AATCAGTCTTGATATATAGCTTTTTTTGTCGGAGATTATCAGAGCGTTAATCGCGCTGTATCCCGCATTCTACCGTACAATGCACTTAATTCTCAGTACTTAAGAAATTATGTTTGTTAACTCAATGTCAACTCGGGTACGATATGCCGAGACCGATCAGATGGGGGTTGTTTACTATGGTAATTATCCACAATATTTTGAGATAGGAAGAGTGGAGGCCTTACGTAGTCTGGGACTTACCTATAAAGAGATGGAAAATAGGGGAATTATGCTCCCGGTTCTCAAATTAGAGGTAAAGTATTTAGCTCCCGCGACTTACGATGATTTGATTGAAATTCGCACCGAAATTCGTGAAATGCCCAATACTCGAATCACCTTTCATCATGAAATTCGCAATGAAGAGGGAAAATTGTTAACCATCGGATTAGTGCAATTGGTTTTTGTGGATATTAAATCTCGAAAACCGCTTATGGCCCCGGATTATTTTCTGGATCTCATCGCACCGCAAATCACCGCGTCTAAATAATAAGCACGAAAAAAGCCGTCTCGGATTAACAAGACGGCTTTTTATATTTTCGGAGCCTGAATTTATTTCAAGGCCGTAAATACGCTATTCACATATTCGTACTTGGCAGTTTCTGAATTCTCACACCAAATTACAGTTAGGAATCCAGGTGTAAATTCAAAGTCAACATCAATTGCGCCATCCAATCCAGAATTAGGAGTGGGGAAGTAATGACGAATAGGAGTGGTTTTAGTACCGATAATATCCCCTTTACTAAAGCTTTGTCCAAAAGGAGAGTATTCTTCGAAGCTAAAGCCCCATGCAGACTCGGGGTTAAAGTTGCGTACCAAAACATTGCTGTGATAGAAAGGAGCGCCTTTGGTAGTTACGGTTCCAGATGAATCTAAGCTTTGTATTTCTTGATCCCAAACGGAAAGGTCTCCATTGCTAATTACGGTTCCAGGAGCAGCATTTACTCTTAAGTCCAAACCTGCAGTAGGATAATTCGCAGCCTTAGCACTAACCGTCATATAAGTTGCAATGCGGAATCCACGATTCATAGTGTCTACCCAAAAACGAACCTTAGAATCTACTAGCCAAGCGGTATCGGTTACTGTAACCTTGTGGTTTACGGTAGCAATAGGCTTTTTCGCTAAGGCAGGTTCGATATCGGTTAACAAGCTGGCCATATCAACAGTCTCATCATTTAAGTAGAATGAAGGGGCTGCTTCTAAAGGCTGATTAAAGGTAATGCTATCCGCAATGGCAGAATAAAATTCATTATTCGCATCAGTCACCACATTCATAAAAGTCAATTCACTGCCGTATTGATCGCTCAATAACAAGCGAGGAATTTCGGCTATATATCCAAAGCTGGGATTATAGGATGATAAAATCAGGGAGCTACGGACTTGTGGTAAGGCCAGATTGTCTGTGGGGTAAGTATTGGTGTTTACCACCGGATCATCCTCACATGACGCAAGCGTTAACAGAGCGAGTCCAAGGAGCGCAATTCGTTTCATAATCTACAATTTCAGGACAAATTTAATTTTTCTAACGAGCAATTTGCAAGAGTATTCATTCTCAGCTTATAAATATGCCCTCTATTACTAAGTCGATTCTAATCCAATAAAGGTTGGGTCTTGATAATGAGATCGATATATACCGGAAGATGATCGCTGTAACCAGAACCAAAAAATGGCCCCTTAAAAGCCCTTCGCGGTTTTTTACCCGGTAATTTGCTTTCATCCTCCAATAAAAAGGAAGGCGCAAAGGCCTCACAGGCAATAGTCCATTTTTGCATTTCTGGTCGAATTAGGATCTGATCCAAATAGGCCCATTCTCCTTTATAACGATGACTGCCTTTGCTAACTGTTCGACCTTCCATTAAATTAAGCAAAGGGGTTTGGCAACTATCACAACTTAGGTATTGCAGACTGCGATTGTGGGCCTCATCATTAAAATCGCCCATAATCAGTAAAAGTTCGTCGGCTTCTAGTTCTAAACTATCCAGAAACCCGGATAGAATCTTTGCTGCTGCCATTCTTTTGGGTTCTGAGCTTTGTTGTCCGCCATAGCGACTGGGCCAATGGCAGAACACAAAATGCCAGGATCGATGCAGGCTATCTTCGAATTGAGCGTATAACATGTCCCTGCTGCGATAGTCCGGCTGCTCCGGCCAATGAAAGCGAAGGGTTTTGGAGTCAATAAGGCGAAAGACATCCTTTCGGTAGATTAAGGCCACATCTATGCCCCTGCGGTCGGGTGATTCGTAGTGAATGTATTGATAGGGGATTTTAGTCAGAGCCGTGCGATGAATTAAATCATCCAATACTCGGGCTTCTTCTATTTCTGCGAATCCAATAATGGCTGGAGCCTGATAATTGCTATCGCTAAGACTGAGAATTACTTTGGATAATCGTTGTAATCGACTGTAATATTTCGGGAAGGTCCAGTCTTTAGAGCCTTCAGGCATAAATTCCCGATCAGGATTTATACTATCCCATTCCGGATAAAAGAGGTTTTCTACATTGTAGAATACACTGCGTTGCCCGGTTGAGCTATAGCTGAGAAAGAGGCAGAATACCAGGCTTAAACCTGCTCTACAAAGTTTTGGCGGTAGATTTTTTGCGATGAGGAAACGATTTGCAGATTCTCATGATTGGGGTAGAAAGCCATGGTTTCTTGTTCGCCCAAGGATAGAAAACCACCGGGCTTTAAATGATGAACCAATCGGGAGAGGGGATGCTCCTGAAACTCAGTTTGGAAATAAATAAGCAAGTTGCGACATAGAATAAGGTCGAACTTCTGATTTAATTCTCCGGAGGATATATCAAATTGTTCAAATTTTACCTTCCGAAACAGCTGTTCATGAAAGTGGCAAAGCGAAGAGGTAGTTTGATAATAATCCTCCAATAAGGACATTCCACCTGCTTTACGATAGTTCATGTCGGCTTCGTGAAGTCTCGCTTTAGATATAGAAGGTCGATGCGCTTTTTGCAGGGCTGCGGCAGATAAATCGGTGGCCAGGATTTGGCATTTATCCATCAGCCCCATTTCATCCAGAATAATGGCCAAACTGCTGAGTTCTTCACCGGTGCTGCTGCCTACTAAAAGAATGTCGATCTTATCTCTCTGACTAAGGACCGGTAATACGCTTTTACGCATCTCTAACCAGGTATTGGGTTCCCGGAAGAGCTCCGTAACCTGGACGGTAAAACGATCTAAAAACTTTTGGAAGTGGGAGCTTTCGCTGATGAGCAGCTTCAAGGTATACAGATCATTCACCTGCATTTGGTTCATAACCTTGAGTAGGCGGCGCATAACGGAGGATTTATTATACCACTCCAGTTTAAGACCATAGCGATCTTCCACAAATTCGAGGAAATCCTGATAGCTTTTTTCCGGGATTTCAAGCTGTGATATTAGGCTCTGCTGCATACCTTGCGAAGGTAATTCATTCCCGACGGCATTTTGAAAGGAAACGTTTTAAAAGTGTTTATTTTATTGGTGTTCAGCCCGATTGTTACTATGCATGCACAATTTTCGATAGTGCAGGATAGCTGGCAAAATGCAAAGCAATGGGGGCAGGCCGAGTCTTATTCATCCGCTGACGCTTGGTATTGGGCCGCTGGAGGAATTGCTATCGGAGCTGTAATGCTGGCAGACGAACCCATTCAAAATGCCCTCCAATGGTCGGATCCAGAAACCGCCGATGTTTTAAACCCTTTTATGGAGCCTTTTGGAAATCCTATGGTTATGGGTAGTATAAGTGCCTTGGGCTACCTGGGAGCTTGGGCCTTTAAAAATCCTGAAATTCAAGATTTAAGTTCAGTTGCCCTGCAAAGTATGTTGAGTGCTGGTATTGTTGCTATGGCTTTGAAAATCACTTTTCATCGCGAACGCCCTGAAGAGCAGTGGATTAATGATCCCTATGTTTTTCATGGACCTTCCTTGGCTCGCAATCACCTTTCTTTTCCCTCCGGGCATAGCGCTACGGCTTTTGCCTTGGCTTCCTCTATTTCCGTCTTTTATAATGATCCTTTGTATCTCGCAATTCCCTTGTATTCCATTGCTGGATTAACTGCCTGGCAGCGGGTTTTTGCGCAAAAGCATTGGCCCTCAGATGTAGTGGCAGGTGCTTTAATAGGTACTTTTATCGGAAGAAAGATTGGGAAATGGCAAAGGGTGCGCAGTTCCAAGCTCAGTTTAGAACCTAGTATTCTCTTTGGAACTTATAGTGGAATGTCGCTGAAATGGCAACTCGACCCTATCTCAGTTCGAAGCGAAAAGCCTTTTTAATTTCTCCTTGAATACTGAATATATAGCTGCCAGGTCCTAATCCTTCCAAAGGGATTTTCACAGTACCCCGTCTTAATTCTTCCGCCTTAAAATGGCCGGATAACCTTAAGGCACCACTTTGATCATACAATCCATATTCCACGCCTATATAGTATTGAGGCTGGGGAAATTGCAATTCCAGACTGTCTTGCCCCAATTTGTAAGTATCCTGAATTTGAATGATGGAATCCCCTTCATTTTCACTTTCCGTGCTAAAGACCGGTATCGCAATCTTATACAAATAGGGTTTTCGATTGGCCAATTCTTCTTCCGCAAAATACAAGCTGTTACCCTGCAGGGCTATAGCTTCCTTTTGAGAGAAATTCCCCAAACTATAAGGGTAGGCCTTAATTCGCTCAGTTTTTCGCCAAGATTCTATATACCAGATTTTACTGTAGCCTAATAAAAAGAGATCCTCGCCATTGGGACTCAAACAAGCGCCGCTTACCCAGTTAAAATGCTGGATACCACTGGCGGTTTTAAATTCTTTAATCAATTTGGCCTTTTGGGGAGCGGGATGGCAACTCAAGCCATATACTTTCACTTTTCCATCGAAAGGCTTGGTGCGGTTCTTCGTGAAGAGAAATAATGAATCCTTATAAACCACCATGGCTTCCAAATCGTAATAGCGATCCTTTTCATCGGGGGGGAAGGCGCTTTGCTCCGGATAGCTGAATGGGATTTTTCCAATTAAAGTCCAGTCCCCCTTGGTTAAGAGCCTCGAAACATCCAAAACCAGAATTTCTAAATCATTTCGCTTATTATCATTATTTCCGAAATCGCCGATATATAGCTTGCCATCGGCATAAGCCAGGGATTCCCAATCGTGATTTTTCAGGGATTCCAAAGATGGTCGCATCAAAAGATTTCCCAGGGTATCGCAAATAAAGAGCTCCGCATCATTACCACTGTCATTAATCATCGCAATGGCATTTGGTGCAATAAAAGCCATGCCACTGCATTCTTTAAGGTCGGGATGCAAAATGGCTACGCTATCCGCCGAAAGGCTTTGACTCATACCTAAACCCGGTTGCAGAAAGAGATAGAGCTGGATGATGATATTGCGGAGCATGTTCATGAGCGATAGAGTAAACAACCGTCGCCATAACTCAGGAAACGGAATTCATGATCCAAAGCATATTGATAAACCTCTAGCCAGTGCTCCTCAATAAGCGAAGAAACCAAGAGCATGAGGGTGCTTTTCGGTTGATGGAAATTGGTCACCAAAGCCGTGATTAATCGATGCTGGTAGCCAGGGGCAATAATAATTTGGGTTTTGAAAGGAAGCCAATCCGTACTATTTTCATCTAATAAGGCTTCTAGGCTTTCCAAGGCTTGTAATGGCTCCAGAGCCCATTCCGGATTTTCGAATCCCAACCACTGAGGAACGATTAATTCCCCATCATTCAATTGCTTATGATAATGCAGGCAGCCCAGCCAATACAAGCTTTCCAGAGCGCGTAGGGAAGTAGTTCCTACCGGTATAATGGCTTTTCCTGCTGCTAGTGCCCTCTTTAATTTTTGAATAAAGCTTCGATCCAGAAAGGATTCTTCCGCATGCATTTCGTGTTCCGCTACCGAAGTGCTTACCGGTTTAAAGGTTCCGGCCCCTACATGCAGAGTAAGGTAATTAAGTTCAATGCCTTTGTCTTGTAGCTTTTGGAATATAGCTTCATTAAAATGCAAGCCTGCAGTAGGGGCGGCTACGGAGCCGGATCTGCGGGCGTAGGTGGTTTGATAGGTAACCTTGTCTTGAGCTTCGGCCTTGCGCTTGATATAGGGCGGGAGTGGCGTTTTACCCGCGAGTTCCAATACCTCACTAAAGCTCAAATCTTGATCCCAACTAAGCTCAATATCGAATTGGGCCTCCTCGCGGCCCATTTTACGAGCCTTGAGTTTTAAAGCGCCCAGATCCATTTCTAAGTCATGGTTCTTCCATTTACGCGCGCCACCTACCAAACAGCTATAGCGTATGCTGCCTTTGGCTTGCATGGCTTGCTCAATGCTTTTATGCTCAAGTGGTTCCAGGCAAAAGATCTCGATGATACTTTGCTCATTCTTAGGAAAAAGCAATCGCGCTTGCACCACCCGGGTTTCGTTAAAAACCATCCAGGCATTTTCAGGTAAATACTGGTCTATGCTCTTATATTGACTCTCCCTTATTTCCTGATCTTTAAAAATCAACAATTTAGACTCACCACGGGCCAAAGGGTATTCCGCAATGCGATCTTCGGGCAGAGGATAATTATAGGTTTCGATGTCGATTTGACGATGCTCCACAACTGATTTTCGGCAAAAGTAAAGCCATTTTATATTTCTAATATTGCGGGGTGAAAAGTGTGGTCATTACAGTGAGCAATGACCTGGTTACCGATCAAAGGGTACAACGTAGCATTAGCGTTTTACAAGATGAAGGTTTTCAGGTAAACTTTGTAGGTCGTAAACTACCTGCTAGTCAAGATTTTGACCCTAAGTACGATTACCATCGCTTTAAGCTTTGGTTTCACAAGGGTTTCCTCTTTTATGCTCAATTAAACCTCTGGCTATTTTTCTATTTGCTCTTCCGTAAGCCCTATGATTTATACTGGGCTAATGACCTCGATACGCTACTCCCGAATTACCTGGTCGCACGTCTTCGGCGCAAGCCTTTGATTTACGACAGTCATGAGTATTTCTGTGGAGTTCCAGAAATTCAAGGGCGACCCTTAGTTAAAGCCGTTTGGCAAGGCCTAGAAAAGCGGATTTTCCCCAAATTAAAGTGGGTTTTAACCGTAAATAATAGCATTGCTGATCTTTATGAAAAGGACTATGGTATTCGTCCGCGAGTTCTGCGTAATGTTGGCAATAGTATCCTTCCTGATAATTGGAAAAGTCGCCGTGAATTAGGCCTACCTGAAAATGCTTTTTTATTGGTGAATCAAGGAGCGGGGATCAATGTAGACCGCGGAATGGAAGAGGTTTTGGAAGCTTTGGTGGGTTTGGAATCCGATATCCATTTAATGATTATTGGCAAGGGAGATGTGCTTCCTTATTTGAAAGAGCGCGCTCAAAAGGCGGATTTAAATGGAAGAGTGCATTTTATTGATCCCATGCCTTATGTAGATATGCTTCGCTATACGGCGGTGGCCGATTTAGGGCTTTCGCTGGATAAGGATACTAATATCAATTACCGCTTTAGCTTACCCAATAAGGTATTCGACTATATCAAATGTGGTATTCCGATTTTAGCCAGTAAGGTGGTGGAAGTGCGCAATTTGGTGGAAGGTGAGGGCCTAGGCCTGTGCTCGGAGGTGGAGCCCAAAGCTTTAGGGGAAAAGATCAAAGAAATTCAAGCCTTAGGCAAGGCTCATTTTAAAGAGGCTTTGGCCGATGCAGCCCAAAAACATAGCTGGGAAAAAGAACAGCTGGTGATCCGCAATTTATTGATGGAGATCGGCCTGAATCAAACGGTGCAAGCGAAATAGATCAAAACGCCATAAGCTGGGACCAGGGGAGTCTAGGCTGGAGCGCAAGGATTTTTCCCAGGCATTCAACAGCGAATAGCTGATCCTTTCTAATTTCCACTTCTTCAAAGTATTGAGGATCCGTAGCAGTTTAAAACGATGGGCCCATTGTGGATGATTTTGCTGAATCCAGATTAAGGATTCCATGGCTTCTTCGCTTTTTGCTAAAAAGGCCAAATTGCGATCGTCAGCGGCGTGATATTGTGGATTCTGGATGTGCAGTATAGGAATTCCTTCCGCCTCCAAGGCAAAACCAAAAAGGCTGTCTTCGTAGCCATAGGTTTTTAGGTTTTCTTCAAACTTCAGTTTTCGGAAAATTTCAGCATCCGCTAAAAAGCAATTGGTTTGAAAATTCTCGTAGGGATGGGCCTTTCTTTCGGCTAAGTCCTGTACTTCTCGCTTTTGCGCGAAAAGCCAACGTAATTCAGTGCCAGGCAAGGCTTTATCATCGGTGTACCGGCCACCCACTATCACTGTTTTGGGCTTCCGAACATTGAAATAATCGCTTAAAAAATGAGGCGAGTCAATGCGATTATCCCCATCGATCATTAAGATATACTTACCTGAAGCTTTGGAAGCTAGGATATTGCGGCCTGCTGCCCGACCTTGGTTTTGACTGCCTTTATGCAGAAACACTTCCGGAAGAGGCTCCAGCTCGGTACTTAATTGCTCCTGCCATATTGGACCGGAACCATCATCATAAACCAGAATTTCGAAATTGACCCCAAGATTGCGGGCTTGCTTTAAAAGCTCTTCCACCAATTTTAAAGGGGAGAAGCAATAGACCAATATGGCGATGCTCAGCTCCACTATAAGCTGTTCTGAACCGTATTAAAAACGGTTCCGTTTTCGCATTTTAAGGTTTCATGAGGGAATTTCAGAATCAAGGAGTAATCGTGGGTGGCCATCAAAATGGCGCGACCACTATTGGAAATTTGTTCCAAAAGAATCATTATTTCCTCTGAGGTTGAAGGGTCCAGGTTTCCCGTGGGCTCATCCGCTAAAATCAGTTGTGGATCGTTCAGTAAAGCCCGGGCAATAGCTACCCTTTGTTGTTCACCTCCAGAGAGTTGATGCGGCATTTTGCTTTCTTTTTGATCCATGCCCACCTTGCCTAAAACTTCTTGGATCTTTTTATTGATTTCCTTTTTGGAAGTCCAACCGGTTGCCTGTAACACGAATTTGAGATTATCATGTACCGAACGATCAGTTAGCAATTGAAAATCTTGAAAAACAATTCCGATGCGTCGGCGTAAGCCCGGAATCTCTTTCTCCTTAAGATTATTGAGTTTAATGCCGCAAACCTCGCCGCTGCCCTCTTTTAAAGGCAAATCCCCGTAAAGGGTTTTCAATAAACTGGACTTACCGCTGCCGGTAGAGCCAATGAGGTATTGGAAGTCGCCCTGACTGATATGTAGGTCAACATCGCTAAGGATTACAGTTTTGCCCTGATTGATGCGGGCCTGTGTGAGTCTGAGTATTGGATCTCCTTTCATAGGTCGAATTCAAAAATACTACAAGCATCAGAAGCAGTAGCTCCGAACCTCAATAATAATTAACAGAGCGCGTTTAAAACTTATTGCCGTCTTAAAAATGCTGCCCCTGAAATACCCCTACTTTAGAACGACAGATTAATTAAAGCTAATATGCGCATTTTCAAGGCTTTAAAACGCTCATTGGCGGTACTCATCTTAATATCCCCTTCCTTGTCGGCACAGGTAAATCAACACCTCCAAGGCAATGAAGAAGATTATGAGGCGGCTCTGGAACTTTTAGAAAAGCAGCAATACGGTAATGCTCAACTGATTTTCGATCGCATTGCGGATAATCCCTCTTATGGCGACGAAAAACGCATGAATGCCCGCTATTTCGCGGCCTACTGTGCGATTGAGCTCTACCATGGTGATATTGAAGAAAGGGTAGAGGAATTTGCCCAAATGCATGAAACTAGTCCTTTGCAAAACCGCTTGTGGCTGCGTTATGCGAATAACCTCTTCAGCTTAAAGCGTTATCGCCAATCTATTCCCTATTACGAAAAGGTTGATCCCTATGCTTTAAACGCCGAGCAAAAAGCTGAGTTTCAATTTAAATGGGCCTATGCGCTTTTGCAGGATGAGCAATCTTCTCCCGCTCAGGAGCTCTTCTTAAAGTTGAAGGATGGGAACAGCGCCTATGCCAACTCGGCGCGCTATTACTATGCACACTTGCTCTATGCAGATAGCAGCTATGCTGAGGCCCTGAATAATTTCTTGCCCTTACAAGAGGATCCCAATTTCGGACCCATGGTGCCTTATTATTTGGCCCATATCTATTATGCCCTGGAAGACTATAATAAATTGGTAGAAGTAGGTGAGGAGCTTATCGCCAATGCCAGTGAAAGTCGTGCTCCGGAAATTGCCAAGCTTTTAGCCGATGCATTTTACAGCCGGAAAGATTTCGCCAATACCCTTAAATACCTCAATATTTATCAGGAGAAAGGCGGACGCATGAGTCTGAAGGATCATTATCAGGCCGGTTATTCCTACTACCGTGAAGATCTGTATGCCGAAGCGATTCGCTCTTTTAATAAGATTACGGCTGGTCCCGAAGAACTCCGCCAGAATGCCTATTACCATTTAGGGGATGCCTATCTAAAAGTGGGTGAGAAGAATCAATCCATGGTGGCTTTTAAAGCGGCAGCGGATCTAAACCATTCGCCTGAAATTACTGAAGATGCTTCTTTCAATTATGTAAAGCTGAGTTATGAACTGGCCAGCCCTTTTAAGGATGCGATTGAAGTATTGCAGGACTTCCTCCGCCGCTATCCGAATTCGAAGCATAAGAAGGAGATCAATGGTTATCTGGCCAATATCTACATCACCACCAAGGATTACGATCGGGCCATGGAAGCCATTAAGGTAAGTGGTATTAACAGCCCTGAAATGCGTGGGATTTACCAAAAAATCGCCTTTTACCGCGCTACTGAATTATTCAACTCTCTCAAATTTGCTGGAGCCTTAAAGAAGTACGAAGAATCTCGTGCATACCCGGAAGATAAAGATCTGGCCAATCTGGCCCTTTATTGGATTGGCGAATGTCAGTACCGTTTACGCGATTACGAAAGCTCCCGAAAGTCTTTCCAAAATTTCCGTGCCGGTAAAGGAGCTGCGGCGCAAGCCGTTTATGCGCGATCTTATTACCACAGTGCCTATTGTGCCTACAAGATTTTTGATTTTAAGGCTGCGGCAGATGATTTCCGAATCTTTGCTCGTGATGCTAAAACGCAAGATCCCCGCAAGGCCGATGCCTATTTACGCTTGGGTGATGCCTATCTCTTAACCGGTGGTTATTTGCTGGCTTCCGATTTTTATCAGAAAGCAATTCAGGCTAATAGCGTGGAATCGGATTATGCGCATTACCAAAGAGCAGTTTGCCTGGGCTTAGATGAAAAACAGAATGAGAAGGTTCTGGAACTGAAAACCTTATTGGGTAAATACTCGCGCTCTGTTTATGCGGAGAAAGCCAAATTCGAATTGGGTTTAACCTATCTGCATATGGATGACTATGCCAATAGCTTACAGGTTTTCAAAGAGTTCGAAAATGAATATCCTAATAGTGATCGCTTATTGGAAGTACAACTTAAGCAAGGTTTAATCTACAGTAACCGCGATCAAAATGAAATGGCCATCACGGTTTATAAAGAGATCGTAGATAAGTATCCGGGCACTCAAGAAGCCTATGAAGCGATTCGTTTAGCGGAGATCGTTTACAAACGCGAGCGCAATATCACTGCCTATTTGGATTGGGTGGCCACCATCGAATTCATGGACATTAAAGAATCTGCCCTCGATTCTACTGCTTACAGCGCCGCTTTTGATATTTATGCCGAAGGCAATTATGAGGCGGCCTATCAATCATTGGATAATTATTTAAGTCGTTTCCCCAATGGCGTGTTCATGCAAGAGGCGCAATTCCTGGCTGCTGATGCCGCTTTAAGGACCGAGAAAAAAGCGGAGGCCTACACTTTATACGCTGCTTTGGAACACAGTAATAATCGCGAATATAAATTGGCAGGTTTACCTTTCTTGGCCGCTCAAGATTTTGCAGATAGCAATTATGCCCTGGCCCGCGAACGTTACGATCGCTTTGCTCGCTTAGCGGAAAGCAAGGAACAATTGCTTCGGGCTCGTACGGGCTTAATGCGCTGTGCAGATCGTTTGGGCGATGATGATGCGCTTTTAGAACAAAGCAGCGCCGTGTTGAACATGGATCAGGTAAGCGATAATCTTCGCAATGAAGCCAAGCGTTATCAGGCTATGGTTTACTTCCGTCGTGAGAATTATGATCAGAGCTTCCAGATTTTTAGTCAGGTTCAGAAGGCTACGGCCGGAGCGACCAAAGCGGAGGCTTATTACCTCATGGCTTTAATTCGCCAAAAACAGGAAAAATACGATAGCAGTAATGCATTGATTAATAAAATGATTGAGGCTTTACCATCCTACCGTGAATGGAAGATGAAGGCCCTTTTATTGATGGCCCGCAACTTCTGGAAATTGGATGATATTTTCCAGGCCAACTATATTCTCGACTTTATTATTAGCAGTGAGGATAATGTCGAATTGGTGGATCAGGCCAAAGCTTTGAAAACAGAAATTCAGGATGCCGAAGCTCGCGCCATTGCTGAAAAAGAAGCTCTTTTACGCAAGCAAGAGTCACCCATTTTGTTGGATGCCGAAGGCGACCTGCAGTTATTAGATAGTCCCGGAGAAGATATTCCTATGGAGGAACCTGAAATAATTGAGAAATAATATGCGAAAGATCGGATTAAGCTTATTGCTTTTAGGTGGTTTTTCCGCCTTTGCTCAGCCAGATAATTTGGGATCTTTAGAATTAAAGGTTACCGATCGCTATAAGGCACAGGTTAAGGATGCTCAGAAGATTTTGGAGCAACCTCAGTATGCTGATAGCATCAGTCAAAAAATAGAAGTTCAATACAGTATTAACAGCTTACCGCTGGATGTACGCATGAATCCGGAACCCTTGAGTCCGGCTCGCATTCGTGTAGTTGAAGTGCCCGAATTGTACCGAGCCTTTATACGTGGTGGTTATGGTGCGTATAATACCGGCCTGGCGGAGGTTTATTACAATAGTAAACGCAGTTCTAAATACAGCTATGGCTTTGATGCCCAGCATTTGTCCACCAAAACCGGTGTGTCGGATATCCTTTACGAGGATAATGCCTTTTCGCGTAATCATATCGGGGGCTATTTCGATCGTTTCTATTCTAAATATACCTGGCATGTTGCGGCAGATGTCGACTTAAATAAATACCATTATTACGGTCGTCCTATGCTCAGTTTCTTGCCTGGAGATGATACTCTGGGTTTAGGAGAAGCTCCATATAACTGGTACCGCAGTTTTGGCGTACAGACTTCCTTGCGCGAATCCCGTGAAAAGGAGATGGGCTGGTTAAAGCAGATCGATTTGCGTTACCGCTATTTTGGGGATAATTACAAGGCACAGGAGAATGATTTTCAGGTGCATTCAGATTGGAATTTACCTGCTGGTGAGCAGAAATTATTCTTGGAGTTGAATGTAGCCTATTTCAATACCAAATACGACAGTTTATATAGTCCTTCCGATAGCTCTCGATTATTTGATCAGAGCTATATGCAAGTGCAAATGAAACCCTATATCCGCGTAGATAAAGGCGAATATGCCCTCGACTTTGGTTTGAATTTATACTTCTTAGGTAATAACGATAGCCGTCCGGTGGAGACTAATGGCGGTGCTTATTTCTTCCCCGAGTTAATCGTACGTTATCGTGCGGTTCCTGATGTTCTGAGCGTAGTAGGCGGGATTACTGGTTTATTGGAACGCAATACCTACCGCGATATTAATGGGATGAGTCCTTTTATTACTACGGGGCAAACATCAGTACCCAGCAGAACCATTAAGGCTTTTGTAGCGGCGGAAGGTTTGTTGAGTAGTTCTACTTCTTTCCGTGTTGAAGGAGGTTATGCCAATTTGCGTTCGGATGCCTTCTTATATCGCGATCCTAATTTCTATTTGGATTCTGTGAGTGATGGTATCAATGTTCTGTATCAGGATTTGGGCGAATTCTACGCCTCTGGTAGCATTAACTTTAATTGGGAGGAGAAATTCCTTTTAACGGCATCGGCCACCGCTCGTGATTTCAGCTTGGCTGATAATCAATTGGCCTTGTACCGTCCTTATTTCGAAGCGCAGGTGGAAGGAAGTTATACTTATCGCGAAAAAGTAGGCTTGGGCCTGATGTTGAATTATGTTGGTGCACGTCATGCCTTTGTGCAAGAAGCCAATCCTAATTTGGAGGCCATGTTAAAGCCCTATGTTGATTTAGGTTTAAAGATCGATTATTACTACAATTCTCGCATTGGAGCCTTTATTAACTTGAGCAATTTGCTAAACAGCCATTACGATATGTACCTCGGTTATCGGGCTCAAGGCATCAATGCCTTATTCGGTTTCACTTATCGCTTTTAGAGCCGCTGCAATTTGAAGAAGCATTGTAGCTTTGCCTCCCTATGACAGAAAACAGTAGTCGTTTTGAGCAGAAACTCCACATTCGTTGGAGCGATCTCGATCCTAATGGTCATGTACGCCATTCCGTTTATTATGATTTTGCCGCCCAATTGCGTACCGAACTATTTATAGCTCGCGGTATAAGGGTAGAGGATATGGCTAAGGCTGGCTTTGGGCCGGTATTATTTGAGGAAAAGGCTAATTTCAGGCGCGAGCTGCATTTTGGAGATGATCTGATAATGTCGGGCTCCCTAAAACTATTACGCGAAGATTATGGCCGTTTTGCCTTTGTTCATGAGATTTGGCGGGGCGAAACTTTATGCGCTACAGTAGAGGTTTTCGGAGCCTTTATTGATCTTAAATTGCGAAAACTCACCTTGCCACCGCAAGATTTTATTGATAAGCTTAGTAACTTACCACGCCACGAGGATTTTACGTGGCTTCCGATTGACAAATAAATAGCAGTATATGAAATTACTCGAAGGAAAAGTGGCTCTGATTACCGGAGCATCCAAAGGTATCGGTAAAGGAATTGCCGAGGTTTTTGCCCAACAAGGATGCCAGGTGGCCTTTACTTACCTTTCTTCTGTGGCTCAGGCCGAAGAGGTTGAAAAAGAATTAAGTGCCTACGGTATTAAAGCCAAAGGCTATCGCTCTGATGCTTCTGATTTTGAAGCTGCCCAACAATTGGTAGATGATGTTTTAAAGGATTTCGAAACCATCGATGTACTGGTAAATAATGCCGGTATTACCAAGGATACCCTATTAATGCGCATGACGGAAGAGGATTTCGACAAGGTGATTCAAATCAACTTGAAGTCCATCTTTAACCTTACCAAGGCCGTGCAGCGTACCATGCTGAAAGCCCGCTCCGGATCTATCATTAACATGAGCTCAGTAGTAGGAGTAAAAGGAAATGCTGGTCAGGCCAACTATGCCGCTTCTAAGGCGGGAATCATTGGTTTTACCAAATCTGTGGCCCTCGAATTAGGCTCTCGTAATATCCGTTGTAATGCCATTGCTCCCGGTTTTATCGAAACCGAAATGACCGATAAATTGGATGAGAAAACCGTTCAAGGCTGGCGCGATGCCATTCCACTGAAGCGCGGTGGTAGTCCAGAAGATGTAGCCAATGCTTGCTTATTCCTGGCCTCAAACTTATCGGCTTATGTAACCGGTCAGACCTTGCAGGTAGACGGTGGGATGTTGACCTAAGGTCCGCATCTGCAAATGGAAATTACATTTAGCTATTCACCCTGGTATTTAGTCCCGGCTGCTCTTTTGATCGGCCTGGGACTCTTTTTTTATTATTTCCGTAAACCGGAATACACTAAAACCCAAATCTGGACCCTAGCCGCGCTGCGGTTTTTGGGACTCCTTTTGCTTTGCTTCTTTTTACTCAAGCCTCAAATTGTTGAGCGGGAGATACAAGCTTTAAAACCGCGCTTGGTTTTTCTGGAAGATCTTTCTCGATCTATGCGCTATCATCAGGATAGCCTAGCTCTAGATTCTATGTTAGGGGCCTGGCCAGCGCAAGCGGAAACACAGCTTAATAAGTATCAGCTTTTCTCTTATGTATTTGCGAATACCTTAGACGCTGACTCGGTAAAAGAAGCGGAGTTCACCAATATATATCAAGCCTTAAATGAGGTGCAGGATCGCTTTTATGGCGAACCCCTGGCGGCAGCCGTTTTACTTACAGATGGTGTTTACAATCAGGGTCGTAATCCTTTGCAATTTGCTGCTCAGTCGAATGTCCCTCTGTACATTCTTAAATATGGAAACCAAGAGCAGGCCCGCGATATAGGGATCGAAGACCTGCGCTACAATAAAAGTTTAAGCTTAGGCCGAAAGCTGAGTTTGGAAATTGATTTAGCTGCTCGCAATGCGGCAGGATCAAGCTTTAAGCTGGAAATTCGAAATGAGCAGAAGCAATTAGTGCATCAGGCCAATTTTACCGTTAATCGCGAAGAATGGTTAGAAAGCCTGATTGTAGAATTGGCTGCTGATGAAGAAGGATTACAGTCCTATAATGTGGCGCTCATCCAGGCTACAGCAGATGCTAATCCATCCAACGACCGCAGGGAGATTGCTTTTGAGGTGCGCAAGGAAGCCTATGCCATCTGGATTTACAGCCCCCAAAGTCATCCTGATGTGGCCGCAATTCGCAGAGCCATACAAAGCGAAGCGAATTGGGAGATTCATTATTGCCGCAATCGCAATGAATTGGATTTAAAAGAGGCGCGGGTATTATTGGCCTTCGACTGGGATGAAAGCCTGGTACAAGAAATTCGGGATCAGAAAATTCCTACGCTTTTTATCGCTGGATCGCAATCCAATTTAAGAGCCTTGCAAAGCTTAGATCTGGCTAAGGGATTGAATCGGGATGCGGAAGAACAATACGCTTTAACCGCCAGTGCTTTAGGCCTTTTCGCTCTGGATGCCGAGCAGAAAGCATTATTCCCCAGCTGGCCACCCATAGAAGGATTGTACGGCAATTTGGAAGTACCGGCTTGGGCCGAAGTGGTATTGTACAAGCAAATTGGCAATGTGCAAAGCAATGAAGCTCTAGCTATTTCTGGTAGCAGGGAAGGGCAACGCCTGGGTTTACTGGCAGGCCGTGGCTTTTGGTCTTGGCGTATGTACAATGTGAAAAATGAAAAGCAGAGTCGCGCTTTTGATCAGTTTTTCCGTCGTTGGGTGCAGTATCTGCAGGCTCAGGAAAGGGAAGAGCCCCTGCAAATTGAATTTGAGAAGGAGCTTTATGAACGCTCTCCATCGCGAGTAATCGCCAAGCTTTATAATCCAGGTGGTAATTTGGTAAATGAGCCTGATCTGAGCCTTAAGTTGAGTGGTGCCTATGGCGAAACCTATGACTATCGATTTAGTCGGGAGTCGAATCTCTATCGCTTGAAATTAGATGGCCTAAATCCCGGACTCTACAGCTACACCGCCAGTACCCGCTTGGGTGATCGAAGCTATGAAAAGCGAGGTAGAATATGGGTGCAGGAAAATTCTTTGGAACAACAAGATTTGCGAGCGCGTAGAGAAATGCTGGATGCCATGGCCAGCCAAAGTGGAGGTAAGGCCTATGAGCTCAAAGACTGGCCTCAAATGTTGACGGATTTAGCACAATTGGATGCACCTGAGCAATTGAATGAACGCAAGATTAAGCGGGAATTATTGACCAAATGGGAGCTCTTCTTTGTAGTTTTGATACTCATTAGTCTGGAATGGTTCCTCCGCAAATACTGGGGGCGCTATTAAATCAAATAGAATAGGTTATGAAACAAAGAACAACATTTTTGATCGTTCTGGCTTTCGTGGCATTTTTGGTAGTAATCCTCACTTGGAATTCTATCACTTATACCATTAATGCTGGCGAAAAGGCGGTAATCTTCCGCAAATTTCAAGGCGGATTGGATAAGGACAAAGTATATGGTCAGGGCTTCCATGTAAAATGGCCCTGGGATGAAGTATATACCTACGATGTTCGTAAAATGGAAAGCTTCAGTAAAATGAATGTTTTAGATCGTAATGGTCTGACTATCACCTTGGATCTTTCCTATCGCTTTTATCCCAAAGAAGAGCGCATTGGCTATTTACACGATGAAATTGGGGCCAACTATCATGATAAAATTATCAAGCCCTATATCCGATCGGCGGCCCGGGAGGTTATTGGTAAGTATAATGCAGAAGAGCTCTATTCAACTAAGAGAGAGGATATCCAAAATGAGATTTTTACCCGCACGGCCGAGCCTATGGGCGAGAACTATTTGGTATTGGATGCCATTTTAATCAGAGAGGTGAAATTACCTCCAAAATTAAAGGAGGCCATTGAGCGTAAACTCGAGCAGGAGCAGGCTTCTCTAGAGTATGAGTTTAAATTACAATTAGCCCGTAAAGAAGCCGAACGTCAGCGAATTGAAGCCGAAGGTAAGGCTCGTGCTAATGAGATTATCTCCAACTCCTTAACGGAGAAAATTCTAAAAGAAAAAGGAATTGACGCCACCTTGAAATTGGCGGAGTCTAAAAATTCCAAAGTAATAGTTGTGGGTTCTGGCAAAGATGGCCTGCCCCTCATTTTAGGAAATCAATAAAACAGATCGAATGTCTGAAGAAATCAGAAACCTTGAGCCCCAGTCGGTATGGGGGCATTTTGCCGATTTAAATTCTGTACCTCGTCCTTCTAAAAAGGAAGAGAAAGTACAAGCTTTTATGATCGATTTCGCCAAGAGCCAAGGCTTGGAGTGGAAACAAGATGAAATCGGGAATATCCTGGTATCTAAACCAGCCAGCGCAGGCATGGAAGACCGCAAGAAAGTGGTTTTACAGGCGCATTTGGATATGGTTTGCCAAAAGAATAAAGACACCGATTTTGATTTCAAAACCCAGGGAATCAATATGTATATCGATGGTGAATGGGTAAAAGCCCGTGGTACCACATTGGGAGCTGATAATGGTATTGGGGTAGCCTCCATTATGGCTGTATTAGCTTCTAAAGATATTGCACATCCTGCCTTGGAAGCCTTGTTTACTACTGATGAGGAAGCTGGCATGACCGGTGCTCATCATTTGCAAGCCGGATTCTTAAGCGGAGATATTTTAATGAATCTCGATACCGAAGATGACGATGAACTCAGTATTGGTTGCGCCGGTGGTATTGATACCGATGTAGACTGGACCTATGAAGAAGAGGCTACCGATGCTGCTTCGGAACAAGCCTTTCAAGTTAAGGTAGAAGGTCTTTTTGGTGGTCATAGTGGTATGGATATCATTTACGGCCGTGGCAATGCCAATAAGGTATTGAACCGCATGATTTATGATCCTCAAGAAGAATATGGCTGGAGTATCAGCGAATTTGAAGGAGGCGGTTTACGTAATGCCATCCCGCGCGAAGCTGAAGCCATTGTGGTAGTTAGCAAGGATAAAGCAAGCGAGGCCGAAGAATATTGGAAAGAACTAGGCGCTGCTTTGGTTAAAGAGTTTGCTACTACCGATCCGAATATTCGTATTGCGGTGGATAAAGTGGATTTACCGGCTCAAAAAATGACTGCTACTGACTTCCAGCGTTTTAGTGCTGCCTTACAATGCACTCATGATGGCATTCGCCGGATGAGTCCTGATGTTGAAGATTTGGTAGAAACCAGTAATAATGTGGCTCATGTGAGTCTGGCTCAAGGCAAGATGAACTTAAAAGCCCTGCAACGTTCGGATCGCGAGAGTGCCAAATTCGACATTGCTGATTCGGTAGGGGCACCTTGGCGAATTTTAGGAGCTAAGGTAGAGCACAGTGGTTCTTATCCTGGTTGGAAGCTCGATCCAAATTCTCGTATGCTGGGCATGATGAAGGATTTGTATGTGGAGCTGTTTAAAGAGGAGCCTAATGTATTGGCTTGTCATGCCGGTTTGGAATGTGGTCTTTTAGGTCAACATTATCCCAATTTGGAGATGATCTCTTTCGGTCCAACTATCAAGAATCCACACTGCCCGGATGAGAAGGTAAACATTGCATCCGTGGGCAAGTTTTGGGGCTATTTCCTCGAAGCTTTAAAAAGGGTTCCGAAATCTTAAAATTGCTAGTACTTTCGCAGAACCTCTCATCAAAAAAAGCGAAAATTGACAGCAAAACACGTGGATATTGTGGAATGCCCCCGCGACGCCATGCAGGGCCTCCACGATTTTATTCCAACTGAAAATAAAATAGCCTATCTCCAATCCTTATTGGAGGTAGGCTTTCATAGTTTAGATTTTGGCAGTTTTGTTTCTCCCAAGGCTATACCACAGCTTAGAGATACCAAAGAAGTTCTGGCCAATCTGGACCTGAGCCGCACCCAAACGCAATTATTAGCCATTGTAGCTAATCTAAGGGGAGCGCAAGAGGCGGCCGCCTATGAAGAAATCGAATATCTAGGTTATCCCTTTTCGGTTTCTGAAGTATTCCAAAAACGAAATACCAATAAGACCATTGCCGAGAGCCGGGAATTGGTGGAAGAGCTTTTAGAGCTCAGCGCCAAGCAAAACAAGCAATTGGTGGTATATGTAAGCATGGGATTCGGTAATCCCTATCGCGAGGCCTGGTCGGTAAGCATAGTTGAGGATTTTTGTGCTGCTCTGGCGGATCGTGGAGTAAAGATTTTATCCTTATCCGATACTATTGGAACCTCTAATCCGGAAAGCATAGCGCATCTGTTTGGTAGCTTGATCCCTGCCTTCCCTCAAGTAGAGTTTGGCGCACATTTGCATACCCATGCTCATAATTGGCGGGAGAAAGTAGATACGGCCTATGCCAAAGGTTGTCGTCGTTTCGACGGGTCCATTAAAGGTTATGGAGGTTGCCCGATGGCAGCAGATGACCTGATTGGGAATATGCCTACCGAGAAATTACTCAGTTATTTTAATGAGAAAAAGGTGGCCCACGGAGTAGATATGTTGGCTTTTGAGTCGGCTTACAACCGTGCCTTACAAACTTTTCCGCTCTAGATTTTTATAATAAAGCTTTCTGAATTCTGAAATTCATCAGATAAAAATTGGAATAGTGGAAAGGCTTAATTAACAGTCACTTGTTAATAAGTGTGCTTTATTTTCAGGTTGTAAAATTAGCTGCAAATCAAGTGTAACTTTTTCTTCAATCATCCTGAAAATCAACAGGAGCAAGGATTTTAAAGTTCTTAAATACTTGCATTGTATTCTCATGTTGACTATTTTCGGTGAAAACAACATCCATGAGGAACTGGTTACAACTTGCTTTAGAGGTTAAAGATTACGTCAGTAATGAGGGGCGCACCCTTTCCATTAGTCAGGGAAAAATGTTGCGCGATCAAGAGCGTAGTTTTCAATATGAATTGGATAAGCAAACTGCTTAATTCCATGTAACTTCGCTTAAAAAGTGAAGTGTTCCAAAAAGTTCGAGAAACACAGTTTCCACCAGCTCAAGTGACCATGTATTGGGACGGCGATTGTTCTTTTTGCCGTTTCTGGACCAGCAACTGGGATAAGTTGCTAAAGGGCAAAGTTGTATTTGAGCCCTATCAAAATGGAATTGAGCAATTCCAGGATTTAGATCCCCAAATTTTTAAGGAAGCCAGTCGCTTAATTGATAGCGATGGGTATATATACAGCGGACCGGATTCGGCTTATCGCAGCCTGTATTTGGCTGGGAAATACCGCTGGATGCACAGATCCTATCAAAGGAATGTGCTCTTTCGCAATTTTAGTGATCGTTTGTATCAATGGATCGCCACCAATAGAGGTTTCTGTTTCCGCATCACAAAATTGCTTTTTGGCACCGATCCTATGAACCTTCGA
The DNA here is from genome assembly GCF_014524565.1 of Croceimicrobium hydrocarbonivorans. Lineage (NCBI taxonomy): Bacteria > Pseudomonadati > Bacteroidota > Flavobacteriia > Flavobacteriales > Owenweeksiaceae > Croceimicrobium > Croceimicrobium hydrocarbonivorans. The sequence goes on along the minus strand of NZ_CP060139.1, from coordinate 4,013,899 downwards.
CCTTTTTGGGCGATATACTTATTTGTAATCTTGTTTCTGATCCTTAGCTAGGCAGCTTATCAGCCTTAATAGTATTTTTGCCTCATGAATGAATCGGAGTGTATCCCTTACCGTCAAACCGGTTATTTTAGTGAACTGATCCTCGACTATTTAGATCATAATCCTCAATTACAGAACTATATATCGGGTTTTCCCGAAGTCCAGTCTTTTAAGGAACGCATAGAATCGCGTCAGAGTTTTTCCGCTGAAAAACGTCAAATTCTTGCAGATAGCCTCTTGCAGCAATATCAGGAAACGGGCATTGAGCCCAATCCAGAATTGCTGGAGCAGATCGAAAGCCTTAAATCGGAAAAGACCTTTACGGTTACTACCGGGCACCAGCTAAATATCCTTACCGGCCCTTTATATTTCATCTATAAAATCGTGAGTACCATCAATTTGAGTAAACAACTCAAAGAAGCGTACCCCGAATACAATTTTGTGCCCATTTACTGGATGGCCAGTGAAGATCATGACTTTGAAGAAATCTCCTTTATCAATCTCTTTGGAGGTCGATTAAAATGGGTGAATGACTTTAAAGGTCCAGTGGGGCATATGCCTCCCTTTGGCATGGGCAAAGTGATCGATGAATTGGAAGAGCATTTAGGTCCTGGTAAGCAGGCGGAAGAAATCCTGAGCATCTTACGTAATGGCTATCACGAACATCCTAATTTAAGTCAGGCTACCCGCTGGGTGGTACATGAGCTCTTTAAATCGGAGGGATTAGTCATTTTGGATGCGGATCGACCAGAATTAAAGCAGCAAATGCTTCCTCATTTTAAGACGGATCTCTTTGAAGATCGCATCCACCGAAAGGTGCAAGAACAAAGCGATGCCTTAGGCCAAAAGTATTTTGCTCAGGTGTTTCCACGACCTATTAATCTCTTTTACCTAAAGCCCGGTTTAAGGGAGCGCATTGAATATAAGGATGGCGAATGGTTGGTTTTGAATACCGATATCCGTTTTAATGAGAGCGAACTAAAATCTGAACTCGAAAATCACCCGGAGCGATTCAGCCCCAATGTGGTTTTACGTCCTTTATATCAAGAGGTGATTTTACCTAACCTGGCTTATATAGGCGGGGGAGGTGAGTTGGCATACTGGTTTCAATTGAAGTCGATGTTTGATGATCAAGCGGTGCCTTTTCCTTTGTTGATCTTGCGAAATTCGGTATTGCTTTGTCCAGAGAAATGGCGCAATCGCTTAGCTGATTTGAATTTGGATCCGCGTGAATTATTCCAGGATCTTAATGATTTGAAACGGAATTATATCAAGGAACGCTTTCCCAAAGATGTGGAGCTTAAAGATTTTGATGAGCAATTGGAAAAGATGTTCGAAGATTTGGAGGCTATTGCCGAATTAACCGACCGCTCGATGCTGGGTGCGGTTAATGCTCAAAGGCAAAAGCAATTGAATGGCATTGAAAATCTGCGTAAAAAGCTGATTCGCGCTGAAAAACGTCGCTCATCGGAGCAGATGGAGAAACTGGAACGAGCCTATTTAGCTCTGTTTCCAAAAGGTGGTTTACAGGAGCGTCATGATAATTTAACGCCCTATTATGCGAGCTATGGGAAAGGTCTAATTCAAAGACTACTGAAAGACCTCGATCCATTGGATTTTCGCTTTACCATTGTCCGTCTATAAGCTTTATATTCGAGCAACTAATTCAAGAACATGAAAAGAATCAGCCTTTGGACTCTGTCTGCTTTATTGGTGGCCGGAGCCTGTAACAATCCTACTGAAGAGAAAACACCCGCTGAAAACGAATCCATGACTGAAAAGACCACTGATTATCAATGGCAAACCGAGCAGTTTGCGGATTTACGCATTTTGCGATACCAGGTTCCCGGATGGGAAAAGCTGAGTCTGCAACAGAAAAAACTGGCTTATTACCTTACCCAAGCTGGCTTAGAAGGCCGCGATATTTTATGGGATCAATTGTATCGCCATAACTTAGAAATTCGCAAGGCCTTGGAGACCATTATTAAGAATCACGAAGGAGAAGGAGATGCCCAATGGGATAATTTCCTGATTTATGCCAAGCGTGTGTTTTTTAGCAATGGTATTCATCATCATTACAGCCATGCTAAGCTGAAGCCAGAATTTGATCAGGCCTATTTGGAATCTTTATTAGAAAAGAGTGGCGCCAGCTTAAGTGAGGAGGCCATTGCCGTAATTTTCAATACTGAAGATAGCAAGGGGGTAAGTAAAGATCCTAATCATGATTTATTGCTGGCATCAGCTGTAAATTTCTACGATCCCGATATCACTGAAGCAGAGGCTACCGCCTTTTATAAAGCTCAGATGAATCCTAAAGATAGTACTCCAATTAGCTATGGCTTAAACTCCAAATTGGTTCGTGAAAATGGAACCTTAGTGGAGAAAACCTGGCATGCGGAAGGTTTGTATGGACCAGCTATTAAAAAGATTATTCATTGGTTGGAATTAGCCCAAGGAGTAGCTGAAAATGAGCAGCAAGCCAAGGCACTGGGTATTTTGATCGAATACTACCAAAGCGGCGATCTCAATAAATGGGATGAGTACAATATTGCCTGGGTGCAGGATACGGCTAGTACGGTAGACTATATCAATTCCTTTATCGAAGTATACCATGATCCCTTAGGTTACAAAGCAACCTATGAAACCGTGGTACAGGTGAAGGATATGGATGCCAGTGAGAAAATGGCGGTGATTTCGGATAATATCCAATTCTTTGAGGATAACAGTCCAATTATGGACCAACATAAAAAGGAAAAGGTTGTTGGTGTATCTTATCGCATGATTAATGTAGTAGGTGAAGCTGGGGCAACTACTCCTTCAACTCCCATTGGAGTTAACCTTCCTAATGCTAACTGGATTCGCGTAGAGCATGGTTCTAAATCCATTAGCCTCACCAATATTGAAGGGGCTTATGAGAATGCCCGCGGTGAAGGATTCTTGGAAGAATTTGCCTTTAGTACCGAGGAATTGGAGCGTGCTAAGAAATATGGTGCCATCAGTTCTAAAATGCATACTGCTCTACATGAGGTAGTAGGTCACGCTTCTGGAAAACTGGAAAAAGATGTGGCTACCCCAAAGGAGACCTTGAAAAACTACTCCAGCACCTTGGAAGAAGCCCGTGCTGATTTAGTTGCACTTTACTTTATTATGGATCCTAAAATGTTGGAGCTAGGTTTAATGGAAAGCCTGGAGGCCGGTAAAGCGGAATACGATAATTACATCCGCAATGGTTTAATGCTTCAATTACGTCGCCTGAATTTGGGTGAGAATATTGAAGAAGACCACATGCGTAACCGTCAATTGATTGCAGCTTGGGCCCTAGAAATGGGAGCCAAGGATAATGTAATTGAGCGCAAAGTGATTGATGGTAAGACCTATTTCGTAATTAATGATTACGATGCATTACGGGAGATCTTTGGTCAGCAATTACGCGAGATTCAACGTGTTAAATCCCAAGGTGATTACCAAGCCGGACGTGATTTGGTAGAGAATTACGGGGTTAAGGTAGATCAAGCAATTCATGAAGAGGTATTACGCCGTACCGAGAAATTGCATATTGCTCCTTATGCGGGCTTTATTCAACCTGAAATGAAACCGGTATTTGATGGTGAAGAAATCATCGATGTGGAATTGGAGTTCCCAACCGACTTTGTAGAGCAGATGCTGCACTACGGAGAAAAGTATTCCAACTTATAAATTTAAAAGGCCTGTCATTATTGGCAGGCCTTTTGCTTTTCAGCCGCTAAACATCCAAGCTTTATGAAGAGAATTATACCAGCATTTTTAGTAATTGCTGCTTTACTCAGTTCTTGTGGGGGCCAAAAGCCGGTATTAATCAATACCATGCGTCCCGCAGCCCTTACCATTGATCCAGCTATTCAAACCTTATTATTGGTAGATCGCACCAAGCCTAGTAAAAAGGGCAATTGGGTTAATATTGGTGAAGGCATCCTTACGGGAGAAATGCCCCATCAGGATAAAGCTGCCGCACAGGAACTCCTGAATGGTTTGAAGAATGCTTTGCAAAGTTCACCCCGCTATGAGGTTTTAATTGCTTCTGAAAGATTAGAAGGGAACAGTTTAACCGCTGCCTTTCCAGATCCACTACCAGAGCATTTACAGTTTAATATCATGAATCGCTATCGCGCGGATGCGATCTTGGTATTGGAAGTAATGGATAGCGATTTCATCATTACTCAGGGAACACGTAAGGTGAAACGTAAAGTAGGCGAGGGGAAAAATCGCCGAGAAATTGAAGTAGATGAGTGGTATGCAGAAGGTGTAGCGAATATTCGGGTAGGCTTACGTTTATACAATCCTCGCAATAAGGAATTGATTGATCAGCAAATGATCTCGCAGACCAATACCTGGGAGGGAGCAGCCGATAGTAAAGCCGGAGCCCTGGCAGCATTGATAAGCCGCGCAGATGCGGTACGTCATTTATGTGGCCAAATCGGACATGATTATGCTTATAAGATTGCTCCAATGCCAATCACCTTAAAGCGCATTTTCTACACTAAGTCTAAAGAATCTCCAGAATTGGAAGAAGGCGGTCGCATGGCCGAAGTAGGGCAATGGGAAGAAGCGATTGAAATTTGGAAAAAGGGCATTCCTAATGCCATTGAGCCCAAAGATGCTGGTCGCATGGCTTATAATATTGCCGTAGCCTATGAGGTTTTAGGTGATTTGGAAGAAGCTAAAAGATGGGCTCAAGATGCCTATTCGCGTTATGGAAACAAAACTGCTCGTACCTATGCTAGTCAGTTACAGCGACGCATGCATGATGAAAGAGCAGTGCAAAATCAGCTTCAAGAATGAACATGGATTTCAGTGCTATTTTTAGCACCGAGGGCTTAATTGCCTTCTTGACCCTTAGTTTATTAGAGATCGTTTTAGGTATTGATAATATCATATTCATCTCGATCCTCACCAATAAATTGCCCAAAGAAAGTCAGTCCAGCGCGCGTATTTCGGGTATTTCGCTTGCACTAGTTTTCAGGGTGGCGATGTTGTTCGGAATCACTTGGATCATTCAGTTAACGGAACCTTTGTTCACGATAATGGATATGGAGTTTACCGGTCGTGATTTGGTGCTGCTGGCAGGTGGATTGTTTCTTCTGGCTAAATCAACCTCGGAAATTCATCACAAGATGGAAGGAGAGGAGCATCATGAGGAAGAAGGGAAATCCAAAGTGCGTAAGGGCTTGGCAGGCATTATTATTCAGATCGCCCTTTTAGATATTGTATTTTCCTTCGACTCAATATTAACAGCTATCGGGATGACCCAGGAATTGGGCATTATGATTTTAGCTGTTATCGTATCCTTAATAGTAATGTTGATTTTCGCGGGAAAGATTGCCGCCTTTATTGCCAAGCATCCCACTTTGCAAATTCTGGCCTTGAGCTTTTTGATTTTGATTGGGGTAATGCTGATAGCAGAAGGATTCCATCAACATATTAGCAAAGGATACATCTATTTCGCCGTGGCTTTCTCTTTAATTGTGGAGATTATCAATATGCGGGTACGGAAGGGATCCGCGAAGAAGTCGTTAAAAAAGCGCTAAAATCTTAATTGAGCAATGATCCCTAATTATTAAATGAGATTTAATGTAGATTTGTAGGCTTAAACCCTATTTTAATATTTCTCCTATGAAAAAAACAGTACTTACTTTGGCCTTGGCCCTCACTTTAGGAGCAGCTTCCGCTCAAAATGACTTGGGAATCAACATGACTTCTCCAGCCGCCGGTAGCACAGTTGGTCCTGGTGTAGCTTTTGATTTTGACGTTACCATTACCAATGTGGGAACTCAAGCAGTTACCACTAATGATACAGTAGTATACTTCCCATTATTAAATGGTTCTTTATTATACACTTCTCAAGGTGGTCAGCAAGTGCCTATCGCGTTTTCTATTACTGGAACTACTATGAACACCAGTGATACCGAAAGCCGTTCTATCAGCTTCGGTGGTTTGAGCATTAACAATGGTACAGCTCAAAACGTAGATTTTTGTGGCGGTGTTCTTGCATTTGGTCCAAACTGGAACAATGTGAACGAAAGTGATACTACTAATAACACTTCTTGCCAGTCTATTATGTATGATCCAAACGGTGGTACCGTAGGCTTAGCTGAAAACGTAATCTTCAGTGAAGGTTCTTTAACAGTATTAGACGGATCTTACTCTGATGGTTCTACTTTCTACGTAAACGTTTACAATATGAACAGCCCAGTGGCTAAAGTAAGCTTCATCGATCTTACCGGTCGTGTAGTTTACAGCCAGTCTTTCCAAACTCAAGGAAAAGAAGTTCGTGCTGAAATTAGCTTAAACGATATGCCAGAAGGTATTTTGTTAGCCGTATTAGAAGTAGACGGTAAGCAAATCAACGCTAAGAAAATTGTTGTAGAATAAGATTATTCTCACACAAGCATAAAAAAAGCAGCCTCGAAAGGGGCTGCTTTTTTTATGGGCTAATTCGAAATTACTTCACCATTACCTTGATCGTTTTCGAAAGCTGCTTTCCGTAAGAACGGTGCCATCCATCTGCAAACTGCATGGTTAAGGTGTATTTACCAGGATTTAAATCGAGGCTGTCGCTGGTCTGACCACCACCATAGTGAATGTTTACACTGTCACTTGGAACGGTGCCACCAAATTCGATATAATGGTTATTGATAATAATGTGGTGGTGACCTTTACCTTCGTGTACATCACCAGCGGGCTCCACTTCCATACCCTCTACACCAAATTGCACTAAGAAGGGACTCTCTAGTGTATCGCCATCCGCTAAGTTGGCAAAAAACACTTTAGCATCTGCAGGAGCCTTAGGTTGCCCAGACGGACTTTCACTGCTTTCTTCACTGGTATTGGTATTGCTTTCTTGTGAACTGCTTTCTTCTTGATTGGCTTGATTTTGACAAGCGCCAAGGATTAATGCTAAACCTAGCATCATTGAAATCTTCTTCATGTTTGTTCTTTTATTCAAAAATAGAGGCGATTTCGACAGGGCACAAATTATGGGCGAGCTAAATTTTTCTACATTTTTTGATAGTGAAATTCAGAAAGTAATACTGTAACTACTTGAAAACAAGATGGTATTTACTGTAAAATAGTTATTTACAGTTATTAATAATTCTTTGTTAATAGAATTACAAGTATTGATTTATAGTGGTTTATACTCTAGTTATTTTTGAAGAGCTATGAAGAAAAAAACACCCTTATTCTTGATTATGCTTTTGAGCTCCTCTCTGCTTTCGGCTCAAAGCATGCCCTATTTACTCCAGCATTTGGAGTATCAGGCTCCCGATTGGGATCAACACCTGCAATTGCAGATTAATGCCGCCAAAGATACTGTGATTTGCAGCAGCGGCAGAAATATTGAGCCAGGACTTATTCAGGAAGATCATTATGATTTATCCGGTAATTGGATTGGAGTAGATCGTATCCTCAAAGAAGGGGATGCGGCCCTACGTCGTTACAACTATAATAATTCAGAGCTTTTGGTGCTCTTTAATGAGCAGAAGCAAATTCAGAATCTGAATCGAATTTCGAGTGAGGCCAGCGCCGTGCATCGAAGCTATGAATGGCAAGACTCTTTAATCCTGAGAGTAAATGAAAATCGTGAGAATAAGATCTTGGAATGGGTATTTATTTATTCTCCAGATTTCAATCGCCTCAATAAGGTAAAGCACTACGAGAATGGACAGGAGGCCGCCGAATTTCGTTTTAGTTATAATTCTGCTGGTCAATTACTTAAAGAAGAGCATTGGGCAGAAGGAAGTCTTCAGCGCTTGGTGAGCTATCAGTATGAGGAAGGTCGCTTGCATGCGCTGATCCTAACCGATTTGGTGAAGATCGAGAATAATGTGCAAGAGAAACATTTTTATCAATATCAGGATGATGGTTGGTATACTAAGGAAGTACAATGGGTAAACCTGGACAATAATCAATTGCAAAAACGTCAATTGTCGAGCTTTAATGCCCAAGGTCAACTCTTAGAGAATAAGAAGATTTACTATTCCCCTGAGGGTAGTCATCAGAATATAGATCTGTATAGCTATCCCGAAAGTGATTCGGAATCTTGGCTAAACCTAAGTTTAAGAATAGACCGTCGTTAGGGACTGCTATTGTAAGAATCTATTTCATTCTCAATAGGAAGCATTTTTTCTTGAAAAAGAGCATTCTATCAATGCTAAAACAAGATTGTTTCTATTCATAAACAGCCTTGCTAATTCCTTATTTCCTCTCTTTTTTAAGAGCCTAATTTGGTGAAATGTAAATAAACTATCCTTTGCATTAAAAGGGCCGGGGGCCTGTATAGGCTTGCAGTAGCGGCATTGCCTCCAAAGACTATCTAAACGTTAAGTTTTAGAGAAAACGTAAAAGCTGACTGAACTTAAGCTATCTTGCGACTGCAAATCTGAGTGGATTTGTCTCATTTTTTATTTTTTTATTCTTATGAACATTTTTGTTGCAAGTCTGGACTTTAACGTTCAGGAAGATGATCTCCGTAACGCTTTCGAAGCATTTGGTGAAGTATCATCTGTTAAAATCATCACTGACCGCGAAACCGGTCGTTCCAAAGGTTTTGGATTCGTTGAAATGCCTTCTGATGATGAAGGTAGTCAAGCCATCGAATCATTGAACGGTTCCAACTTGCGTGGCCGCGATATCGCGGTTAAAGAAGCACGCCCACAGGAAGAGCGTCCAAGAGGTGGAGGTAATTTCCGCGGTGGTCGTGGCGGCGGCGGTGGTTACCGTGATCGTAACGATCGTTACTAGGATTTGAATCTTATTGACAGTCTAGATCCCGAAGTTTTACTTCGGGATTTTTTTATGCCCTATTTTTCCTCCTCTTCCGCTATAAATTCCTTTTGGGTATGCTCAAATTGCTTCACGCTCTGATTCTTACGAATTCGAGTAATGGCCAGGAGCATATAAAAGGCTGCTTTAGGAAGCTCGATAAAAATGCCCAGGTTCTTCCATTGGAAATAGGAACGAGGAATGCAGATAAAGAGCGTAAAGGCATAGAGCCCCAAATAGATATACCAATAAGGATGGGGGCTGGAGAATACAAAAGATAATGCCGCCGCTATAAACAAGAGCAGAGCAAAGAGCAATTTAGGAATCAAGGCCATTTGCAGCATCTTGTCGAAAAAGCCAATATTTCCTTTAAACAGGGCAATCAGTCCTGGGAAGAAGAATACTCTTAAAGCATGAAACTGACCGGCAATCCAACGTTTGCGCTGATTGCTGAAATTCTTGCCTTGCGAAACCTTCTCATCATAAACCGGAATATGGGGAATGAAATCGATGGTCTTGCGATGCTCATTTAAATAGAACTCAAAAAGTTTATCCTCTACAGCCGAGTCTTTATTAATATTCTCTAGAGTTTCTTTTAGGGTAGCCGCTTCGAATAGCATTCCACTACCAATCAAGGCCGAGCTTAATCCCAAATTGCGGTGTCCCTCTCTGAAGATAGTATTGGAGATGCCTTCTGTAATTCCATCCAATACCGCCAATTTGGTATTATCATTTTTAGCCGTGCGATGTAATTGATAAACCGGAATATCTTCCCGAATAATGGCATTGGTTTCCAGCAAACCATTTTTATCCATGCGATTATCCGCATCGAGAATTAAGAAGTAATCAGGCCATTTTTCCCCTTCTTGCGCTTGCATCTGCGCTAAAAGGTTTTTGGATTTAGTGGAATGCTCAAAATTCATCACCACCACTTCGGCACCCAAAGCACGCAGCTTTTCCACGGTTTCGGGCTTCATTTGGTCCGAGCCTACCACAACATGCATCAATTCTGCTGGGTAATCCAGTTCCAAGGCTTGCTTGGCCGTTTGAAGAATTATTACATCCTCCTTATAAGATGGGATAAGAAGGGTGATTTTATACTGCTTTTGATCCTGCCTTTTAATCTTGCGCGGCAAATGAGCCACTAAGGCAAAAATCAAACTATAAAAAACCTGAATCCCAATGAGGATGAGGAGAATAAGTTCCAAATACGACCAAAGTACTTGCATGGGGTAGATTGCTGTGTGGGTTCTAACAAACCTAAGTTTTATCCGATAAATTTATCCGGCTCCCAGCCAAGAAAATTAACAGATTTACTAAGATTCAGGCTATTGAAAGCCTTAGCTTATTTAAATGCATGCCACCATTCTGTGCTGGCTTCGCCAATGGAATATACTTTACCAGGTATTGGGCTTCGCCAATTGAGCTTTTTGGCTTCCGCATGTTTTCTAAAGTCTTCAATGGGATCGAACCATGCATGTTCATAGGATAAATTAAATCCGGCCCAATGAACGGGAATGGCTTCCTTCACTCCAGCATCCAATGCCGCTTGCACGCTTTCTTCGGGAAACATGTGAATATCCGGCCAATCCACACTGTATTGACCGCATTCCATAAAGGCCAGATCAAAGGAGCCGAAACGTTCACCTACTTCTTTAAAATGTGGGCCATAGCCACCATCGCCGCTAAACCAGAGGGAATGATCGGTACTTTTTAATACCCATCCGCCCCAGAGGCAACGGGCCATGGAGCTTAGTCCTCTGCCTGAAAAATGCCTACTGGGAGTGAAATGCACTTCCAATGGGCCAATTTGCTTTTGATCCCACCAATCCATTTCTTCGATTCGAGAAGCATCAATGCCCCAGGCCATTAAATGACGTTTTAAGCCCAAGGCCACTACAAAGTTTTTAACCTTGGATTCTAGTTTAAGGATACTGTCCAAATCCAAATGATCGTAATGGTCGTGGCTGATTAATACCAAGTCCAAATCAGGCATTAAATCAATTTGCTCCAAAGTCCCTTCTGAGAATCGCTTGGTTCTTGCCGGACCAATAGGGGAGGCATCCTGGCCTAGCATAGGATCGATAAGGATATTCATGCCCGCCAAACGTAGGGCTAAAGCTGAATGACCAAACCACACATAAGTTAGTTCCTTTCGATTACTTATAAAGGCCTCCGTATCAAAGTCATGCAAAGGAAGAGGCTGCTTTGGCATACCCTGAGGATTACCTTTTATCTGTTTGCAAAGCATGCCAGGAAGTTTTCGCCAGTCGATGCCGGTTTGGGTGGGAATGGCGTTTTGGAATTTCCCTTTTTGCCATTGCGGAGATTGGGCGTAGTGCTCCTTCCAGGTGCTGGTGAGCTTACCGCCAAATTGTTTTGAATTCATCTTCTGTAGTTTAGCACAAGAGCACTCGGAAGAGTTTCTCTTAAAAAGGGGCTAAAGAATGTTTCGAAGGTAAGTAAAGCTGGCATTAGTTCGAAGTATTGAACAAGGAGCTCTGTTAAAATTAGCTGGATAAAGCATATTTGAATTTCTTAATTTTGCAGCATGGATCAGAAAACGGAACGTCGAGTATCGGACTTTAACAGTGAGTTGAAGTTAAAGGGCTTTAAAGCATTTCAAATAGAGGAAGACAGCGGTGCTACCCGTGTATACAGTCGAAAGGACTTTTATAAGATCTGTTTAACTACAGGCAAAAGCAGTATCCATTATTCAGATCGTAGTTTTGAACATGAGGGGACCATTCTCTTTTTTGGTAATCCTCATATTCCTTATTCCTGGGAAACGCTTTCGCGTGATTATGTTGGCTATACCTGCCTTTTTTCAGAAGAATTTATCCAGGCTTCTGATCGCTCTGAAAGCTTGCTACAATCGCCACTCTTTAAATTGGGTGGAACTCCGGTATTGAAGATTGAAGAGAATCAAAGACAGTTTTTAAACGGGATATTTCAGAAAATCATTGAAGAACAGCAAACTGACTACTCTTTTAAGGATGACCTGATCCGCAATTACATCCACCTAATTTTACATGAGGCCTTAAAGATGAGTCCTTCCGAGAACTATATACAGCAGGGTAATGCGGCTTCTCGGTTGACCTCCGTATTCTTGGAATTATTAGAACGCCAATTTCCGATTGAAAGCCCAAATGAGCCTTTGATGCTTACCACGGCACAGCATTATGCCGAACATTTATCGGTTCATGTAAATTATCTCAATCGTGCGGTAAAGGAGATAACTGGTAAGCCCACTTCTGCTCATATTTCGGAGCGTATGATTGCGGAGGCCAAAGCCCTTTTACAGCATACCAATTGGAATATTAGTGAGGTTGCTTATGCCTTGGGCTTTGATTACCCTACCTATTTCAATAATTTCTTTAAAAAGCAGACGGGTTTAACCCCGAAGGCAGTGAGGGTTTGAATTCCATAATTTTCGGTTTGAATTTTATTAAATCCTAAGCAGCATAGCCTGCTAATTTTGCCTCATATATCAATTGAATATGATGGCAGAGATTTCCAGAGCTGATATTTTTAGTCGCCTTCGATCCGGGGAAGCAGTTCCTATGGATGATCCAGACTATTATAAAGTTAGAGAAGCTGCTGCGCGTGCGCTCTCCATTCAGGTAGATCTAAATGCTTCTCGTACCACCGATGAGATTCGGAGTCATTTAAGCATACTCACCAAAAGGGTGGTAGATGAAAGTACCATTGTGATGACGCCTTTCTCGATTAACTATGGTAAGAACCTGGAATTAGGTAAAAACATCTTTATCAATCAAAATTGCCAGTTTCTCGATTTCGGTGGTATTCGCATTGATGATGATGTTTTGATTGCCCCAGGAGTAATGCTGCTTACGGAAGGTCATCCGCTGGCGGCCAGCAAGCGAAAGTATTTACAGTCTAAGCCCATCCATATTAAGCACAATGCTTGGATTGGGGCAGGGGCTATTGTATTAGGAGGTGTTACGGTTGGTGAAAATGCCATGGTTGCAGCAGGTTCCATTGTCACCTCTGATGTGCCTGATAATGCGGTGGTAGCTGGATCACCAGCGCGAATTGTGAAAGAAGTTCCTCAATCTTAAAATACATTACTAATGAAATTTCGATACTTATTCATTTTTATAGCCGGGCTTAGTTTCAGTGCTTGTCAAAATACTGTAACAAGCGATAGTGTTGAAGTAGAATCCATTTTCCCTAAAGGCCAAGAAGGGGCTGCTGAAAACTTCACTGGAAAGGCCTACCATTTTGGTTTAGTAGCACCAGATACCACCTATAGCACTCTTGCTGGTAATGTGTATTTCGAAGCCGGTGCCCGCAGCAATTGGCATCGTCATCCGGCCGGTCAAATTTTGATTATTACAGATGGAGTTGGCTACCATCAAATTGAAGGAGAGCCTATTCAGATCATGCGAAAAGGAGATGTTGTGAAATGTCCTCCGCATGTAAAACATTGGCATGGTGCCAGTGCCGATACCGCTTTACAGCAACTTTATATCGTTCCCAATATTGAAAAGGGTATTGTAGAGTGGCTAGAGCCTGTAAGTGATAGTGTATACCAATCAATTAAATAAGCATTATGGAAAGTCCTAAAAATCCAAGTCGTAGAGACTTTATTCAGAAGAGCAGCATAGCTGGAGCCGCTGCATTATTCACCAGTCCATTGCAAGGTTTTGCATCTGCCGACCAAGTTGAAGAGGCATCAGCGGCAAGCAAAATAAACCCTGAAAAACCCATTAAAACCAAGGCTTATGCCGCTATGGACGATTCAGGTGTATTGAAACCCTGGTCCTTTGAGCGTCGTGCTTTGGGGGATAATGATATTCTGATTGAGGTGAAATTTGCCAGCATTTGCCATTCGGATATCCACCAGGAAAAAGGGCATTGGGGTCCCCAGCAATATCCTCATGTACCCGGACATGAAATTGTTGGAGTAGTTGCAGCTGTGGGTAAAAATGTAAGCAAGTTTAAAGTAGGTGACCGCGCCGGGGTAGGTTGTATGGTAGACAGTTGCATGGAATGCGATAGTTGTACCCATGGTGAGGAGCAGTTTTGTGAACGAGGTCAAACCGTATACACTTATGGCAGTCCAATGCCTGCAGAGCCCAGTGGCATTTCGCAAGGTGGCTATTCCAATACCATGGTAGTACGCGATCATTTTGCAGTTCATATTCCTGATCATATCAGTTTTGAGAAAGCCGCTCCTTTATTATGCGCCGGCATTACGACTTATTCGCCTTTAATGAAAGCGCGCTTTAATATTGGGGATAAGGTAGGAGTAGTTGGAATTGGTGGATTGGGTCACTTAGCTGTGAAGCTGGCTGTTTCCAAGGGTGCCGAATTATATGCCTTCACCACCTCTGCGGCCAAGATTGAGGATGTTAAATCTTGGGGAGCAAAAGAGGTAATTGTGGTGGATGAAACATTCCGGTCCTTAGCTGCTTATAGCAAGACTTTGGATTATATGATTTGCACCATCCCTTATCAATTCAATGCCGCGCCTTATGTGGCTTGTGTGAAGCCAGATGGTTATTTCACCTATGTAGGAATGCCCGAGGGATTCCAGATTAACCTGAGCAATATCGCGCTAGCCGCCACTCGGGTAAATTTCAACGCTTCTTTGATTGGCGGAATTCCCGAAACTCAGGAAGTACTGCACTATTGTGCGGATAATGGCGTGATGCCAGAAATTGAAATCATCTCAGCCGATCAGATTAATGAGGCTTGGGATAAGGTAGTGAACAAAGAGGCCCGCTACCGTTATGTAATTGACGCCTCTACTTTTTAAACATTTAAAAATCAATTGAAAATGATTGCACAAGAAAACTATAAGTTAAGTAATGGAATCTCCATCCCTAAATTAGGATTGGGTACCTGGTTCATCAGTGATGATGATGTGGTAGAAGCAGTAAAAGAAGCCGTGAAATTAGGCTACCGCCATATCGATACCGCGCAGGCCTATCAAAATGAAGCCGGAGTAGGTAAGGGGATTAAAGAAAGCGGAATTGCCCGTGAGGAGCTCTTTATCACCAGTAAAGTGGCAGCAGAGCATAAATCATTCGAGGCTGCCAGTGCTTCTATTGATGAGACCTTGGAGAAAATGGGTCTTGAATACATTGATTTGATGATTATTCACAGTCCTAAACCTTGGGCAGAATATTCAGGATCCGATCGCTATTTCGAAGGCAATCGTGAGGCTTGGAGAGCATTGGAAGAAGCCTACAAAGCTGGTAAGGTAAAAGCCATCGGGGTATCTAACTTCCAGAAAGAGGACTTGGAGAATATTTTGGAATCTGCCACTGTAAAACCAATGGTGAACCAAATTTTGGCTCATATCAGCAACACTCCAGAGGATTTAATCTCCTATTGTATTGAGCAGAATATCTTGGTAGAAGCTTATTCACCTATTGGTCATGGAGAACTCTTTAAAAACGAAGAACTAGCTGCTATGGCTAAGAAATACGAGGTTAGTGTTCCTCAATTAGCCATTCGCTATTGTTTAGAATTAGGTCTATTGCCTTTACCTAAAACTGCGAATCCAGCGCATATGGCAAATAATGCCGATCTGGATTTTGAGATT
This sequence comes from Croceimicrobium hydrocarbonivorans, assembly GCF_014524565.1. Classification (NCBI taxonomy): domain Bacteria; kingdom Pseudomonadati; phylum Bacteroidota; class Flavobacteriia; order Flavobacteriales; family Owenweeksiaceae; genus Croceimicrobium; species Croceimicrobium hydrocarbonivorans. Next base: position 3,998,484 of record NZ_CP060139.1, on the reverse strand, counting down.
TCAGCAGCAGATCTGGATAGCCTCCGTAAAATGGAGAAAATCGAAGATTACGGTGAGGCTAGTGTATTCCCAGTTTATCAATAAAAAGAATTAGAAAGATGCAGATTTTTAAAAACGGAGTAATCCCTTCAATGAAGGGACCCGGAGATTGGTTTAGTGGCGAGGTTCGCCTGGATCCTTTATTTCAAAAACAAGAAAGCACCCATGCTTCGGGTGCCTTGGTGACCTTTGAGGCTGGTGCTCGTACGGCCTGGCATACACATCCGGCTGGTCAAACTTTAATTGTGGTTTCCGGTTTGGGTTGGGTGCAACGCGAAGGTGGCCCGATCGAAGAAATTCGCCCCGGTGATGTAGTGTGGTTTGACCCGGAAGAAAAGCATTGGCATGGTGCCAGCGCTAATAAGGCCATGAGTCATATTGCCATCCAAGAAGAGGTAAATGGCAGTGCAGTTACCTGGATGGAGAAAGTGAGTGATGAGCAGTATACAATCTCCTAAATATGGAAAGTAAAGGAGCATTGACAGCGGAGAAAGTGGCTGAAATTGCCGCTAAGAATGATTTCCACATCGCACCTTATCGTGCCGACGGTCAGACTCTTGGCACTTTAACCTGGATTTGGTCGGTGCAGGTAGATGATAGTCTTTATGTGCGTGCCTACAATGGCGTAAAATCTCGTTGGTATCAATCAGCCATCAGTCAAAAAGCCGGTAAGATTAAAGCCGCTGGGAAAGAATACTTAGTTGGTTTTGAAAAGGTAGATGGCGCTATTTTAAATGCGATTGATGAGGCTTATCGCCAGAAATATGCAGGAAGTCCCTATTTGGGCTCGATGATTAGTGATAGGGCTAAAGCAGCTACCATTAGAATTAAAAATCTATAGTCAGTTAGCAGGTTTAGACCCGATCATAATTTCAGAATTATTAAAAGGCTAAATCCCGGCACTACAGCGGGATTTAGCCTTTCATTTTTAAAGTTTTAAGCTTTGGCTAATTTCTCCACAAGTCAGCATGGCTGATCCGAAGTAAGGATTGCGAATTTCTTCCGATTTACTCAACCAATCGGCTCCTTTATTAGAATTGGCCATAGGACAGTGTTGAATGTACCATGAGGATTGAAGGGGAGGAAAGCGAGTTGCTAATTGTACTGCTGCCTCGGAAACTCTTATAAAGTGCTCTCGCATCTCATCCAGGTCTTGCGAATTGGCCATGGATTGCAGGCCTTTGTTCATAGCCGCAGATTCTTGCATCCAAAGTTGATGGGCATCCCCCTTAAAATAGCTCATCTTAGTAGCTCGAAGCCGCTTAGATAAGGTTTCAATTGATTTTTCGGCTGCATTAAAATCATCAGCCACTAAGGCGTCTTTTAATTTAAAATAGCCCTCCATTAAGCCTTGTATCGCCTGATTGCTGGATTTATCTACTTGAATTTTTTCTTGGCTATTGCTTGCTTTTTCTGCCATTTCCATCCCAGCATGATTATGACCTTGATGGTCCTCAGCCGCCGCTGGGTTCATCATGCTGGCTTTGCCTGCTAATTGCGCGGCAGCATCTATGCTAAAGGTTCCGTTCACGGCAATTACCTCACCAGGCTCTAAACCGGATTTCAGGACATAAGATGATCCTAAATCCGGACCAAGCAAGACCTCACGCATTTTAAAGTCTAGACCATTATCAGATTTATACATAACATAAACCACCGAACGTTCGCCGGTCCACATCACCGCAGTTTTAGGCAAAACCAGCGCGGAATCTAATTGAGGATCTCTGGCCTTAAGCCAAGCTGTGGCAAACATCTCCGGTTTTAAAAGGCCTTCGGTATTGCTTTGTTCTACCCGGGCTTGGGCTACTCTGGTTTTCGGATCAATTACCGGATCGATGTAGGAAATGCTAGCCTTGAATTTTCTTCCCGCTAAGGATGCAATCTCATATTGAAGGGAGTCGCCCTGATTAAGCCAGGCTAAATCTGTTTCATAGACATCCCAAAGCAGCCATAATTGGGATAAATCTGCTATTCGATACAGGCTTTGACCTTTCTGAATATAGTCACCTAATTGTACCAATTTAGTATCTACATAACCAGAAACATTGGCTAAAACGGGAAACTCTTCGATGGGCTGATCTGCATTAAGGATTTTTTGAATTTGAGCAGCATTAAGCTTCCAATTGCTCAATTTAGCCTGGGCGGCCTTAAAGAGTTCGGGCTGAGTTTTAGCCAATTTCCGGGCTTCAAAAAGTTCTTTCTGGGCTTTAATTAATTCGGGGGAATAGATATAGGCAATTACCTGCCCTTTTTGCACGGCTTCTCCTTCAAAATTGAGAACCAATCTTTCGATCCGCCCTGGAATATGGGAAGCTTGGGTATAAATTCGTCGTTCATCGGCCTGAACTTTACCATTGAGGCGAATTTCCTTGTACACCTTAGATCGAGTTATTTTTTGGGTTTGAACCTGAGCTAATTCCAAAGCTCTTGGCGACATATGGATAGTTTCTGGATCTAAATCAGTATTCGACTCCTGAAGAGGAATCAGGTCCATACCACAAATAGGACAGTCACCAGGCTCATTTTTACGGATTTGTGGATGCATGGAACAGGTCCATTCGGTTGTTTGTTCCTCATTTTCGGAATGATGATGCCTTTTTGAATCATCATCAGAATCACCAAAAAAGAGCCCCCCTAGGATTATCCCGAATATTAGGGCAAAGCCGACATAAAGGAGCTTAGATTTATTGAATGTTTTCATCTTAATCTTGTATTTGTTTCTTTAATAATTGGGCATTGATGGCAACGATTACGGTGCTGAGGCTCATCAAAACGGCACCGGTAGCTGGACTGAGAATTATGCCCAAGCTTATCAGTACACCGGCTGCCAGAGGAAGGGCAATGAGGTTGTAGGCCGTGGCCCAAACCAGATTTTGCATCATTTTTCGATAGGTAGCTTTGCCAAAACGGATCAGTTTCGAAATATCTTTAGGATTACTGTTTACCAGCAGAATATCAGCAGTTTCTGCTGCAACATCAGTTCCTGAGCCAATAGCAATACCCACATTGGCCTGGGCTAGTGCCGGCGCATCATTTACGCCATCACCGGTCATTGCTACTACCTCATTTTGAGCTTGGAGTTCCTTTACAATACTTTGTTTGTCTTCGGGTAGTACTTCGGCATAATATTGATCCAAGCCCAGTTTTTCACTGACGGCCTTAGCCAGTTTTTGATTATCTCCCGTGGCCATCATCACTTTTAAACCTTGATCCTTCAAATCGCGAATTGCCGCATAGGATTCATCACGCATCTCATCCGCCAAAGCGATGAATCCAATTAATTGATCATCTGCCAAAACAAAAACCAGAGTTTCTTCATCACTTTGTTTTACTTGATTCGGAATCTGAATATTCAGTTCTGCCAGCGCTGCCGGACTTAGAATTTTAAGCTCCTGATTATTGATTCGAGCGGAAATGCCTTTGCCTTTGTGGTTTTCGAAGTTTGAAACCTGATCAAGCTTTAGGCCCATTTCTTTGGTCTTACGTAGAACTCCAGCGGCAATCGGATGTTCAGATTGACTTTCTACACTGGCCGCTAAACTTAGCATTTCCTTTTTATCCAGGTTTTCCGTAAGGCTTTCAAATCGGGTTAAACCGAATTCTCCATGGGTTAAGGTGCCGGTTTTGTCAAATAATACCACACTTATTTTTCGAGCGTTTTCAAAAGCAGTTCGATTGCGAATCAATAATCCATTTTGGGCTGAGGCGGCGGTGGAAATTGCCGATACTAGTGGAATGGCTAATCCTAGAGCATGGGGACAGGATATGATCATTACGGTCACCATTCGCTCTAATGCATATTCGAAGTCTTTACCCAAAGCTAACCAGCTGATTAGGGTGCTAAATCCTGCCAATAAGGCCACATAAAAGAGCCAGGCTGCCGCCCGATTCGCTAGATTTTGGGTTTTGGATTTGGTTTCCTGAGCTCTGCTAACCATGCTAATCACCTTAGAGAGATAGGAGTTTTCGCCGGTATTTTTCACTTGTACTTGCAAACTCCCATTATCATTAATAGAGCCGCCAATTACTTCATCCTGTTCTTTCTTGCTCACCGGTTTGGATTCGCCGGTTAACATGGATTCATTTACATGACTTTCGCCTTTTGTAATAATTCCATCGGCAGGAATACTATCTCCGGGACGAATGAGAATAATATCATCAATCTGCAGGTCTTCGAGAGCCACTTCTTCCTGATCCCCAGATTCTGAAATACGAATTGCAGTGGAGGGCAGCATTTGTGCGAGTTCTTCCAAAGCACGAGAAGCGCCCATAACTGACTTCATTTCTATCCAGTGGCCTAAAAGCATGATATCGATCAAGCTGGCCAACTCCCAGAAGAAATATTTGCCACTTAGGCCAAAAACCACGGCCGAACTGTATAAAAAGGCCACCGATATAGCCAAGGCAATTAGGGTCATCATGCCTGGTGTTTTCTCCTTAAGTTCGTCCACCAAGCCTTTTAGAAAGGGCCAGCCACCATAAAAGAACAGGAGGGAGGCCAAGCCAAATTGCATATAATTGGAGCCTTCAAACTGCCAGGTATAGCCCAGCCATGACTGGATTAATGGGGCTAAAACCAAAATGGGCAGACTGAGAATTAAGGAAATCCAAAAGCGCTTTTTGAAGTCCTCAATCATTTGGGCATGATGATTATGATGACCATCATGATCCCCATGCTTATATGCTTTTGTATGATCTGTATGTTGATGATCTGAAGTCATTTATAAAGATTTTGCGGTTAGATAATCCAATTCGGCCAAGGCAACACCATAGGCCGCCTGCGCGCTGCTGAGCTTGTTTTGATACTCCAAAATTTGCTGTTGCATTCGCAATAGTTCTTCAAAGTCTTTTCCTGAATTACTGTAAGCCGTATAAAGTAATTCGAGGCTTTGTTTGGAGATTTGGATTTGCTGTCGGTATAAGCGCATTAAATCGCCTTGTTTTTGAAGTTTAAACCAAGCCTGTTCATAAGAGCTGCTTAGTTTATTGCTAAGTTCCTCTTTTTGTAGTCGATAGGACTCTTGTTTCAATTGAGCTTCAGCTTCAGCCGCTTGATATTTTGCTCTGAAAATAGGTAGTGAAATGCTGAGCATGGGCATAATAGCATCTTGCCCGCTATTGCTGATGGCATTGTTAGAAGGGTCAATGAACATATAGTCAAGTCCCAAACCTATATTTGGTAAGGCTTGCTTTCGAGCTACTTTTTCGGCGGCAGCGCTGCCCTTAATTTGCAAGTCTAATTCCTGTAAGCGCGGCTGATTTACAAAAAGCGAATCTCTTCGATAATTCAGCATAATTGTAGGATAATTCAAAGAATCCGGAATTTCAATTGAGCTGCTGTCGGCGCGATTTAATAGTCGATTAAAGCCACTGGCCAATGCTTTTTGCTCTGCTATCAAAATTTCAATTCGGCTTTGAGAATCTTTGAGTCGCATTTCGACCCTTAATACATCGACCAAAGCAGCTTCATTGTTTTGGAATTTCAAGGTTGCAAGTGCTTTAAGGCTTTGCAGCAATTGCTGATTCTCCTTTTCAAATAATAAGCTTCTTTGCTGCTCATACAAAGGGAAAAAAGCAGCCTGAACCTGATAATACAATTGATTTCGGAACTCCAGAAATTTTTGATATTCAGCTTCCGCCTGAAGGCTAGCTACCTGCTCTTTAGCCTTTAAGGTTCCAAACCAGGGAAACATTTGACTTAGGGAAATCCTTGCCTGTTGCGGACCTACTCGAGTTTCGATAGGCACTAGGAAATAGCCCATGCTTAGTTGAGGATCAGGTAAGCTGCTGCTTTGAACAATCCTCTGCAGTGAAGCCTCAAATTGTTTGTACTGCGCTTGCAAACCGGGATTATTTTCGGCGGCTATTTTTTGATAAGCCGCTAAGCTCTGAGCATGACCTGTTAAGCTAAAACCAAGGATTAGGATGATACTTAAAATCTTCATGACTGGCTTTTTTGAATTTTACGTTCTTCCCGATAGGAGTAGAGCACGGGAACAATAAAGATGCTGATTAGGGCAAAGGCCATCCCGCCAAAGGATGGTATAGCCATGGGAATCATTATATCTGATCCTCGTCCGGTTGAACTTAATACTGGCAGCAGAGCAATCAATGTGGTGCTTACCGTCATTAAGGCGGGTTTAATCCGTCTCTGACCCGCTTCCAATACCGCTTGACGAACTTCCAATTGGGTGCTGGGTTTATTGCGCTTAAAACTCTGGTCCAGATAAGTGGCAATTAACACACCATCATCGGTGGCAATGCCAAAGAGAGCAATAAAACCTACCCAAACGGCCACACTAAGGTTTAGGCTGTGCATTTGGAAAAGATCCCGAAAATTGACACCCAAAAGCTCAAAATTGGCAAACCAACCTTGACCATAGAGCCAGATCATAATAAAGCCACCACTAAAAGCCATGGCAATACCGCTAAACACCATCAGTGAAGTGGAAACCGAGTGAAACTGAAAATAGAGGATTAGAAAGACGATCACCAATACCAGGGGAACAATGAGGCTGAGACGTTTTTCGGCCCGTACCTGGTTTTCGTAGGATCCGGAAAATTTGTAGCTGATTCCTGCCGGCACCTGCAATTCACCCCTTTCTATCTGCCCTTCAATGGCTTGGCGGGCATCTTCCACCACACTTACTTCCGAATGTCCTTCAGCTTTATCAAAAAGCACATAGCCCACTAAAAAGCTTTCTTCGCTTTTTATGGCTTGCGGTCCTTTTTGATATTCAAAATCTACTAATTGCCCTAGGGGTATTTGAGCGCCATTTGCACTGGTAATAAGGATTTTAGAAAGACTTTCCGGATCATCGCGCAATTCGCGTGGATAGCGCATTCGAATGGGATAGCGTTCACGGCCTTCTACCGTGGCGCCTAGTTTAATTCCGCCAATGGCAGTTTCGATGGCTTGCTGTACCGCCTGAACACTTAACCCATAGCGGGCAATGGCATTGCGATTAATTCTCAATTGCAAATAGGGCTTACCCACGATGCGATCGGCGAAAACAGCTTCCTTCTTAACCGAACTGACTTTCTTTAGGATAGATTCGAGCTTCAAGCCGAAGTCTTGAATGCTTTGTAAGTCAGGTCCATAAACTTTAATTCCCATCGGAGCACGCATACCGGTTTGCAACATCACCAATCGAGTTTGGATGGGTTGTAGCTTGGGCGCGGAGGTGATTCCTGGGATTGAGCTTTGGGTAACAATTTCATCCCAAATGTCATCCGGACTTTGAATTTTATCCCGCCAGTTGCGCAAATAAACCCCATTAGGATCCGCAACTAAATCCTTAGCATTTAAGTCTCTGGCACGAATTTCTTCCGGGCTTAGGCTTTCGCCGGATTTTGTGAGGTAGTTTCCCTCTGCATCAATTTTAAAAGCTTGGCGATGCCCTTTAGTATCGAGCATGAACTCTGGCTTGTAATTGATGATGTTCTCAAACATAGAAATGGGAGCTGGGTCCAATGCAGATTCAACTCGTCCAAGCTTTCCCACCGCTAAGTCGACCTCTGGAATGGTGCTGAGCAATTGATCTAGTTGCCCCACAATTTTTCGATTATAGGCAATCCCCGAATGCGGCATAGAAGTGGGCATCAAGAGAAAGCTACCCTCATCTAAAGGAGGCATAAACTCCTTTTCGATTCCCGGAAACCAGCCATCTATTTTCTGCCAAATTCCGGTTTCGGAAATATCAAAACCAAGCTTTTCTACACCAAGGCTTATAGGGCTGAATACGCGATCAAAACCCAACCAAATATTTGCCCCCATAAAAAGGGCTAAAGCCGGAATAAGTAAAAAACGAACTTTATGATTTAAGCACCAATTAAGAATCGTCTTGTAATTCGTCTCCAAAAGATAGAATGTGCCCAAAATGGCGCTTAAGACTAGGGCTACAAAGAGGAAATTTAGAGCCCAAGAATGACTTGGGCCCAGTGGTAGCCAGTATTGAGCCAAAAGTCCTACTACGGTGATGAGGGCTAATATCAGATCGGCTTTATGTAGGATGAATGTCCAAACTGCAGAGGTTTTCTTCTCTCTGGCCTGTATGTACATCCGGATTAAGCCAATAATACCATAGAGCATCAATAATAAGGGAATCCAAGCTGGAACAAAGATTAATCGCAGCAGGCCTATCAGACTTAAAGTTGCTAATAAGCTTGCTTTTAGATATTTATTGCGAATTCTAAATCCCAAGAAAAGTTGTGCCAGGGTCGGTAGGATAAGCAGCGATACCAATAAAGCAGCAATAAGAGCAAAGGTCTTGGTATAAGCCAAAGGACTAAAGAGCTTGCCTTCTGCCGCCTGCATGGTAAAGACGGGTATAAAACTTACGATGGTGGTTAAAACTGCGGTGAGGATGGCACCGGAAACTTCTGAAGCTCCCTTATAGATGCTGTCCTTTAAACTTTGGCTGGCCGGAGCTTCATCCAGATGCTTCAGAATGTTTTCCGAAAGGATGATTCCCAAATCGACCATGGTACCAATAGCAATCGCAATTCCTGAAAGGGCCACTATATTGGCACTGATATCAAAATATTTCATGGCGATAAAAACCATGAGGACAGCAATAGGTAAAAGACTGGAAATTAAGAGGGAAGCCCTCAAGTTGTAAACCATTACAATAACTACCAATAGCGTAATTAATAACTCTAGGCTCAGCGCTTCTTCCAGGGTGCCCAAGGTTTCGTAAATCAACTCGGAGCGATCGTAAAATGGAACTATGGTTAATTGACTTTCACGACCATCCGCCAAAGTTTTTTTTGGTAGTCCTGGTGCAATTTCTTTGATTTTGCTTTTGAGGTTCTGAATAACTTCGAGCGGATTAGCTCCAAAGCGAGCCACTGCTACTGCGCCCACTACTTCGGCTCCATCTTTATCGAGCAGACCCCGTCTTCCTGCTGGTCCCAGACTAACCTTAGCAATGTCCTTAATATGGATCGGAACATTATTTTGAACCGCCACCACGGCTTCTTCTAAATCCTCGATCTTCTCTATATAGCCCAGACCACGTACTAGATATTCCGCTTGATTGATTTCCAGGGTTTTGGCTCCCACATCGCGATTAGACTCCTGTACGGCTCGCATTACTTTATGAAGCGGGATATTGTAGGCTTGGAGGGCCTCGGGATTTACATCTACCTGATATTCTTTGACAAATCCTCCGATAGAGGCGATTTCAGAAACGCCTTCCGCCGAACTTAAACTGTATTTAAGGTAATAATCCTGTACACTTCTAATTTCCTGCAGATCCCAACCTCCAGTGGTATTACCGGCACTGTCTCGACCTTCAAGAGTGTACCAAAATACCTGTCCCAGAGCGGTGGCGTCGGGACCCAAAGCGGGTTGTACACCTTCCGGTAATAGATCGGCAGGCAGGGAATTTAGTTTTTCCAGAATTCGGGAGCGAGACCAGTAAAATTCCACCTCTTCTGAAAAGATGATATAGATATTAGAAAAGCCAAAGATGGAGGAGCTCCGCACGGACTTAACACCTGGGATGCCTAATAAATAGGTGCTTAGGGGATAGGTAATTTGATCCTCAATATCCTGAGGCGAGCGTCCAGGCCATTTGCTAAAAACGATTTGTTGGTTTTCACCGATATCCGGAATAGCATCTACCGGCACCGGGTCGGAAGGCAGGGCTCCGAGCTCCCAGTTAAAGGGAGCGATTGAGATTCCCCAAAACACTAGGGCTGACAATAGGATATAGCTAAGCAGCTTAGTATTGAGGAAATATTTAATGATAGAATTAAGCATTTTCAACTGATTTAATGGATACAAGAGATAGTCCATTGGTCAGTACGACCAATCCACTGTAGTTCTACTACAGAAATTCAGTTGAAAGCTTCTAAATGCGGAATACTTGAAAAAAGGTATTGACTTCTAGTCGAGGGAGAGGAGGCGCATAATAGGCCAATTCGGACTCTAAATCAATATTTGAAAAAAGAGGTTTAAAAAATACATACAAGCAAGCTACCAAATGGTTGGGGCTCCAATCTTGTTGCACTTTTTAAACTTCATTTTGTTGATCGAGTTGGAGACTTTGATGTTGATTTTCGCAGCAGGGCTTCGAATTATAACCCTGCTTGTTTTGGGGTTCTTGCTCGCAATCCTTCAGCATTTGAGCCATGCCACAATGGGGCGTCTCCGGCCCAAAGTTAAAAGCGGTTTCCATCTCAATGCCGCCACAATAGTGGGTGTTGAGAGACAGACTCACATTGGAAACTAAGGTGAGTGCAGCCAGAAATATGGAAAGCGCGGCTCGCATGTTTTACAAATTTATAAAAATAAGGTGCCCCATGCTTATATAGCGCACAGAATCACCTTATTAGCTTTTTTGATTAGATCTCTTCAAGGCTATAGCCCACCTTGGCAACCCGCTCTTTGATGGTCTGTACATCGATATCCTCAATATCAAGGCTTACAATACGATTGGGATCCTCAAGATCCACCGACCAGTTTTTCACTCCTTCCAAGGCATCCAATTCAGGACCCACCTTAGCGATGCAACCATTGCACTTTATATTGCTTTTGAATTTTAGACTTTGCATGTGATTTCTATTTACGAAGCAAATGTAGGGTGGAGGAAGGGGATGAGGCTTATGGTATTTTGTTGGGGATTTATGGGGTTTTGATTACTTCCCGATACAAAATATTTTAATTGCTTTTAACTTGCTGTATTTCAGTATGTTGCTAAAAGAGTAGAAACGCATTAGCAACAAAAAACGCTTAGGAATGTCAAACTAAGCGATAATAAAGGAAAAACGAAGTGTGCGGGCATAAAAAAACCGCTCCACAAAGGAAGCGGTTTTCAAGGAAAACACCAATCGCTTTACGCAACTGTTACAGAGCCTAAATAAACGCTGTTGGCGACTTTAGTTCCGTCTTCTGATACAAACCCTAAGAAGACTTCAACGTCTTCTCCTGAGTACTCAGAAGGCACTGGAATGGCCGCTGATCCGGCAGACCTTGCTGGTCCCGCAGTGGTGAACACTGCTTCCCCTCTGGTAGTGTTCAAAAGAACAATCAGAGCTTTGTCTGTTGCCTGAGCACTTCCGCTTCCTGAATTGTCTGTCCAGGTTGCTTCTACGTTTCCAGCACTTGGAGAAGTAGCTGCACCGTTGGCCGCACCTGTCAAGTTACCACGAGTAACCAATGCACTTGCATAGTCAATCATGAAGTTTGGATAAGCTCCGGTAACTGCATTGTTCAGGTTGTAAGACATAGCCGCATTGAATTGGGTCATACGGTTTGCATACAACTTGAAACCGACTCTCAGAAAGTCTGTCATTGGTTGCAAGAACCTTAGGACAGTTGAGAATTTCGAACGCTGGTCAACCTGACCTTCCGTTCTTGGATTCGCTACACTGGAAGGTTTGATGCGCAGGTAATCGATGCCCTTCCAAGTTCCACCGATTACATTCCCTACTTGGCCTGATACGCCACCGAGAATACCTTGATTAATTTTTCCCATCTCTTTACGATTTTTAAGGAGTTAAACATTTGCTTGGACTTGACACGGACTTACCATGGATTTGCCCTTCGCCAACTAAATTACTTCAAGAATTAGGCGGTAGTTCTCTCTTGGGTGCTGTTGCGGTGGTGTGCTTTATTTTGCTTTTGTTGCCCTGTTTTTTTGGCAGGGCAGGAATCTATCCTGCACCTGCTTCTTTCATCAAGTCATAAAATATGGCTTGTCTGGCAGTATCAATCATCTTTAGTGTGACCTTGATTTTTTGCTCGTTGGTATCGAGTAGTTGAAGGGCTTGAATTGCCTTTTGAAATGCCTGAGCTTTGCAGCTTGCTTTGGTAGAGCTTTCCCGGATCATCTTTCGGATTTCATCAATAGTCACAAATGGAATCACGGAGCCTTTCAGGAGATAGTGAAAGGATTTTGACCTCCACAATCCAAAGCAAAGCCAAAAGAGAAATTCCCTGTCCTCTTGGCTGTCGGTGAGGCAAACAAAGCAATTCGGGCAAGCGTTGTTGAGCGGTTTCCCGCTGTTCAATCCTTTATTCAGGATAAAGAAGTGCGGCTGTTGGTAGCTGCTTTCCAGTCGGTGTGTTTTGATACGAAACGATTTCATACAGTGAGCCATTAAAGTTTTGCTCGCTGCGCTTCGCATAGATTTTTTCAAAAGAGAAAAGAAAAAAGGGAAAAAAAGAAAAGAGAAAGCTGACTTTTAGGCGGGTGAGGCTCGGCTGTCAAGGTTTTTGGAAAAAATACTACCCGAAGGGTGGAGATTTTTTTCAAAACCCGTAGGGCTTGACCTTGACTGTCCGAAAGTGCGGTGGGCATGTGCGAACCCGCCTATCTTTGCTTTTCTCTTTTAAAAATTTTCCCTTAACGAGTAAAAAAAAGAGCCCCCTAAAAAGGAAGCTCTGAAAGGCACAACTCGAACCAAAAGACACGAAGCGTATAATCTGTGATGCCACAACGCTGAATGCCTGCATGGAAAGGAAGACCTGAGGTGCGAACGCCCGCCAACAACCACCGGCTGCCGAAACGGACTCTGAATAATAACTTAAACATAATGCCCTGTCAATACAGGACGGAGCGATTGCAGCAAGGGCTGTGGGAAAAAAATACTACCCGTAGGGTGGAGATTTTTTTACCAAACAGGCGAAGCGAACCCTTGCAGCTCTCGCATCCGCACGCCTGTAACTTTGCTTTATGTTTGAGTTATTTATTATCTGATTTACCTACAGCATGAACTGTTACCACCTTCTTGGATTGGTGGGCAAGCCACTGTACCATAAGAGCAGTAAACGCAACAATCACCTTGTAACGGTTTAAGTATCTCCTTACAATTTTCGCACTCATAGAAATACTGACACGCATCTGTAGGCATGGTTTCTTCTTTCTCATGTCCACATTTAGGACAAGTAATTGTTGATTTAAGGACTACTTCACTCATTTTGATTTGTTTACCGATTCTACTTTGTAACCTGTTTTGTTAACTGCTGATTTTACTTGCTCAATGTCTGTTTTAGATTCATCAAACGTTACCACTGCATTAGCGTTTTCATAAGAAACCTCTAAACCTGAAATACCTGGAAGTTTACCAATTTCAAGTTTAACATGTTCTTCGCATCCGGTACAAGTCATTCCAGTAATATTGATTTCGTATGTTGATTCGAGATTGACATTTTCTGATTCTGATAGTTTGGTTTCGGGATAAAAAGTATCTGAGTAAAAAGGGAATGCAAGCATGATCACTGCAAATACCGTCACTATACCAAGGAATTTCTTTGACTGCCAAAAAGAGGGCTTTTCTTCATCACAAACGCAGGCAATTTCTTCCTCCGTTTTTGGCCTCAATTTCTGATACCATGCAAATGATAAAACGACTACAGTTATTCCAATCAACCAAGGGCGAAAAGGTTCTAACCAAGAAAATGTTGCAGCTACTCCACTTGAACCTGCAAGTAGTGCCAACACTGGTGTAATGCAACAAAGCGATGCACTAATAGCCGTCAATACGCTTGTAATTACTAATGAGCTTGATTTCTTGTTTTTCATAATGCTGATTCTTTTTCTGGTGTTAATAGCCCAAATATTGGATTCAGAATGAGGTTGTTGGATTCGGAAATAGAGTAGAATATTGTTTGACCTACTTTGTTTGTTTCAACCAGACCTGCATCTTTTAGCTTCCTCAAATGCTGAGAAATAGCAGGAACTGTCATGCCCAGAATATCGCTAAGATCACATGGACACATTTTGGATTCCTTTTCCAATAGAAACAGAATCTTTAGGCGTACTTCATTACCAGCAAGATTAAGTGTTCTTGCTATTTGGTTTATTGTATTCTCTACTGTTTCAATGGCTGTCTTACACTGTTTGATCTGTTGTTCATCAGCATAAACCCTAATACAAGTTTTCGTCATATAGAATCGTATTTAAGAGATTACTTAAATAAATACAAAGAAAGGAAAAAGAGTTTAATATTTAAGCAAATACTTAAATATATCAATCGGAGATAAGCTTGATTGCGAAAGCTGAGTGAACGCAGGTAAACCAAGGCGAAGCCATTTCTGCGAGCCGCCTGCGAGCGGAGCAAGGGTGGTGGCTGCAAAAGCCCGAAGAATGAGGGCGGCAGACGCCTACCGTTTACGGCAGGGCTGGCGTGTTTTTTTGCATCAGGGTCGGCAAAGGCAAGGGTAGCGATTGAACGGAACGGAACGATTGAGGGGAAGGAATGGAGCAATAACTGACTGCAATGGAGTTGGCTGTATTTGTTAATTTTTATCGAACAACAAATACATTGAAGAAGGATTGCAGGCAGATTGCGGAATGACGGTGGGTTGGTTCGTGGAGTGAAGAGAAGGAGCTACTCTTGTGTGCGGTGCTGAAAGTGGCTGAATGCAAGGAAAGAGGAACGAGAGACTGAAATGAAGCTACTGTAGGCACTGGATTAACTGCAAAAAGCATGACAGCCCGATTAGCCCGCAGCGACCCGCAGGCGAGCAAAAACACATGCAGCGACAGACCCCCAATTTAATTCTTCTGTGAGTACAGCGAACACCTTATTGGGGTTTGGGGGGATGAAGTAGCTGCAAGTGAGGATTGAGAGAAGTGTGTGTAGCAAAACAAGTGAACGGCAGGTGGCGAGCACCCACTGGAGCGCAAGACACCTGGTAAGTGAACGGTATATGCAAGGGCGACCGAAGGGAGTTCATTTTACCCTTGCAGATATGTTTTTGCGGAACAAAACGGAACGACTGACGAACACCGCTTTACCTGCGTTGTGGGGTGCGTTGGGAAAAGCAAGTGTGGCACGGTATGGAATGCAGCGTAGCGAAATGGAATAACGGGCTACTCTTGCTGTGCGGTGCTGGAAGTGGGTGAATGAAGAGAGTGAGGCACGAACGAACGGAATGAACCTACTGGAAGCACATGGGTGTGGGCAGGGTTACTAAGGTGATTGAAAATGCATCAATCAGATTGAAAAATCACTTATCAATATCAACTAATATTGAATCAAAGTAATTAACCAAAAGAGTTTTTTTTAGCGAATCCAGTTTGGCTTCTGAATGAAGAAATAGGTAGGATGGCATTGGCATTTTATCGTTATCAATTTGACTTAGAATTGATTTTAGTTTTGTCCGTTTCATACGATTTGATAGAAGACCAAATTCTGATAGGTTTAATTCAGATTTTCCTTCTGAAATATGATTCTGTAAAAGAAAGCCTATAGGTTGAACATTACTGTACCATGGGTATTTGGTTTGGTTGCTATGACAATCATAACAGGATGCTCGGATAATATTTCCAATGACAACTGGAGACTCGTAATGCTCAATAAAATCAGCATTGGTAACTGGTTCTATTTCATTGCGTTGGACGGGGACAAATTGAATCCCCACCAACACAATAAAAACTACCCATAGAGATAATTTAAGCCGTTTTTTCATTTCATTGAAATGGTTTCTTTCACCGAACCACAAGTCAGCATTTTGCTGCCAAACAATGGGTTTTTGATCTCTTGAGAATCACTCAGCCAACTACCCCCTTTTCCCTTGTCGTACATCGGGCAATACTGTTGATAAAGTGTTCTGTCCGTTCCTGTGATTGCAAGCAAGTCCATGAAATCTTTTGCCATGCCTTCAAAATGCTCACGTTGATGAGCTATTTCGCTTTTTGCAATGTGTTCACCATGTTCTTTTACTACTTCCAATATTTCCTTAATCTCGGACTGCTTGGATGCTTCAAAAGTGTTAAGGTCTATACTTGAAGACGTTTCTGCAAGTTTTTGACCTGCGCTGGCAGCCGCTCTTGAATCGTCTTGAACCAGGGCATTTTTAATTACCAGGTATTGATCGATTAATTGAGAAATGGACTTATTTTCACTCGTTTCCACAACTGAACCATCTGACATTTCATCCTCTGCTTTATGATTCATGGCACTATGATCATGGACACCATTTCCATTTTCATGATCGGTAGATTTTTTATTGGCACATGCAATTAATGAAAATGAGATACCTGCTAATAAAGCGAGTGTTAAGATTGAATTTGATTTTTTCATTGTATTAAAATTTAGAAGTTAAACATTTGAATTAGTGATAAGCCAAGAACGATGAAGGATATGATACCCCATATTATTCTGGAAGCCCATTTTTTAAATTTTGAGGGAGGTGCATTGTCTCCAGTTTTGCAACACTCTTTCATTTTATTGTTTTGGTGTTTTCGCCACAAGAAAGCATTGACTCTCCGAAATAAGGATTTTGAATTTCTTTATCCAGACTCAACCAATCTGCTCCTTTGTTAGAGTCTGCCATTGGACAATGCTGAACATAAATAGCAGTGGATATTGGATCAAAAGATTCTGCTGTTGCTATCATTGAATTGGATATGCTGATGAACTTTTCTCGAATGGCTTTGATGTCACCAAGATGCTCGATGTGCTGTAAAGCTGCTTTCAAAACAGTTGACTGCTGCATCCATTGCGAGTGTGCATCTGCCTTAAAAAGGTTCATATCAACTTTACCTAAGGCGCTGTACAAAGCTGCGCCAGATGCTTTAGCTTCTTCAAAATCATCACTAGCCAACGCAACTTTCAATTTGAAGTAATTGTCAAAAAGTGGTTGTAACGATTTTTTTGCATCTTCTGAGATTGTGGTTCTTTTGGATGAAACAGGCATTGTTTCCATATTTGAATTGGTATTTCCTCCATGGTTGTGACCAGCCATGGCTACACCTCCTTCCGGGTTCATCATACTTGGTTTGCCTGCTAATTGTGCTGCTGCATCAATACTGAAGGTACCATTGATTGCAATTTCTTCACCAGGCTGCAAGCCATCTTCAATCACATAACTTTCACCTAATTCTGGACCCAAAGTAACTTCTCGCATGATGAAACTTACACCTTGAGCTGACATTTGCATCACATAAACTACAGAGCGTTTGCCCGTCCACATTACAGCAGTTTTAGGGACAGTTAAGGATGTATAATTGGTATTGGTTTTTGCTTCTATCGTTCCAGTTGTGAACATTTCTGGTTTGAGCATTAAACCTTTGTTTGTTGCTTCAAGTCTTGCTTTTGCCACTCTGGTCTTTGGATCGATAACAGGATCGATGTAGCTAATTTTTCCTTTAAATGTTTTACCAGGTATTGATTGCACTGTGTATATCACCGCATCACCTTTGTTTATCCAAGTCATATCTGTCTCATACACATCAAAAAGCACCCATACTTTAGATAAGTCCGCTATTTCATATAAGGCTTCCCCTTGTTTGATATAGTCACCCAGATTGACCATTTTTTTAGTTACATATCCTGAAACATTGGCGAGAATTGGAAACTGTTCTATGGTCTTATTTGATTTGACTATCTGATCAATCTGTTTGTCTGAGAGTTTCCAGTTTTTCAATTTTTCTTTGGCAGCATTAAACAATGCAGGCTGTGTTTCTTTTATTTTTTTGGCTTCAAACAATTCTTCTTGTGCAGTCACCAATTCAGGGGAATACACATTTGCCAAAACCTGACCTGCCGACACAAATTCTCCTGTAAAATTGACTGAAAGCTTTTCAATCCTGCCTGGGATGTGTGAAGATTGGGTAGATAGCAAACGTTCATCTGCCTGTACTTTTCCATTTAGACGAATTGATTTATCAGCCTTACCCTTATTAACCACCATAGTTTGAATCTGTGCCAACTGCATGGCAGTTGGTGACATGCTCACTGCCATAGGGTCTAATTCACCATCTGTGGATTCCAAAGGAATCAAGTCCATACCACAAATAGGACAATCGCCTGATTCACTCTTCCTGATCTGTGGATGCATAGAGCATGTCCAAATTGTTTCGGAATCTGCCATTGCAGTATGGTTATGTTCATCCGTTTGGTTTTCATTGGATCTTCCGAAAATTATCCAGCCAAGTAGCAAGCCGATAGCCATTGTGCTTATGGCTATAATTACTGTTGTTTTATTTATATTTTTCATCTTAATTCTTGATTTGTCTTTTTAATAATTGTGCATTGAAAGCAACTATCACAGTGCTAAGGCTCATTAGAACCGCACCGATGGCAGGGCTGAGAATAATCCCAACACCTGCCAAAACACCAGCAGCTAAAGGAACGGCTACAATGTTGTAACCTGCTGCCCACCATAAGTTTTGCATCATTTTTTTGTAAGTAGCCGCACCGAAAAGAATCAAATTGGCAATGTCTTTCGGGTTACTGTTGACCAAAACAATATCAGCCGTTTCGGCTGCTACATCTGTGCCCGAACCAACGGCAATCCCCACATTAGCCTGTGCAAGAGCAGGGGCATCATTTACACCATCACCCGTCATGGCTACAAATTCACCTTTTTCCTGAAGCTCTTTAATGATGCGTTGTTTGTCTTCGGGGAGTACTTCTGCATAGAAGTTGTCCAAAGAGAGTTGCTGGCTAACTGCTTTTGCCACTTGCTGGTTATCACCTGTTGCCATGTAAACTTTTATACCTCTCTCTTTTAGCGTATTTATTGCTGATAAAGATTCTGGTCGAATTTCGTCTGCAAGGGCAATGTATCCTGCCAATGAATTGTCAATCAAAACAAATACTACCGTTTCATCCTCTGTTTTAAAAGCATCAGCTGGAGTGTCAAATCCCTGCTCTGTAAGCATTCCTGGACTAACAATTTTGATTTCCTGTCCTTTTAGGTTTGCCTTGATTCCTTTTCCTGTAATATTTTGGAAGTTCTCAGGCTCTTGTAAAGTCAAATCATTTGCTTTTGCCTTACGAACGATACCTGCCGCTATAGGATGCTCAGAACTATTTTCTATAGACGCAGCAATTTGAAGTAATTCATTGTCCGAGTAATTGTCTAAAGTACTTTTAAACCGTGTTACCCCAAATTCACCTTTGGTTAAAGTGCCTGTTTTGTCGAATATGATTGCGGTTAGTTTCCTTGCATTCTCAAATGCTGTTCGGTTTCTGATCAATAATCCATTTTTAGCAGAAACAGCCGTGGAAATGGCCACTACTAAAGGGACAGCTAAGCCCAAAGCATGAGGACATGAGATAATCATGACGGTTACCATACGTTCTAATGCATATTCAAAGTCTTTACCGAGGCTCAACCATACTACAAGTGTGGTCATACCTGCTCCTAAAGCGATGTAGAATAACCATGCAGCGGCTTTATCTGCCAGATTTTGGGTTTTGGATTTCGTTTCCTGAGCTTCTTTCACCATTTCTATCACCTTAGACAAGTAGGAATCTTTGCCCGTATGCTTCACTTTGATTTTTAAGGTGCCATTGTCATTGACCGAACCACCAATAACCTGATCATTTCTATGTTTGGTTACTGGTTTTGATTCCCCAGTAAGCATGGATTCATTTACATGACTTTCACCTTCCAATACGATACCATCAGCAGGGATTTTTTCGCCTGGTCTTACCAGTATGGTGTCATTGCCTTTTAAATTATCAATAGGCACATCTTCATGCTCCCCATCTTCTTTAATTCTGCGAGCTGTTGAAGGCATCATTTTGGCCAATTCCTGCAAGGCATTGGAAGCTCCCATAACGGATTTCATCTCTATCCAGTGGCCTAATAGCATGATGACGATTAAGCTGGCGAGTTCCCAAAAGAAGATTTTGCCACCAAGTCCAAATACTACAGCTGAACTGTAGAAATAGGCTACTGAAATAGCTAAAGCAATCAAAGTCATCATACCCGGAGCTTTCTTTTTTACTTCATCTGCGAGACCTTTTAGGAATGGCCAACCTCCATAAAAGAAAATAATGGATGAAAGCACGAATTGAACATATCGATCACCATTGAAGCGAAGTTCATAACCGATTAATCCCTGTATCATTGGTGCAAGCACTACGATAGGCAGGGTGATGACTAAAGAAATCCAAAAGCGTTTTTTGAAATCTTCAATCATGTGGGCATGATGTCCCTGGTGATGGTCATGAGATTCATGGCCATTATTATGATTACTATGGTCATGGTGTTCATGACTATGCTTGTGATCTTCGTTTGTATGATTATGATGTTTATTTTCCATGATTATTTCGATTTAGCTGTGATATAATCCAGTTCTGCTAATGCGATGTGGTATTCCGACAAGGCAGTAGCTTTCATTTTTTGATACTTTAATATTTGTTGTTGCATCCTAAGTACTTCTTCAAAGTCTTTTCCCGAAGTGCTGTAAGCAGAGAATAAAAGGTTTAATGATTGCCTAGACTCCTGTATTTGTTCTTCGTATAACTGTATCAACTCAATCTGTTTTTGGATCTCGAACCAAATCATGTCATAGGAACTGATTAGCCTGTTAGCAGCTTCTTCTCTTTGCAGGGAATAAGATTCTTGCATGAGTTGAGCTTCTTTTTGTGCTGCTTTATATTTTCCTCTGAAAATTGGAAGGCTCACAGACACCATTGGCATAAATACATCTTGACCATTATCAGGTAATGACACATCCGTACGTTGACCTACGATTACATAATCTAAGCCTACACCAAGTTTTGGAAGACCCTGCTTGATTGCGGCTTGTTCACTTGCTTTACTTGCTTCAATTTTCAACTCCAATTCATCAAGAATAGGATTGGACGCGAGTAACGAGTCTTTACGATAGTTTGCAGGTAAACTAAAAGTGAATAAAGAGTCCTGAACAACAATATTGTCGTCATCAGACCGATTCAAAAGCTTATTAAAACGAGTTACAAGAGGTTTTTGCTTTTGTTCCAGTATAGACAAATTACTAGTTGCATCTTTGAGCATAATATCCACCCGCAATACATCTACCATTGAGCCTTTATCGTTTTGAAATTGAATAGTGGCTATCTCTTTGTATGAGGACAGGATGCGTTGATTTTCTTCTTCAATGGAAATCAACTTATGCAGCTCATAGAGTGGATAATATGATGCTGATACTTGGTAGTACAATTTGTTTCGGGCATCTAAAAACTCTTGATATGTTGCTTCTGCCATTAAAGTAGCAGCATCTTCCTGGGCTTTTAAAGTGCCGAACCATGGAAACATTTGTGTCAAAGAAAACCTTGCTCGTTGCGGCCCCACTCTTGTTTCCACCGGAGACACGAAATAACCGAAGGAAAGATTGGGGTCTGGCAAGCTGCTAACTTGTGTCACTTTTTGCATGGCAGCTTCAAAGGATTTGTATTTAGCCTGCAATCCCGGATTGTTTTCTGCCGCTAACTTGAAATAGTCATCTAACGACTGAGCATTTGTTAATGTGGAAAAGCCAAATGCCGTGAATATGATTATGATTATTTTTTTCATGATTGGCCTTTTAAAATTTTACGTTCTTCTCTCCAGCAGTAAATCACCGGAACGATGAAATAAGTGATGGCAGCAAATAGCATCCCTCCAACAGCAGGCAATGCCATGGGTATCATAATATCTGAACCTCTTCCTGTTGAAGTGAGGATAGGTAGTAAAGCAATGATGGTCGTGGCAGTTGTCATTACTGCTGGCTTTATTCTGCGCTGCCCTGCTTCTACTGTTGCCGCTCTTATTCCTTTTATATTATCTGTTTTATTTCTATCAAAGCTTTGATCCAGATAGGTAGCCATCAATACACCATCGTCAGTAGCTATTCCAAAAAGGGCAATAAAGCCAACCCAAACTGCCACACTTAAATTAATAGTATGTATTTGGAATAAATCACGAAAGTTTGTGCCGAAGACTGAGAAGTCTGCAAACCAAATTTGCCCATAGAGCCATAGCATGATAAAACCACCACTAAAGGCCATTGCTATTCCAGTAAATACCATTAATGAAGTAGATACCGAACGGAACTGGAAATAAAGAATGAGAAACACAATTCCTAATACCAAAGGAACTATTATAGAAAGCCGTTTTTCTGCCCTCACCTGGTTTTCATAACTCCCTGAAAACTTATAGCTGACACCAGCAGGTACGGTCAGTTCACCTGAATCAATTTTATCCTGAATTGTGCGTTGAGCATCGTTTACCACGGTGACTTCCGAGAAACCAGCACGTTTATCAAACAGTACATAGCCAACCAGAAAGGTTTCTTCACTTTTTATCGCTTGTGGACCCCTTACATATTCAAAGTCTATGATTTGAGATAATGGAATTTGAGCACCTGTGGGTGTAGGCATTAGTATTTTACCCAATGCTTCAGGGTCATCCCTCAATTCTCTTGGATAGCGAACCCTTACAGGAAATCGTTCACGGCCTTCTACAGTAGAGGTTATTTTCATTCCACCAATTGCGGTTTCTATGGTCTGTTGAACATCCTCAATGTTCAATCCGTATCGCGAGATTTCATCCCTATTTATGTTGAGGTGTATGTAGGGCTTACCTACAATTCTATCCGCAAATACTGCTTCTGCCTTTACAGAAGGCACTTCTTTTAGAACATTCTCCAACTGCAATCCAAAGTTCTCTATTGTTTTCAGGTCAGGGCCATATACCTTGATTCCCATAGGAGCTCGCATCCCCGTTTGGAGCATGACCAACCGAGTTTCAATCGGTTGAAGCTTAGGTGCTGAGGTGACACCTGGTAGTTTGGTGGCTTTTACTATCTCATTCCAAATATCATCAGGTGATTGAATGTGATCACGCCAATTGCGATAGTACTCCCCATTTTCATCTGCAATGAGTTCCTTGGCTTCAATGCCTTTACTTAACCCTTCTTGATTGGTTAGTGAATCACCAGAAACTGTTATAAAGCGATTGTTTTTATCTACTTTAAACCTTTGCCTGTGTCCTTTTTTGTTCAGAATATATTCTGGCTTGTAATTGATAATGTTTTCATACATAGAAATAGGGGCTGGGTCAAGGGCTGATTCTACCCGTCCGAGTTTACCAACCGTTAGCTCTACTTCGGGGATACTGGTTAGTAGCATATCCAACTGGCCTACTATCTTTCGATTGAATGTTACTCCGGAATGAGGCATTGAGGTTGGCATCAACAGAAAGCTGCCTTCATCCAGAGAAGGCATAAATTCCTTTCCTATACCTGGAAAGGTTTGGGACATGGCTGACCATCCTTTGGTCTGATCCAAATTCCATCCAACCTTCTCAAAACCCTTGGAGACAAAACCAAAAACAGCATTGAAGCCAAGCCAAATATTTGCACCTAATAGGATGAGTATAGTCGGGATAATCAAAAACTTGATTTTGTTATTTAAACACCAAGTGAGGATTTTTTTGTATTGAAATTCCAATAGCCTAAACGCACCGAGTATAACACCGACCAATAGGGCAACAAAAACAAAGTTGAGGAGAAGGGATTTAGATGCACCTAGTGGTAACCAATATTTTGCCAGCAACCAAATGACTCCCAACAGGACAATGATTAATTCCGCATACTTGAGTAAGAACTTTATTACAGTCGGAAGTGAAGCATTTTTGAGCTGTTCAATGTTTTTTACAATACCGATGATTCCAAATTGAATTAGTAACACTCCCGTCCAAACCTGTCCAATAAAGAGGCTTATAATTCCAATAAGTACTAAGCCGTAATGACCATACTTTCTTAAAAACTTGTTTTTGATATTGAATCCAAAAAACCAATGTGCCAGCGTTGGTAAAATCAGCAATGAAACGATCAATGCAGCTAAAAGGGCAAAAGTCTTTGTAAAAGCCAGAGGACCAAACAGCTTGCCTTCTGCTGCCTGCATGGTAAATACAGGGACAAAACTCACAATTGTGGTAGAGACAGCCGTTAATATCGCAGTGGCCACCTCTGATGCTCCATTGTAAATGGTATCAATTAGTTTTTGGCTTGGTGGGGCTTCATCAATATGCTTGATGATATTTTCAGAAAGAATAATACCTAAGTCCACCATTGTTCCGATGGCAATGGCTATTCCTGATAGTGCTACAATATTCGCATCGACACCAAAGTATCGCATGGCAATAAACACCATGAGCACGGCAATGGGCAAAAGGCTGGAAATAAGGAATGAAGCTCTTAGGTTATATACCATCACAATCACCACCAGAATGGTAATGAGAATTTCCAGCGACAAGGCTTCTTCCAGTGTACCTAAGGTTTCATAGATCAATTCTGAGCGATCATAAAACGGGACAATTGTAAGCTGGCTTTCTCTACCGTCAGCCAATGTTTTCTTGGGAAGGCCGGGTGCTATTTCAATAATTTTGGCTTTTACATTGTTGATGACCTGCAAGGGATTCGCTCCATATCGAGCTACTACAACGCCACCTACTACTTCAGCACCATCTTTGTCCAAAATACCTCGTCTTGTAGCGGGGCCAAGAGATACTACACCAATGTCTTTTATCCTTATAGGCACATTGTCTTGTACTGCAACTACTGCCTTTTCTATGTCTTCTACTTTCTTGACATATCCTAAACCACGAACTAAATATTCAGCCTGATTGATTTCTATGGTCTTTGCACCAACATCCTTATTGGATTTTTGTACTGCCTGCATGACTTTATGCAAGGGGATGTTGTAGGCTTTCAATGCGTCAGGATTTACATCAATTTGGTATTCCTGAATAAAACCGCCAATGGAAGCAACTTCTGAAACTCCTTCTGTTGCATTTAATCCATACTTCACATAGAAGTCCTGAACTGTGCGGATTTCGTGCAAATCCCAACCGCCAGTTGGATTTCCGTTTTTGTCCCTTCCTTCAATGGTGTACCAATACACCTGCCCTAAGGCGGTGGCATCTGGCCCCAATGCAGGCTGGACGGCATCAGGGAGTAAGCCAGAGGGTAGTGAGTTGAGTTTTTCGAGTATTCTGGATCGTGACCAATAGAACTCCACATCTTCTGAGAAGATGATATAGATACTGGAAAAACCGAAGATGGATGAACTTCTAATAGATTTTACTCCTGGGATTCCTAGTAAATAAGTAGTTAAAGGATAAGAGATTTGATCCTCAATATCCTGTGGCGAACGGCCAGCCCATTGGGTAAAAACAATTTGTTGGTTTTCTCCTATGTCTGGTATGGCATCCACCGGAACAGGGTCAGAAGGCAATGCACCCACTTGCCATCCAAATGGAGCAGTTACAATTCCCCAGGCTACAAAACCTGTAAGGACGAGAACAGTGACCAACTTATTCTCTAAGAAATATTTTATGATTTTATTGAGCATAATACAATTGAATTTGATTGAACAGAAAAGAATTGTTCAATGGCAGGAAATGCCACTATGCTCCATAGTCACAAGACCAGGAACATCAAATTGTACTATGCGGATTAAATTAAAAAGGTCTGAAAAAGGACTTGAATATCCTTATCAGGTATGGGAGGAGAGTAATAAGTGTTATGAACAAAAGCTTGATCAGCAAATAGAATCGGCTGAACATAAGTGTGAATGAAAGCAACAAAGAAAACAGGATTCACATCAACAGAGAAGGCTTGAAGATTTGCATTCTCATCTAATTGAAGTACCTCATGTTGATTTTCACAACAGGGTTTAGGTTTTACCTGTTCTTCTGAGGATGGTTCTTTTTTGCAGTCTCCATCCATATCGGACATTCCGCAATCAGGATTATGAAGTCCGATTGAAAAAGAAGTCTCAACCGCTACGCCACCACAAAAATGTGTGTTCATAGAGAAACCCACGCTGGAAACCAACATGAGCAAAGCAAGCGATATGGAGATTATTCTTTTCACTTATAATGCAATATACGGATTTCTTACAGAGAAGGGTTTATAGAATTTTGAGAAATGATTACAGAATTTTGTAACGACCTAAGTGAAAACAAGCATAGCTGCAGCCATAGCTACCATGGATAGATCCTCTACAATGGTGACTGTACTCATGGGTAAATTGAATACATCTCCCAGGCAGGCACATTTGATCTTCTTCTTGTTCAGGTTGCTTTTAATCACTCCGATGCTGCTTATGCCCAAGACGATAACTGTCACCATGTTTGTGAAAAACGGTGCAATATTCAATAAATAGAGCAATCCCAGGGCTAGTTCAACAAATGGGTAAGCGTATCCCCAGGCTTTCCATTTAGCGGCTACTATATCGTACATTCGATAAGAGTTCGCAAAGCCTGTCAAGTTTAGCAGCTTGAAAAAAGCAAAGACAATGAAGAACCCTGCCATAAAGTGGCGCATCCACAACATCCCCGAAAATTCATTGAATGGGTATTGGCTCAAAGCTGTTACCACAGCAATGAACCCTACAATAAGGATCAGTGGTTTGTAGGTGGTAATGGACTTCTCAGCGAGTGGTTCTTGTTTTTTGATCTTAGGGAGCGGAGCTTGTACGGTCTCTTGATATTCTTCAGAAATGGCATAGTTCCCTACCTTTTTTAATGCCAGATTAATTTCTCCAAGGTCTAAAGATTCATCGGAGATAATCTTTGCCTGTGGGTATTCCAGTTGAATAGCGGCTTCTTGTATCTCTTCGATTCCATTGATCGTTCTCTTCACTTTGGCCAAACAGCCAGTGCAAGTCATTCCGGTAATTGTATATTCTTTGGTCATCTTGTTATCGTATTAATTGTCACGATACAAAGATGATCGGTAAGCTGCTTGTGGCTGTTACACAATTTTGAAAAAGGCTTATGAGATTTTGATCACAGCTGATCCAGTGATTGCCGTCCCGGATTTCTCATTTTCTTAAAAGCTGTGGGGGTCATGCCCGTCTCTTTTTTGAATTGGGCGGATAGATGGGCTACACTGCTGTAGTCCATTTGATGAGCAATCTCTGAGAGCGTTAGCTCATTGTAAAAGATGAGCTCTTTCACTCGCTCTACTTTTTGTTTAAGGATAAACCGCTCAATAGTGACTCCTTCGACAGAAGAGAAAAGCCTGCTGAGAGAAGAATACTCCTGGTGCAGTTTATCAGCTATTAGGGTAGAGAAATTGATATTTAAGGCTTCTTTGTTGTGATGAATTTGATCTACAATGATCGCTTTGATCTGTCCGATCAGTTTCGACTTTTGATCTTGAAGCAACTCAAAGCCTCGTGCTGCCAGTAGTTCCTCCAGCTGTGATTTCTGATCACTCGTGATGTTGTTTGGTGTATGAACTTCTCCGAGTTCAATGGAGGAGGTTTCTATATTCAGGTTATCCAAAATGTCCTTCACTGTGTCAATACAGCGAGGACAAACCATGTTTTTTATGTAGAGGGTGTTTAGCTTCATTTTGTTTTAATCTGATATTTTTTCATCACTTATCAAATGATTTGATCAACAATCCTCCAACTCACAGTTTTCACCCTGTGCTTCAAACTCTATGGTAATGTGATTAATCGATTCATCTTTTAATTGTGTTCTTACTTGCTCTTTGAGCTTAGCTTGTTCTGAAAGTTTGTAGTCTTTATCTAGTCGAAGGTGAAGTGTAAGAATGTTGTACTGGCCGTCCATCGACCATGCGTGGCAGTCATGGATGTCAGTAACTTTTGATATGTTCTTGAGCTTTTGCCGAATGTCGTCAATGGAAATTTCCTCGGGAATGCCCTGAAGAATTACTAAAAGGCTCTTTTTGAGGTTTTTGTAAACATTGTACAAAACAAAAAGCGAGATTAGTACTGAGAGTAACGGATCTATAAATGGTGCATCTGTATACATCATAATGACACTACCTATAAGAACGGCCACCCATCCCAAGACATCTTCTAAAAGATGTAGTGAAACTACTTTTTCATTCAGAGATTCTCCTTTTCGGAGTTTGAAAACAGCTGCACCATTTACTACTATTCCCAAAATCGATAGATAGAGCATGCCTTCAACATTTGTTTCCCCAGGATTAAAGAGTTCAGGAATCGCTTTTGTCAGGATGAATATTGACCCTGCCACTAACACAATCGAATTGATTATCGCACCAAGCAATGAGAATCGTTTGTACCCGTAAGAGAATGTCTTGGTTCTACCTTTCTTGGATAGCTTCTGAAAGTACCACGAAAGTCCTAAACTGAGGCTATCTCCTAAATCATGCAGTGCATCCGACAGGATAGCCAAACTATTGGTATAGAGACCACCAATGATCTCAATGATTGTAAAGGCAAGGTTGAGAAAGAAGGCTACTTTTACATTGCCCTCTGAATGATTATGTGAATGATTGTGATTATGTCCCATAATCATTTTGCCAATTTCAGTATTCGAAAAGCACCACGCATAACAAAGGAGAAAACAACACCACCAACAACCAGATCCGGCCATTTACTTTTTAGAAAATAAACCAGAATCCCAGCTAGTATTACCCCTCCATTCACTATAATATCATTAGATGTAAATATCGCACTGGCCTGCATGTGAGCTTCATCACTTTTAGCTTTGTTGATCAGCCAAAGCGAGACCAAGTTACCAATTAAGGCAAGTACCGAAATGATGATCATCCATTGAAACAGCGGTGTTTCGCTTTCGCTGAAAAACCTGCGCAAAACTTCTGAAAAACCTAACAGAGCCAATCCCATCTGAAAATAGCCACTGATTTTGGCTACTTTCTTCTTACGAGAAATAGCTGCACCGACAGCAAATAAGCTCAGGCCGTAGACGATGGAATCTGCCAGCATATCCAGCGAGTCAGCCACCAGACCCATAGAGCGGGATATCCATCCGGTAGTCATTTCTACTACAAAGAAGCCGAAATTGATGCCCAATACCCACCATAGTATTTTCCTTTGATGCGATTCGTCAACAACTGAAGGCAAATCAGCGTCTTCTGTGTTTTCCAATTTATCGTTTAGGTTCAACTCGCTGATAGCCTGATGAATTTGATCTATGTCACCAATGTGGTAAATTCCAAGTTGACGGGAAGGTATGTCAAATTCAAGGTGTTTTATATTGGAAAACGACTCCAATTTCATACGAATTAACTGTTCCTCAGAGGAGCAGTCCATTCTCGATATTTTGAATATTGTTTTTTTCATACTTCTATCTTTAATCATCATCTCCCAGCTCACCCTTTTTCATTTCTGCTAATAAGTAATATGCATTGTTCCAAGCGACAGTTGTACCTTCTTCTAATGGTTGGAGAAGTTTAACTTCTATCCAACCGTTATCCATTGCTCCAACAATAATTTCCTCCGGTACAAATTCCCACTCAACTTCACCATCTTCATCTTTCTTCTCAGCCGTGAAAATGAAATATTTATCACCATCTCTAATTACAGCAGCTTCAGGCAGAGCATAACAACGAACGTCATCAATTATGATACGTCCCCGCACATACATACCGGGAATAAGCAATCCTTCCTTATTATGAATTTCTGCATGAAGGTGAATGGCCTTAGGGTCTTGCTCGAATGCTTTACCTACTGAATAAATGGTTGCTTCCAGTTCTTTTCCTGGCAAGGATTCAATAGAAAACTTAACTTTCTGGCCTTCTTTTACCTTGTGTATGTCTTTTTCAAACACCGTTAAATCGGTATGGATGTGATCTATATTGACGATTTCAAACATCTCGGTTTGTGGCTGTACATATTGGCCTGTTTTTACATTTACATGTCGTACGTATCCTGAAATAGGAGTGGATACTGGTACTTGATCGTAGATTTCACCTTGCTGTATTTTCATAAGGCTCAATCCCAATAGTCTTAACTGTGCTTCATAACCTACTACCGTTCCTTTCATTGACTGGTAATCCGCCTGTGTTTTCTGAAATTCTTTTCCTGACCCTACTTTTTCATCATAGAGCGTCTTTTGACGCTGGTATTCTTTATCAATGTATTGAAGTTGGTTCCAGCTATTGATGTAATCGGTTTGTAGTTTAATCAGGTCAGGATGGTTGAGGTATGCCAGTACCTGTCCTTTTTTTATTTTATCGCCTTCAATTACTTTAATGCTGATAATGTTCGCACCTATGACGGCTGTAACCGCTGCTTCATTTTGTGGGGGTACTTCCAATTGTCCGTTTGCATCCACATAGGAGGAGATGTTGCGAAGTGGTAAAGTATCTACCTTCATTCTTAGCGATTGAAATTGCTGGGTAGAAAAGAGTACTTCTTCAACATGTTCTTCTTCTAGTTCTTCCCCTTCTTCTTTATTCACCGAGTTTCCACACGATACAATGAATAAACTTGCTGCAACGAACAAGCTGCCAATACTCCAAGTCTTTAACAATGGAGTAGTGTAATTTTTTATGTAAGAGTTCATATTATTCAGTTTTTTATATTATTGACCAATCAGGTATTCCAGATTGATAATGGCCTGGTTGTACCCGTTTAATGTATTGAGATAATTGAATTTCAGTTCCAGCCCCTGATTTAGATTTTGAAAATATTCCACATAATCTATGGCTCCATTCTCGAAACTCTTTTGAGCATTGCCAATGATGAGATTTGCTTGTGGAATTGCTTTGTCCTTATAGTAGCTCAAGCTCCCCCCGTATTTGAACACTTCCTGTAGCTGCTGTTCGTACTGCCCCTGAAGGACGGAAGTGTAGTAATTAGCATTGGTTTCGGCCATCTGCTCTTTGAGCTGGGCTGATTTTATATTGGCCTTATAAGAACCGTAAAATATCGGTATTGAAATGCCAACTTGCACTCCGGAAAATCGATTAGAAGGGCCTGCAATATCACCAGTTGTAGTTAATTGTCCTATTAGTGATTGATTGAAATATCCGACTGATAACCCGGGCAGCATTTTGGACGACTGGACTGCTTTTTCAGCACCAGCAATATCAATCTGCTGTTTGGCATAGGCAAGTAGAGGATTATTGGCTACTTGTGTTGAATCCTGAATACCCGCCATAGTCCTTTCGGCTAAGACCCCTGGCATAAAGTGGATTCCGGTTGTATCGTTCAGGAGGATACGAAGCTGCTTCTCCTGAATGGCAATGTCCGATGCTATTAGTTTAAGTGTATTTTGGATTTCCATCACCTTGGTTTCTGCTGCTGCTTTTTCCAGGTAGCTGGTAGCTTCCGTTTCATAACGGATGGTGGCTGCATGTAGAAACCGACCATAAATAGTATCCTGATACAACAACAACTTTTCCTTTTCCCTTAAATAGGCAAGTTGATACCAACTTTGGCGGATGTCTCGTTTCAGGCTGTTCTCAGTTACCGCCAGTTGCATCTGGCTTCCTTCCGTCTTTTCTTTTGCCAGTTTGTGCTGGTTGGTATAGACCGTTGGAAAATCAAATTGCTGGGTCAGGTTAAGTGCAAAATCATTTTCAAAACTGTTGTACTGCCCATATTGTGCACCTATATTGGTCTTGCCCGGATCAAAAGCAGCTTTTTTCCCTTGTTCCTGCAACTCGATATTGGTTTTCGCTACCTGCACATTGCCGTTATTCGATAAACCGATCCTGAGGGCTTCCTCTAATGTGGTGACTGTTTTATCTTTAGTCTCTTGAGCTTTCAGTTCACCGGACGAAAAAAGAGTGAATCCACCAATCAGTATCAGAATAGTCATGGCTTTGGGTATCATTACTTTGGAGCTTCTGTTTTCTACCCACCTGTATAATATAGGAAGCACAAATAAGGTAAGTAAAGTGGCTGTAATCATTCCGCCAATTACCACGGTCGCTAAGGGTTGCTGGACTTCTGCACCTGCCGAGGTAGAAACAGCCATTGGCAAAAAGCCAAAGACATCTGTGAGTGCTGTAAGAAGAATTGGCCTTATCCGCCTTCTTGCGCCTAACCGGATACGTTCATTCAAATCGCTTACACCTTCATCCTTCAGTTCGTTCCATCCACTTATGAGTACCAATCCATTTAATACCGCTACTCCAAAGAGTACAATAAAACCAACGCCTGCTGAAATACTGAACGGCATATCTCTCAACCATAAAGAGAAAACCCCTCCAATGGCTGCCAATGGAATGGCCATGTATATCATCATGGATTGTTTGAAAGACTTTAGAG
The DNA here is from genome assembly GCF_014524565.1 of Croceimicrobium hydrocarbonivorans. Taxonomy (NCBI): domain Bacteria; kingdom Pseudomonadati; phylum Bacteroidota; class Flavobacteriia; order Flavobacteriales; family Owenweeksiaceae; genus Croceimicrobium; species Croceimicrobium hydrocarbonivorans. The sequence continues at coordinate 3,966,699 of NZ_CP060139.1, read as the reverse complement.
CAAAAAATATGAGTAAGAATATCAATCCCAAAGCAATTGGCACAACTACTTGTAAGCGTTTACTTGCTCGTTCCAGGTTCTCAAAAGCGCCCCCATACCGTATGTAATAACCAGGGGGGAGGTCAAGCTTTGCGTCCAACTTTTGCTGAATTTCTTCTACAAGTGATTTTATATCACGTCCCCTGACATTGATGCCTACATAAGTCCTGCGGTTGGTATTATCCCGGCTGATTTGCATGGGGCCTGGTTGGTAGCTTATGTTTGCTACTTCTTTCAGAGGGATTTGTGAGCCGCTGGGTAAACTAATGTAGAGGTTCTTTATATCGTCAATGCTTTTACGGTGTTGTTCATCTAGTCGAACGACCAAATCAAAACGTTTTTCACCTTCAAAAATTACCCCCGCCTTACCACCTACAAAAGCTGATTGAATCAACCTATTCAGGTCTTGGATATTTACCCCATATTGAGCCAGTTTATTCCGGTTATACTGCACAGTCATTTGGGGAAGTCCTGTTGTTGCCTCCACACGCATATCACCTATGCCTTGAGTCCCGGCAATAATCTTTGATATTTCTTCCGCTTTTGCGGCCAAGATATTGATGTCTTCCCCGTATAATTTGATGGCAATATCCTCCTTAATTCCTTCTAACAATTCGTTGAACCGCATTTCGATGGGCTGGGTAAACTCGAAATTGACACCTGGTATCTTTTCCAGTTCCTCTTTCATTTTATATATCAGATCGTCTTTGCTTTCGGCAGAAACCCATTCTTCCTTGGGAGCCATTATGACGAATACATCTGCATAATCAAAGGGCATAGGATCTGTTGGGATTTCGGCAGACCCAATACGGCTAACTATCTTCAGTACTTCAGGAAACTTAGTCTTAACAATACCTTCTATTTTGGTGGTGGTTTCGATGGTTTCCGATAGCGAGCTACCCGGTTTTAGAATAGCATGAAATGCAATATCTCCTTCATCCAACTGTGGAACAAATTCTCCACCCATGCGTGAGAAGGTAAAGACCGCCAAGCCGAGCAATACAACCGCTGAAACGATTACCCATTTGGCTTTTTTTAATGCCCTACCCAATGTGGGGTCATAAATATTCTCAAGCCAAAGGACAAAACGATCACCCCATGAAGCTTTATTACTGTTGCTTGTACGAATAAACCAAGCCGACATCATAGGAACATAGGTTAGGCAAAGGATCATAACACCAATCATGGCAAACATGAAGGTGAGTGCCATCGGCTTGAACATTTTACCCTCAACACCTTGTAGGGCAAGAATCGGGATAAACACTATGAGTATAATGAGTTGACCAAAGAAGGCAGCATTCATCATTTTGCTTGAGGCCGAATAGGATACTTCATCTCTAACCTGTGCAGTGATGTTCTGTTTTTTCAATACACGTTCATGAAGGAGAAATACGGTGCTTTCCACAATTATTACAGCACCGTCTATAATGATTCCGAAATCAATGGCTCCCAGGCTCATCAAATTTGCCCAAACGCCAAAAACGTTCATTAATACAAAAGCAAACAATAAGGATAGGGGAATAGTTGATGCTACGATTAATCCACCACGCCAATTCCCAAGCAGAAACACCAAAACAAAAATGACAATCAATGCCCCTTCCATCAGGTTAGTGCTGACTGTGTCTGTTGTTTTTGCTATGAGTTTACTTCTGTCAAGTAGTGGTTCAATTACAATACCTTCAGGTAAGGATTTCTGAATTTCCATCATGCGTTCTTTCACACGAATTATTACATCATTGGAGTTGGCTCCTTTGAGCAATAACACTAACCCACCTACAACTTCTTCACCATCCTGCGTTAGTGCACCATAACGAACCGCATTACCATATTGAACTTTTGCTACATCCTTGATTCGGATAGGCAGGTTATTCACATTTTTAACCACTATGTTCTCAATGTCTTTCAGATTTCTGGCTAAACCTTCGCCTCTAATAAAATTGGCTTGATGGTTTTTCTCGATATAAGCGCCACCTGTATTCTGATTGTTGGCTTCCAGTGCATTGAAAATATCAAGAATAGTAATGCCAATTGCCTTCAGTTCATCTGGGTTGATGGCCACTTCATACTGTTTCAAACTTCCTCCAATGGCGTTTATTTCTACCACTCCGGGAACCATTGCCATTTGCCTACGCACAATCCAATCTTGCATCGTGCGTAAATCAGTGGGAGTGAATTGGCCTTTGTGAGTAGAATCTACTTTTAGTGTGTATTGATAGATTTCTCCCAACCCGGTGGATATTGGCCCCATTGAAGGCTCACCAAATTCTTTTGGGATACTTTCTTTGATTTCTGCAAGCTTTTCAGCCACTAATTGCCTTGGCAGATAAGTTCCAATATCGTCTTCAAAAACGATAGTTACTACCGATAAACCAAATCGGGAAACCGAGCGGATTTCAGTTACACCGGGTAGGTTGGCTACTGCCACCTCCACTGGATAGGTAACAAACTGCTCAATATCCTCTGTGCCCAGGTTCGGAGCTTGTGTAATGACCTGTACCTGGTTATTTGTAATATCCGGCACAGCATCTAGCGGTACTTGGGACGCACTCCATAAGCCACCAATAATGAGGGCAATGGTGAGCATGCCAATAATAAGCTTGTTTTTTATTGAAAATGAAATTATTTGATTAATCATAGCTTTACTTTTATCAGGATCTCTTGATAAAGAAGTCCTGATGTTTATGACTTTTAAACATGTTGATTTGGAAATACAAGCCGTACTGTTCTATTGGACTGTAGGCGTAGTGGTGGTTATTGAATATCACACATGTGACTTGAAAATCACATGTGTTAATACCTTTGAATAAGTAAGCAATAACCTATTCGGAGAACTTTGGGGGATGCCAAATGGCATTGATTAAATTAAAAGAAATACCATTGTTGTAGTTTCTGGGCAACTTATTATTATCCGCAAATACCAGATTGATAATTACCCTATTGTTTCCAAAAGAGATTGCATGTACATGACTACATTGACAACCGCAGAGTGGGGGGCAATTTTCGTTATCCTGATTTCCGCTCTCCTGCTGACTAGATTCTGTATTTGAGTAGTTGTAAACACCATCATACGAGTTACTACGACAAGCTCCCTCAATAGGGACTGTGGAGAGCATCAGCGTAAACGTGGCGAATATCAAAGATAAATACTTCATTGGTCACAAAGATAATGAAGCGATAGTGCAACCCGATTGCAAAGGTTATTGGTTACACTTATCGCATAATCCTTTAATGACCATGTTAGCTTGTGCCATTTTAAAATTATTTGGTAGATTGACTAAAGGAATAGGGTGGTCTAAAAGGCAAAAAGTCATTTCACATGAAGTGCAATAGAAATGATAATGAAGGTCTTTTGGATCGCAATTGCAGCCTTCTACACATACAGCATACTTGGTCATCCCTGAGCCATCTTCGATACTATGGATCACCTTATGATCTTCAAAAGTTTTTAGTGTGCGAAAAATTGAACTTCTGTCTGATTGATCGAGACCAACTTCAATGTCCTTTAAAGACTGTGCTTTCTTTTGTTCTAATAGGTAGCGCAGTACTACTATCCTTACAGCAGTCGGCTTTACGTCCTTAATTTTAAATATTTCTTCTATTCTGTCCATTACAAGAACCAAAGGTTGTCTTTTCCAAATTCAGGTATTTCATTACCATCAAAATGAGGGAGCATTTCTGCGACCATTTCAGGGTATTTGATGGTAACTGGTAAGTTCTGTTGTCTTACTGATTTCCAATACATACGGCTGAACTGATACACCTGATCTATCAATTCTTTTACGGTCTTATATTCCTCTACCAGCTCTTTTTCTGTGCAAAAGATTTTCAGCTTGATCGGGAACGGAAAACCGTCATGGAAGCTGTAAAATTTTGGATTGTATCGTGTGTTGTTGAATAGCAGGAATTTATTGTACCCAACCTTTATGAATGTGCCACTCATTGGCATAAGGTCTTTCCAACTGTTGTCAAATGCAACAATGTCTGAGGATTCTGTTTTGTTGATGGACACTATAAATACCGGAATGTCTAATCCAAGGTCTTTGAGGCCGTCTTCTATTGGTTGAAGTTCATCTTGCCTCATACTCTTGTAGAAGTGTATCACAAGCCGTTTGATGCCTGTATTTACATTAGCATACTCCTTTACTGCCCTGATAATTGAACCTGCTAACTCCTTTGTTTGGTCTTTTTGGAAGCACTCAAAACGGTTGAATTTCCCATTGTTAGCGAAGCTAAAAGCACTTCCTATATATTGTATGTCAACTTCTGAGTTTCTAAATGCTCCAATGCCTACTATCAATTCATTTTTGAGCTTTGTATCCAGCTTCCAAGGGATGCCGTTCAGTTTGGCTAAAATGGCGATAGCAATATTCGGTAGGCTGTAATAGTACTTTTCGTTGGTCAATACCTTCTCTCCGTCAATTACCTGTGAGGATACGCCTTCTTTCAGTAGCAATTCTTTCAGCTTGTAGTATATCTTCCTTCTTGATTTGTCTGGAGCATTTTTGGAGAATGGACTGATATAAATGGCGATGTACTGAATGTCAGATTCAAAGTGTTTATTGGTAATGGCTTCATAGATTTCTGGCCATGGATCATCTCTGTCATCAAACCTTATACTGAAACCTTTTTCGGTGTGGTAAGTTGTATGAATAAACTTGACCAATCCTTTAAAGCCAAACTCAGTTCCTTTGAAATAACTGTCCATCTTCTCTGCGATGGGCTGATCATCTTTATGAAAGATAAAAAAGTAGTGAATTTTAGTAGTAGGGCTTAATCCGAAAGGACCATGCTCTTTCATTCCATCCATTGGCACGATTCCAGACTTTTCTTCACCGAATAAAAGGCGGTTACTGGAATTGTTGACTGACCCGATATTGATTTTATTGACTGCTATGAATCCATTTGAGGTAATTGGAATGATTGCTTTGAACTCCTCTGTATTTAGGTATTGATTGTAGAACTTGTCGATTCCCTCTCTAAACTTTTTGTACTTATTGGTTTTGTCCGGGGCTTCCGTTCCTTGCATTAGTGCATCTCTGATTTCGAAATTCCATACGGGATACACCTTGTCATATTCTCTTTTGCCACTATCAGGCAACTCATCAAATCGGTACAGTCCTTTTTCATACACTACCCAATTAATATCTGTCGGTGATACATCCTCTAAAAGAGTGGAGACAGGAACCTTGAAGATTTTGGATTTACCTTCAAATGTCACCAACAATTCCAGACTATCGGAAACGGTCTTAAACTGTACTTTGAGTGAGAAGCGGTCAAATATCTTGTACTGACCAGTTGTATCCTGTTTTTCGCTTGGAAGCCAAACTTCCGTATCACTTATAAAATTGGGCTTTACTAAAAATCCTTTCCCTTTGAAATGACTATGAATAAGCGAATTGTAATATCGCTTTAGTACTGAAGATGAGAAGGTAGAATTGCGAACAGCATATGAGCGTTCTTCACCTGCCTCATTTGTCTTGGTTTCAAATAAAGGAGTTGTTGGTTTGGATACTGCTAAGAATCCGTCCTGCTCAACTGTAAATGATGTGTAATAATGGTCTTGCTCCCCATACTTTTCAATAACCTCATCAGGTACAAGCGATTTGTAGATCCTTGTGAGGTTGTCATGTTCCTGGTCAGTGAAGTAAAAGGTTTGTTCTTCCTGCGGGTGATTGAATGTGAGTATGTTGAAAGTATGGTTAGGCATAAAGATGTACTGTTTGGTTAGTTCATTTTTTTAATTGTAATTTTTTTAATGCCAATTCGACAATTTCCTCAGCTAGCGGTTCTTTGATTAAATCGTATGCAATTTTTTCACTATATGCTTGAACGAGTAATTCCTCTTCTGTAACCTTTAAAATCAAAGCGAGCTTTTCAATTTGTTTTCTTGTTGGAAGTCGATCACCATTCTCAAACTTGCTTATCATAGAGGTGTCCACATCTGTAGCAGCAGCGACTTGTCGCATTAATAGCCCTTGTTTTGTTCTTAATGCTTTCAGTCTAGAACCGAAGTTATCCATGTTGGCAATATATTACTTGACAAATAATGCCAAATATAGGAAAGAAAAAGAAGAAACGAAGTAGGTAGATTTGTGGATTTAATGTTTCAGGATTTTAAGGAAATGGAGGATACCAAGGATTAATTTTCCTTAGCATCCTCAGAATCCTGAGTATCCTCAATCGAGGTGTTTATGTAGTTGTCCTGAGACTCACGATGAATCAGTCCTGATTTACAGAAGTCAGTGATATAACCTTCTGCCGTTTTGTGAGGAATGCTCAAAGCTGCTGCCACTTCCAAGTACTTCTGACGATTGAAGTGCTTGGGCAGCTTGTTCAAGAATTTCTCTTTCCTGTTTAATCGAGTAGGTTTCTGAATGTCCTCTGGGAGTTCTGCAAATACTTTACTCGAATGCTTTACCAACACTTTGACCATAGCAAGCGAAGCTTGGAAGTCTCTTTCTTCACAAATCATCTTTGATGATGTTTCACCTGTTTCCATGATCCGTAAAGCGGAGAATATCATGCAGAAACGATAGGCGATTAATCCTAATCTTCGGATGGTTGCCATGTAGTCGATTCCCTGAATGCTCATGTACTTTTCTTGTATCTGACCAAAGAACTGATTGAACTGGTCTTGCTGGTCAGCGGTGAGAAAGAATTGAACATCCTGTCCAGCTTTCAAAGAACTATAAAGGCTAAAGAACTCATTGCCTAACGCATCAAAGTAGTCGTCTAATCCATTGGCAGTTTGCGAAGCAAATACATTCTTCCACACTGGCCGAACATTCATGTAATAGAATATGAAACGGCTGAATAAGCCGTTTTCTGCATTCGGGATTAATGCCGCTACTTGCTTGGGTGTACCTGAAAGGACAGTAGAAAGACAAGGGCTTTCAATGTCTACATATTCACGGTCTGTCCTGCGATAGTAGGAAATAGTTTCATGGTGAAAGGCTTTTCTAAAGCCGTCACTATAGTTGCCGTAATCGCTCTTAAAAGCATGTGCAAGTGTGTCACCCTCAGTTTCAAATATCAGTCCTTTACCATCACTATCTCCCAATAATTGATAAGCTCCTGTGGAGCTGTTATTGGCAGGTATAAAGAGCATCTTTTCGGGTGGCTTCTCGGGTTTCTCTATTCCTTCAACTTTCCCTTTGTTGGCGTTGTATTCAGCCAATTCCAGTTCGTAATGTTGCTTGTGGAGTTTGGCTTGCTCCCTGAACTCTTTGTGTACTGGATTCACTAGTTGGCGACAATGCACCAAACGACCTTTACCTGCCGAGGCTTGGGCGGTAATGAATAGAAACAGATTGGAATAGACACGCTTGCCATCATAAATACCTGACACTTTGGGTAAACAAGCACTAATAGCCACTAAGGAGCCAAGGAGTAGAATATCCCTTTCCTCATTGGAAGTGGCTATCTGTATTACCTTTTGCAAAAACTCAGGAAGTTCAGGAAATAAGGAATCAGAAAAGGTTGGCATTTGTTCCGGTTCTTTCTTGATTTCTGCCTGAGTATTGAGATTCTTGCTATGATTCTCAGACCTGCTTGCAGGGCTGTAGGCTTGTCTTTCCTGCTTTGGTGTAGTCAGTGGTATTCCTGCTTCCTTGGCATGATAGAAGAAGGTTTTCAGGGAAACTCCCTGACCCCTTGCCTTCATGCAATTATCAAACTGCTTGTCGCATTCCTGTGTGGAATACTCAGGATGATATTGACTAACACGGTGAAACAGGTTTCTACCTGTCTCACCAAACTCATCCGCAAAGGCAAAGCCGATGTTTACCCAATCGCTGTAAGCGGAGGTGACATCTATGTGGCTGGCCTCAATGCCTTGAATGATTCGTTCAACTTCTTCGAGTTGTGTACTTGTATTGTATTTGCTTTGCTCTGTAACTTTTACTTGCTGCCCTGGCTTATCAAGCCATTCCAACGGATTGAATGTTTTTCGCTCCATAACCTATATGTATTTAGGGTTGATGAATATTTCTGTATCGTGCGGAAGGAAACATGCTCTTGAAATGTCCTTTCCTGACTGGTCTACTTCTAATTGATAGGTGTGGGAAACGTAGTTTGCCACTGCCTTGAAATAGTCCTGGTGTTTTGCCTGTGTCAAGTCAATCGGTATTACCCATTTCAACCCATCACCTGAAGGAGATACAAACAGTAGCTCCGTTTCAAAATAATGGTCATCGAGTAATGATTGCTTGAGCGTTGGGATGTCCTCAATGTGGTCAAAATCGATTGTAAGCAAACCTGAATGTCTTTGGAGGTTTGCATCATTCCGCTTAGAGAATGAGCCTGAGAAGGTCACATAATCGAAGTTTTGAGCCTTGTATTTTCGGGCATCTTTTGGCTCTGAGATGTTGCGAAGTGTACTTGTACACGAAGCAAAATCATTGCCTTTGATGAGATGGTACACCTCAATCAAGGAGACTTGGCGACTTGGTTTCACATTAGAAACAGGCTTTTTGAAATAGCTGAATACTGGCGGTGTAGGCTTTTGAATTTCAGGAATAGCAACCGCAGGTTGCGTTTCCTCTTGATGATAAAAACCTCTTTCCTTGCCAATTCTCAGGTATAGTTCTTCATTGATCTTTTCGAGAAGGGCTTGCCCTTCGAGGCTGAAATGCAATGAAGCAAAATCAAAGATATTGCCCTGTGCAATGGCTTCTTCTGTATCTGTGTGTGTAGCAATGCCGTCAACTACTTTAACCATCAATGTGGGCTTGTCCGCATTGAAAGGATTCTTAGCAGGTTTGCAGTCCCGTCCCGAAAGGGATAGGACTGTTTCACCCTGATAGTAGTGGCGTAATACATGGGCATAGATATTCAAGCCGTAATGTGTCTTTCTCAAAATGGCTTCTCTACTGATCTCCATAATGCTTTGATTTTGAAGGTGAGTAGTTGGATTCCAGTAAAGCTTCCATATCAGAAACTTTGTAATAGAACTTGCCATTGATTCGGCTGTAGGGAAGAACCCCACTATCCCGAAGGGATTGAAGGGTTCTTTTGCTAATGTGCAGCGTTTGCATCACTACCTGACCATCAATCCATTCGTCACTGAATTGCTCCAATCGTGACTTATGGAAATTGAGGAGGTATGCTTTGATTGTTTTTATGTCTTGAGCTACTGTCAAGAGCATATCGAAAACCTCTGTCATAGCTTTACCCTCCCTTTTTTGATTAGGTAATCCGCAGCTCTGCGGTCTATTTCTTCCTGAGTAGAATTGCGGTTGCGAAGCAACCAGCTTTCTAACTCCGTTCTCTTGAAATAGAGCTTCTTTCCGTTTGGCTTGTAGTGTGGAATATTACCTCCACTTGTCAACTTGTATAAGTGTGACTGTGAAAGCTCCAAGTACTGGCAAGCCTCATTGAAGTTTAAAACTTCTTTCGTGTAAATCCCCTGGCTCTCAATTAGGCGTTGGAGATTTTCAAGACGTTCAATTATTTCGTCCATCTTAAATCGTATTAAGAATTAATGAATGGACTCTTGGCCAAAAGTCATATCCGATTGTCGAATACGATGCTAAAGTAGGAGGCTAAAAGGGGCGTTATGAGGCTCTAAAGCATGGTGCAGTGTAGAGTGCAGAGTGCAGAGTGGGCTGTAAAAATTGATAGTCCACTTTTAAGGTAAAAGAGGACTAAACAAAAACAGAAAAAAGATAAAAGGAGTATAGTGCAGAGTGGACTATATCAGGTGCGAAACTGCCTTTTCTATTTTATCTCCTGTCAGGTTCGGTCTTTTTAAAGACCTGAACTTTGACCTGTCAAAGGAATTCCCATCAGTATCAACGAAGCATAGGCAAGTCACTTCCCATTGCTTTTGCTTTAGATCATCCACCAACTTATGTTCTGAGTATATCAGCTTAATGAAATAGAATAGCTCGCTGATATTTCCTGTCCATTCTATAGGTGTTTTGATTTCACCTCCTGAGAATACCTTTTTGAAGTTGAGTAGGGTTGTGGATTTGCTAATGAAATGATTCAGCTTTAGGCTATCCCATAAATCGGTCAATTTATCTGGGTTGGTGTTTAGCTGCTTGTAGGTAAATGAATGAAATGAATTTGCCGTTGCTGCGGTTTCCGTTTTGGCTGCTGGTAATGGTTTGGATTCAACTTCAATTACTTGAACTGGTTTCAAGAAATGTTTGTCCGGGACAGGTTCTAAAAGTAGTTGGCTGTAAAAGTCCTCCAGTATGAATTGATCTTCTATCCAAGTGCTGAAAGCATTTTGGATTTCTAAGTAAAGCTGCATGTATGCAAGCTTTAGAAGCTGTACGATGAATGTGTTTGCCTTGTGAGTTTGGTCTAATTCAAAGGATGTTTTTTTAGGATCTATGTACGTCAGTGCATAGTCCTTTTCTTTAATGAGCTTTCCAAGGTCTTTTAAACGTGTTTTAATCCGCTTGTTAAGTGTGTCTTCAAGCCAATACTTGATTAAGTTTTCGTTGTTGTCCTCCTTGATCAGCTCGACAAGCCTGACACATTCTGATTTGACATTATTCAATATTAGTTTGGAATAGTACTTTGTTTTGTGATCGAATGGCCTGTGAAAGCTGATTTCATATTTGAATTGAAAATCTGTGGAGGCTTCCTTTACGCTACTGAGTTTGGAAGCATACTTTTGATCAAGGCTGTTTTTTCCTAACCAAGGGCGAAGCTCTTGGTACAGGATGTCGTCAAGTAATTTGGTTTGATTGCTCATAGGTCAAGTTTGATTTTGTTGGCTGCTTCCTGTTTCTTTTCATCTATGATTTTGGCATAGACTTGGGTGGTCTTCAATTCCTTATGGCCTAAGAGCTTTGAGACTGTGTAAATATCAGTTCCTGCCGTAAGCTGCAAAGTGGCATAGGTATGACGGGCACAATGGAAAGTGATGGTTTTGGAGATACCAGCTTTCATCATCCATTGTTGCAATTTCAGGTTATGCCATGCAGAGTATTTCAATCCTTTGAATACTCGCTCTTCTGGAGCTTGCCTTTCACCGAGCAAGCCAAAGGCTTGTTCTGAAATAGGGAGGGTTTCTGCTCCCTTGGTTTTCTTTTGTCTGAATCGGATGTAATACCCGTTATCATTTGAGTGCTGCACCTCTGACCAGAGTAGCTTATTAATGTCTGACCACCGCAAACCAGTAAGGCATGAAAATATGAATGCCGTTTTCATCTGAGGTATTTCACATTCCGTATTGGCTGCTGCTTGCAGTTCCTCCAAAGTCAGAAATTCTCTTTCAGGTTCACCTTGTTTAAAGGCGTCAACTCCTTCACTTGGGTTGGTAGGTAGAATACCGTCTTTCACTGCTTGCTTTAAAGCTGCTCGCAGCTTGTTAAAGTAGGAGTACTTAGAATTTTGAGATAGTTTCTGGTCACCATGTGCAATAGCCTTCTTATCAAGGTAGTATTTGAAATCCTGAATAAACTGTCGGTCAATATCTGAGAAGGATACCTCATAGGAACAGAAAGCCTTTAGATGTTTCAGCATACTTGTCCAATTGCCGTAATTGCCTGGACTGTCTTGTCTCTGGTTGGCAAGTAGCTCAATATATGCAAGGAAGCTGCCTTTTAATTTCTCATTGTCTCGGAATCCATAAACACCGTTTTGGATTTCGATTTGTCGCTGTGCTCTAATAGTCTCGGCTAATTGGAGTGTCTTTTTATTGACTTCCTTTTCCTCCTTAGTCTTTGCATTAGGAGAAAGGTATAATTTGAGGTATTCGGTTTTCCTTTTCCCTTTGTGGTAGTAGTCGAGGTATAGACTGGTCTTGCCACCTTGATTACGTTTTCTTAGTGTTACTTTCATGCCTGAAACAGTTTTTCGATTTCTTCTCTCTTGATAATGGTTCGGCTCCCAATTTTTGCAGCTTGTATTTTTCCGTTCTTTATTTGACGGTACAGGGTCATTCTACTTGCTCCTAGTAGTTTGCAGGTTTCGGCAATACTTAGAAAGTCTTTGTCTCTGACTTGCTCCTGATTGTATTCTTGTTTCTGTACCGCAGTAGGGGCAATCTCCTGTACCTTCTGATCTCTCTTGCGTTTCTTGTAGGCACGCTTAGCACAGTTATCACCACAGAATTTGGTCACAGTAGTCTTGGCGATAAACTCAGTACCGCAATGCTGACAGATTTTGGGAACTCGAATGTTGCTGCTCATGGTGTTTCCTTTTTCGGCTTGTTTCTGTATCAGAGTGTACCCCTTTGTATCAGGATGTATCTCTATGTAACATAATCTCGCCACTATCTTAAAAATCTGTTGCTAACAACAAATATTGATTGGTCAGCAACAAATTAGAAACGAAAGATAGGAAAAAATAGGAAATTTAGCAACAAGAAAAGGAAGTAAAAACAGCCTAAAAGTAAGTAAAAGAAGGGTTTAGCGTACTATTCGAAAAGTAATTACTTCCCGATACAAAACTTCCCAAAGATATTCCCCAGTATATCCTTATCTACATCCACCTCGCCGATAATGCTGCCTAATTCGCTGAGGGCAGCGCGGATATCGATGGAGAGCAGATCGCCACTAATGCCAAAGTCCAGGCCTTCGCGCACTTTTTCTATCTGAATTAAGCTCTTTTGCAAGGCATCCAAATGGCGAACATTGGTAACTATACTTTGCTGAGCGGCAAGATCACCCCATTGGTAAAAAGCGCTGATTTGCGCGTGTAGTTCTTCTAACCCCTTTTTATCCTTAGCACTGAGATGTAATGCCTTTAGGTCTTTGAGCTTTTGTTCTTGCTCACTGCTGAGTTCGGGTACTAATTCCGCTTTATTGAGGATGAAGAGGAAATTGCGTTCTCCCGCCCGAATTTGAATATCCTGGTATTCTGATTCTAGTTCTTGCCAGCCCTCGGGGCTTTGGAGGCGATCGGCAGCAAAGAGGTAGAGTACCAAATCACTTTGTTCTACCTTTTCGTAGGTGCGTTTTATTCCAATACTTTCCACCATATCAGTGGTTTCGCGAATACCTGCGGTATCAATAAAACGATAGCTGATGCCATCAATATGTATTTCATCTTCAATGGCATCGCGGGTAGTACCGGCAATTTCCGTTACAATCGCTTTTTCTTCTTTGAGTAGGGCATTCAGCAAGGTGGATTTCCCTGCATTGGGTGCGCCTACAATTGCCACGGGAACCCCGTTTTTAATGGCATTTCCGGTATCGTAAGAAGAGATAAGACTGCTGAGTACTTGCTCGATGCGATTGAGTAATTCTTGAAATTTTGAGCGATCCGCGAATTCCACATCTTCCTCGGCAAAATCGAGTTCCAGTTCAATAAGAGAAACAAAGTCGATTAGTTCGGAGCGCAGAGCCCGAATTTCATCGGAAATACCGCCCCGCATATGCTGCAAGGCAATTTGGTGACTGGCCTTATTTTCTGAAGCGATTAAGTCGGCAATGGCCTCCGCTTGCGAAAGGTCCATTTTGCCATTGATAAAAGCCCGCAGGGTATATTCACCGGGATCGGCCATGCGAATACCCTGGCGCATTAATAGACCTAAAATGCGCTCCTGAATATAGGTGGAGCCATGACAGCTAATTTCGATCACATCTTCACCGGTATAGGATTTTGGGCCTTTAAATAAGCCCAGCATCACTTCATCGATCAATTGTTCCCCATCCATGAGGGAGCCGAAAACCATTTTATAGCCCTCATTATTTTCCAGCTTATGCTGAGCTGAAAAGGGCTTGTAGATCTTATTTAGTACAGTATATGTTTCGGGTCCGCTTACCCGGATCATCGCAATAGCACCCATTCCGGCAGCGGTAGAAAGGGCGCAGATGGTATCTTCCATTCGCATTTTGCAAAGGTACCTACTGTAAATCTAATTTGAAGCGTTCTGTTTTGGCCGTGATATCCTTAATCACCTGGTCCATTTCCTCGGTAGATTCATTGATGAACTGCAAAATTTCTTGTGTACTGGCCGACTGACCTTCATAATTCTCTTCCTTCAATAAGGCGATTAAGCCTAGGATTCGTGCTACTGGCGCACGCATAACATGGGACTGCATCCAGGCGATATCCTTTAATTTTTGGTTTTGCTGCTCAATGGTTTCCAAATAATGCGTTCTTTCGGTTACATCGAGAGAATAGCAGGCAACACCGGTAATCACCCGCGCATCATTGTAAATAGGGTAGAGGCTGATGGCGAAAATCTGATCTCCGTATTGGGATTGATCTTCGATCTGTACATTCACCTGCTCGCCACTAAATGCTCTTTCGTATAAGCCTTTCCAGCGCTTTAAATGATTTTCACCCAAGCGCTCGTTAAGCACGGAATCCCCAATATTAAAAGCATGATCACTGCGATTTTGCAGGAATTGCAGATAGCTCTTATTCGCACTGAGGAGGCGGAAGCGTACGTTTATCGACCACATGTGATCATCAGTACTGTTTATAAGCGCCTCCGTATTCAAACGCATCTGTTCTAGCTCTAAACGCTTCAATTCCAGCTCGGTAACATCCCAGTTTAAACCTACAATACGTTTGGGATTTCCATCGTGATCACGAACTACCTTCGATATGGCCGCAATATGCTTGGTTTGATTTCCGGCCCGAATTCGGAAACGGAAGTTGACATCATCTAAGCCTTGCTCCACTGAGCTTTGAAATGCTTTGGCCGTTTCATCCCGATCTTCAGGGTGGATATAGGATATCCAATCTTCGATTCTATTGTTAAAATTATCTGGACTACGTTGATATAATCGGAACATATTGTCATCCCATTCCAAATGCTCATTATCGGCCAGGTTTAAATCCCAGATTCCTACCGTATTGGCTTTAGTGGCCAATTCAAAGCGCATGAGTAGCTCTTTCAATTCAGCCTTTTGGCGATGTTCTTCGGTGGTATCCCTTTCCAGTGCCACAAAATGAGTTACTTCTCCCTGATCATTAAGAACCGGAACAATAGATATGCTTACATAATAAGGGATGCCTTCCTTGCTATAATTGATAAGCTCAGTTCCTACAGGTTTAAATTGGGAGAGGCATTCGGCAATTCGCTCGAGCTCCAAGGGATCGGTATCCGGACCTTGCAACATTTGTGGTGATTTACCCTTTACCTCCTCTAAAGTATAGCCACTAATGCGCTCAAAAGCTTTATTAGCATAGATTATATAGGGGCCATCTCCGTCTAAATCCCTTGCGTCTGTAATTAGAATGCCTTCATTGGCATTAGTTACGGTGGATTCTAAAAGCAATAACTGATTTTCTCTTTCCTTTCTTTCAGTAACATCTGTTCGGATACCTACAATTTCAAGGGCTTTTCCATTCTTATCACGACGAACAATCTTGGCCCGATCTTCAAACCAGCGCCATTTATCATCCAAACAGTAAAACCTGAAATCAAATTGATAGGTGTCGATATATTGCTCAGACTTAGGATAGACAAACTCAAGCATTCTCTGAATATCTTCCTGTGACATCCGGGATGTTAATTCCTCTTCATGAATTGGATTGCCCTTACGATCCGAAGCGCCCATTAACTCGTAAAGTTTGGGATCACCATCTAAACGACGTTTTTCTAAATCATAGTAGAAAATAGCGGAGCCAGCGGCTTTGAGCGCCTGATTTAAGATCAAGGCATTGTCTCTTAGTTCATTTCTGTACTCAATGAGCTCCATTACGGTACTGGCCTGATTACCCAATACTTCCAGCAATTGATCAGAATAGTAATCCGGGGTGCCTTCCGGGAAGAAAACAAAGGTGGTTCCCTTGTAAGCATTATTGTAGCTAATGCCAATGGCAATCAATTCGAAATGAGGGAAAGCTTTAAAAATGGGATCTACCGTTTCCTTGGTCAAGAAGGGCAGGAGGTAGATTAAATCCTCGGTAATTTTAAAAACCTTGCCTTGTCGTAATCCATCAATGATAGGCATTACCGATGGAAATACCTGGTTGGAGGAGGCTGCTTTTTCCAGGAAAGTAAATGCCTTTTTAAGCTTAGGAGGAATGATGCAATGGTTCATTCGATATTCCGTTTCCAAACCATTTTCGGTCACCGCTCCTGATCCTACCACTACCTTTTCATTAAACCATTGGTAAATGGATTCGGAAAGGGCATCGTAAACCTGATTGATTTCATTGAGGCGCAATAAATCCGAACTGCTATTCGCCAGGTCAATAAAGATTCGCTTTTGCTGGTATTCTTTTTTCTGAAGGTGAATAATTTCGGTTACATCCCTCACCACTCCTCTGATTCGACTTATTTCGCCATCAGGATTGCATTCGGGATGGATTTTACATTCTAACCAGAGCTCCTTACCCTGTGGGGTGTGGAAAAGCCAGAAATTTTGGGTGCTTTCGCCCTGATATAGCGCCAGCTTTAAGCTGTGGAAAATTTCGGAACGATGCGGGCGGTCAAAACGAGCCAGAACTTTACGATCCAAAAGGTTCGAATTATCAGCCAATCCCAATATCTGCGGCATATTGTTGGAACTGGTCAAAATATCCTCCTTGGGCAAGTATTCCCAATCCGCTACCATAGCCATGGCTTGAGCCTCTTCCAGGCGGATATTGGAAACTTTTAGTTCTTCCTTCGCTTCTTGTCTTTCGGTGATGTCCTGTGAAAAAACATTGGCACCAACGATAGTACCATCCTCACTAAGCGTAGGGTAAATGCTAACTAATAAATGCTTGAGTTTACCGCTTATGGGGTGATGGTAATGATCCTGATAGCTATGGCTTTCGCCTGTAAAGGCCTTGCTGTATCGATCCTTCCAGAGGATAGCTATTTCATCAGGGAAACCTGGGATTTCAGTCATCAATTGACCGATTTTCAGGTCATGATTGAAATGCTGCGCAAAATTGTTCCTGAAATTTGGATTTAAGGTTAAAAGCTTGAATTCCCGATCAACCGACCAAATCTCATGTGGATTAGAGTTCAGGATATTAGCTAGATTTTCTTGACTGGTTTTTAGAGCCTTTTCAGCTTCCTTTAATTCACTAATATCCGTGCGAAGAGCGATAAACTCGTAGACTTCACCATTCTGATCTTTACGAGGAATTATGGTGGTTGACAGCCAATAGAGATGCCCGTCTTTATGCCGATTGCAAACATTGCCCTTCCATACATTGCCGTCCAATACCGTATTCCACAAATGGGCAAAAAAGGCATCATCATGAAGCCCAGAGTTTAAGATACGGGTGCTGGAACCAATCAGCTCCTTCCTAGAATAACCACTGGTTTTACAGAAATTATCGTTGGCAAACTTCACCTTTCCATCCAAATCGGTAATCACCACCATATTGTGCTGATCAATAGCATATTGGTGGGCCTTTAACTCTTCCAGGGCTTCTAGGTTTCTTTGGTTGGAGAGCTTCAACATTTCAAAAGTCTCCAACTCATCACTGATGTCGCGCGCTATCCCCTGGATAAACTCAACCCAACCGGTCTCTTTATTCTTAACTGGAATCAAGTACAGTTCATATTGCTTCACTTTCCCGGATTTATGAACCAATTCAAAAGGGCTAAGCACCTTGCTTTCGCCCTTCTTCATGAATTCAGGAAATTGAATTTTCGCAAATTCTGATTTCGATTTTTCAGTAAGGAAATGATGGTAGGATAGTTTAAGAACTTCCTCTTCGGTATAGCCTAAATGCCTGTATACTTGAGGACAGACATAGTTGATCGCATTGAAATCTCGCGTATAAAAGAAAAGATCAGGAGCACTCTCCACTAAGGTTCTAAAGCGCTCTTTTTCCAATTCCAATTCTCTGCGTTGGTTTTCCGCTTTTTCTTGACTTACAATTACACTCATAAGGTAGTCTGTACCCATGTATTGATAGGTCGAAAAGCTAATATGGCAGGGGATGGTATGATTATCCTTGCGTTTAAGCCGAATTTCAAGATCCCGAACTTCCCCATTGTTGGGTAAATCCACAAAGATGGATTCTCGATCTCGAAGATCATCCCAAAGGCCAATTTCAATCGAGGTTTTACCAATGCAATCTTCCAAGCGGTAACCAAATACTTCGGTGAAAGTGTCATTAACACTAACAATATGACCATTATCCTGTCGGGTAATAACCATACTTTCGGGCATTACCTTAAAGAGGGTTTGGTTTTGCCTTTCGGTAAGTTCCAGTTTTTTAGATAATTGCAATTGTCTTTGGCAAAACATCAAGGACTTTTCCAACTCAAAGCCCATTTGAGAGCTTTTGAGTAGATAATTACTGGCGCCTGCTGCCAGGGCTTCCGGGATTCTATCGGTATTAGCCTCAGTGCCTAAAACCAGAAAGGGACTAGTAGGAACAAGGTTAATTAATCTTGGAAGCTCTGCTAATTGATCTTCAGAAATCAGGCATAATTGAAATTCCAAATTCGATGGATCCGCTAAAGCTTCTTTCACAGACCTGTAAAAGCGTAGCTCGCAACTAATCTTAGTAAATTTTGAGAATAGCTTTTTAAGGAACTCTTGATCTTTCTTTTGGCTCTCAATACAGAGTACCTGAATGTTTGGGTTTGACTCGGTCATTTCCTCGGCTTGGTCTTTTCATTCCGAAAAAATTCAAAGAAGCAGGGGAGTTCCAGTTTTGCTTAAAACACTGAATGCCATTTGAATTTAAGAAATCAATTTACAATTTTTTTATTCTCTTTCAGACTAATTGGTGTTGAGCGGATTGAAATTGGATATCAATGAAAGCCTTGTTTGAATGGCCCTTTAGCTTAGCTAGGATAAAGGGCTGCTGGGCTTTAAGGAGCTTAGGGATTTAGCTTGAATTTGAGAATTATAGAGCTCATAAAAATTAGTCATTTGTGCAATTAAACTCGAAGACAGCTACGGTATTTCAGCAGATAGGCTGTAATTTAGCCTGGTAATTTTAGACTAGCCATGAATAAGATTCTTGTTGCCAATCGCGGCGAAATCGCTTTGCGAATAATGAAGTCGGCTCGCGAAATGGGTATTCAAACCGTAGCGGTATACTCTGAAGCAGATCGCAATTCTCCACATGTTAAATACGCAGATGAAGCTGTATACCTTGGACCTCCGCCTTCGGCCCAATCCTATTTGTTAGGCGATAAAATTATTGCTGCTTGTAAGGAATTAGGTGTCGATGGTATTCACCCAGGCTATGGATTCCTTAGTGAAAATGGCGAATTCGCTCAAGCAGTAGAAGATGCCGGTTTGATTTTCATCGGCCCCAAAGCCCACTCTATGAAGGTGATGGGTGATAAACTAGCCGCCAAGGAAGCAGCTCGTGAATTTGGCATTCCCTTAGTTCCTGGAACCGAAGGCGCCATTGATGATCCCAAAGAAGCAATTGCCATTTGCCGTGAAATCGGTTTCCCGGTTTTGATCAAAGCTTCTGCCGGTGGTGGTGGTAAAGGAATGCGGGTGGTGGAACGCGAAGAAGAGTTGGAAGAACAGATTCACAGTGCGATCTCTGAGGCTAAGAGTGCCTTTGGTAATGGCGCTGTTTTTATTGAGAAATACGTAGGCTCACCTCGCCACATTGAGGTGCAGGTACTTTGTGATAGTCATGGAAACCGCGTGCATTTATTCGAAAGAGAATGCTCGGTTCAACGTCGACATCAAAAAGTTATCGAAGAAGCTCCCTCCGCCATCCTTAGCGATGAATTGAGAGCGGAGATGGGACAAAAAGCGGTAGATGTAGCTCGCTCCTGTGATTATCTGGGTGCCGGAACGGTAGAGTTTATTATGGATGAAGACCATAATTTCTACTTTATGGAAATGAATACCCGTTTGCAAGTAGAGCATCCGGTTACCGAAATGATTACCGGTGTTGATTTGGTGAAAGAGCAAATTCGCGTAGCCCGTGGTGAGGAATTAAGCTTTAAACAAGAAGATCTTAAGATTCACGGTCACTCTATTGAAGTGCGTGTTTATGCCGAGAATGCCCGTGAGAACTTTATGCCAGATATCGGAAATCTACGCGTGTACCAACGTCCTCATGGCGTAGGGGTGAGGGTTGACGATGGTTTTGAAGAAGGCATGGATATTCCGATCTACTATGATCCTATGATCTCAAAATTGGTAACTTACGGTAAGGATCGCGAAGAAGCTCGTTTACGTATGATCCGTGCCATTGATGATTACAAGATCGTGGGTCTACATACTACTATGGAGTTTGCTCGTTTTGTAATGAAGCATGAAGCCTTCATTAGTGGAGATTTTGATACCCATTTTGTGAACAAGCATTTCAAACCGGAATACCTCGATCAAAGTCAACATGCAGATGGAGATATCGCTGGTATGATCGTTGCAAAAATGATGGGAGACCAATCTAAGCAGAATGAATTAGCAGATGCCAATGGTTCTGCCACTCGCAGTAATTGGAAGATTAAACGCCTATGATAAAGCACCTTCAGGTAATATTCATTATTAGCCTATTGCAAATTGGAGGTCTTTGGGCCCAACCGATTAAAACGGGATCAAGCCTGAAGGATAGCATTGTGCAATATGCCGCCATGAATCGCACCGATATCATGGATGCTATTATTGTAGATGGCGATACCATACCGATAATGGTATTGGATGAAGTTCTGCTGGTAGATAAGCCCAGCTTTGATTCTAAAGAGGCGCGCAAACGCTATTTTATCCTTAAGCGCAAGGTGATGAAGGTATATCCTTATGCGGTGATTGCCGGCAATAAAATGGATAGCCTTAAATTAACTTTAGAAGGTAAGAATCGCTGGCAGCGAAAGCGTTTGATCAAGGAGTTTCAAGAATACCTTCGTCAGGATTTTGAGGAAGAGATTGTTAAGCTCACTCATAGTGAAGGCCAAATTCTTTCCAAATTAGTTTCAAGAGAAACGGGAATGTCTACTTACGATCTTATCTCGGAATATCGCAGTGGCTGGAATGCCTTTTGGTGGAATACAGTGGCTTATTTCAATCATATGGATTTAAAAACTCCTTATCAGCCTGAAGAGGTGGAGGAGGATAAATTGATTGAAAATATATTGCAAAGAGCCTTTATTCAAGGTCAGTTAAAAGAGCGGGTGCCCATTACCAGCCTTAATGCTGATTAATCTAATGGGATTAAACCTTTTTGAATGGCCAAGGCCATTAAAATTGCGATTAGGAAGATGTAAATCAAGGCACTAATCACCGAGACTGCGATGGATTCCCAAAAAGAGCGCAGCCAGCTTTTTTCAAATAGATCCTTGTAGAACCACATATAGTAAACAAAAGCTAGAAGGATATATAGGATTCCAGTGAGCTCATTTCCCAAGGCGAATTCCAAAAGCATAATCAGGGAAAAAACATTGATTAAGCTGGTATAGAAGCTATTGAAAACAATGTGCTCAGCGAAATTCAGATCCCGCTTAAGGTTAAAGAGCCAGGAAAAGAGGCTAATCACGGGAATGTAAAACCAGAGTAGGAGGTTGAAATATTCGCTGAACAATTCATAGACCTTAGCCGCGGATTTAGCACCATCAACTTTTGAAGCTTCCACTCCAGCTTCAGCATTCTGATTGGCCCCATAATTAAATCCTTCTTGAAAATCAGAAGCCACCTCACTGCTTTGAAACAATAGAAGTAGGATTGCGGTGCTGAGAATCAATAAGCGAAAGGGAGAGGTGTATTTCAATCGCCCTTCCTGTAAATAGCTGCGAATAGAGGCACCCGGACGAAGAAGCAATTCTTTCAGGGTAAATAGAATTCCATATTCCAGATTAAAGGCGTCCAGAATGGAACCACCCATATTGCGAAAGCTATAGCGACGAACCTGGCGTTCTTGCTTCACCAGAAATTTAGGGGTCTGAGACATCGGTACAAATTAGGCTACCCAAATATAAGTGAATAGTCGCCTAGCTCTGCTCAATAAAGAGTGCGGCTAATTCGGGACTAATGCGTCGAGGTCGAAAGCTTTTAGCGTCCAGCATTATCCATTGACTGGTGCAACAACAAATTACTTCCGTACCGCGTAGTATTTCCACTTTTCGCAGACTGGTCAAGCCTTCCATGCTTTCCACCCAAGTCCTTAAGCTAAGCTCATCCCCTAAATGAGCAGGAGCGAGGTATTCGATTTCATGCTTGCGCACTACCCAAATGACACCGGTATTTTTACCGGCACGACTAAACCAATGGCTACTGGCAACATCCTGTACCCATTGCAGGTACACCACATTGTTTACGTGATTAAGATCGTCGAGGTCTTTAGCCTCAACGATCTTTGGAATTTCATGGACTATCATGTCCGCAAAGCAAAGATTTTTAAAAGGATTATTCGCTCTTGGCCGAGTTCCACATATCACGAACGGAAACCAAACGACCATCAACTTCCTGGAATACTACCATATAGAAGCCGTGCTCAATTTCGGCACCACTGGAATCCATCTCGGCCCACCGGCCACTTTCTACTGCCATATCCTTGCCTGTGGCAAATACGTCAATGGTAGTGTATTTGAAGTTGAAGGAATGAGTACTGTCTTCAACAATGCTATGACGAAAGTGATTGAGAATATCGCGTTTTCCGAATAATTGATCACGACCCTCACCATAGGTAACGGCGTTCTTCGAATAAAACTTCGAAAAGAGATCAATATCCTTCTCACGATAGGCCATAGCCAAGGTATCTTCCATGGCGATGATATATTCACGCAAGGCCTTTTTGTCAAGCTTTTTAGCTTCACTAGCAGTTTCGGGTTTGGGGGCTTGACAAGCCATAAACAGGCCGCCCACCAAGCAAAAAAGTAAGAGCTTTTTCATAGTCTATAAAATTGGTTGTGCATTCAATTTACGAAAAAGCCAGCAGCAATAAGACTTTTAGGCCGAATTGTTCACATATAAGCAGCCCTAAATGTGCTCTTGTATTGCTCTAATTCCTATGTACCTTTGTCTTTTATTTTGATCAAAGATGAAGATTGTAATTGCCGGTGCTGGAGCTGTAGGAACCCACCTTGCAACCTGGCTTTCGAGCGAATCACATGATATTACCCTGATCGACCATGATGCGGATCGATTGCAAAATGTGGATCAGAATATCGATGCAATTGCTATTTCTGGTGAGGTAACGGATTTCTCGATCTTGCAAAGGGCGCAAGTGTCGGATGCTGACTTGTTTATATCCGTAACATCAGTTGAGGAAGCAAATATCCTGAGTGCTATATACGCCAAGCAATTAGGAGCTAAGAAAACTATTGCCCGGATCAGCCAAATGCAATACCTCACCAGTGATGATGTATTGAACATCCGAGATTTGGGAATCGATGAGTTGATTTCTCCAGAATCCTTAGCGGCGCGGGAAGTACGTCATCTGCTCAATACCAATGCGGCCTCTGAATCGATTGAGTTTGAAAATGGTAAGATCAATTTATTAGGTCTTGATATAGAGGAAGACGCCGCCATTGTAGGTAAGACCATGGCCCAAATTGCGGGCTTACGCGATGTTCGTGATTACATTGTAGTGGCCATTCGCCGGAATAATGAAACCATTATCCCTAAGGGTGATACCGTGGTTATGGCCAATGATCACCTTTTCGTTATCACCCATGCAGAAGGGGTAGAACAAGTACTGGAAGTAACTGGTCGTAGAAAGATCAAAATCAACGATATAATTATCATTGGTGGTAGTCGTACCGGTCGGCATTTAGCCCGCAAGCTTTGTCGGAATTTCCATGTAAAACTGATTGAACAGAATCCTGAAAAGGCCGAGGAAATTGCTTCTGAGCATCCAGAAATAATGGTGCTTAACTTCGATGGTACCGATGTAGAAAAGCTAGAAGAAGAAGGCCTGAAAAACACGGATGCCTTGGTAGCGGTTACCGGAAACTCCGAAACCAATGTGCTTACCTGTTTGGTAGCTAAAGATCGTGGCGTGAAGAAAACCATTGCCATGGTTGAAAACATCGAATACCTTTCCTTAACCCAAAGTATTGGTATTGATAGCTTGATTAACAAGAAATTAGCCGCGGCTAACTTTATTTATCGCTATATCCGTCGGGGTGACTTTGTAACGCTCTCCACTATTCACGGAATTGATTCTGAGGTGATTGAGTTCAATGTAAGCACCAAATGTCAGGTTACCGAAAAGAAAATTAAGGATCTCGACCTGCCCAAGGGTTCTTTGGTAGGAGGAGTAATCCGCAATAATAAAGGCTTAATTCCCACCGGAGATTTCAGCATTCAACCCGGCGATAAAGTGGTTGTTTTCGCTAAAAACGAATGTGCGAAAAAGGTGAGTCGTTACTTTCGTTAAGCATGCATCTTTTTAACCCCAGAATGACCTTCGCCTTAATCGGCACCCTCTTAGCTATTGTAGCCGCTATGATGCTGCTTGCGGTAGGAGTTGCCGTGTATTATGGTGAAGATTGGCAAAGTCTTTTACTTTCATCCGGAATCACCCTGGCCGTAGGAGCCTTGCTCTACCTTCCCAATCTCAAGAATTCCAATCGTGATGTTCGTAAGCGCGATGGTTTCCTAATTGTAACCTTGGGTTGGGTAGCCATGTCGATGCTAGGTAGCTTGCCTTTTGCGCTTACTGGGGCGATCGACAATATTGTAGATGCCATTTTCGAAACGGTGAGTGGCTTTACCACTACTGGAGCTACCATTTTAACCGATATTGAAGGTCAGGCTAAATCCATTCTCTTTTGGCGTAGTATGACCCACTGGATTGGTGGTATGGGAATTATCGTTCTTACGGTGGCCATTTTACCGCTTTTAGGGGTGGGAGGCATGCAGCTCTTTATCGCTGAATCCCCCGGTATTACTCCAGATAAATTACATCCGCGTATTACCGGTACCGCAAAGCGCTTATGGTTTATCTATTTCGCATTAACCGCTGCCGAGGCTATTGCCCTGTGGGTGGCGGGTATGGGCTGGTTCGATGCGATTAACCATGCTATGGCGACTATGGCGACCGGTGGTTTCTCGACTAAGAATGCGAGTATTGCGGCTTTTAACTCGCCAGCCATTCATTATATCATCACCATTTTCATGTTTTTAGCCGGGGTAAACTTTACCTTACTTTATTTCGGTTTTAGCGGCCGGATTAAGCAATTACGCCAGAATGAAGAATTCCGGGTATATGCTTGGAATACCCTGATATTTAGTGGGGTAGTGGCCCTGGTTCTGATCATCTTTCAAAGCTATTCCATTGAGGAAGGGATTCGTGGTGGATTCTTTACGGTAATCTCAATTATGACCTCCACTGGTTTCGTTACTGAGAACTATTTGCTTTGGCCTAACTTCCTGATATTCTTAGTCTTCGTGCTCTTCTTCTCTGGTGGTTCTACTGGGAGTACCGCGGGCGGAATCAAAGTGATGCGCCACATTATTATGATTAAGAACTCCTTTCTAGAGCTTAAGCGGCAAATTCACCCTAATGCTATTATTCCCGTACGTTTTAATGATCGTGCGGTACCACAGAATATCACCAATACCGTAGCAGCATTCGTGCTCATTTGGCTTACCGTCTTTTTCGCGGGCTCCTTTGTAATGTCCATGTTTGGCCTCGATTTCATGTCGGCCGTAGGTTCCGTTACCGCTACGCTTGGTAATATTGGTCCGGGCTTAGGTTCGGTTGGACCAGTGGATAATTTCGCCCATATCCCTGCCGGTGGTAAGCTATTCCTGAGTTTCCTGATGTTACTCGGTCGTTTGGAAATGTTTACGGTACTGATTCTCTTTATGCCTTATTTCTGGCAGCGACGCTAATTCAATTGCATCCAGCGAAATAGGCTATCTATTATCAAGAGATAGAGTCCATTAAGGGTTACTCCCAGAGCCAGACCTGTAAGAATCCTTTGCTTTTTAGACTGCCTTTTGCGAGGCCATAGAAGCAGCATCAGGGCGATTATCAAGTAAAGAATATCCAAACCAATATTCCAGTTAAAAACCTGGATTAAATGGTTCTCCAAATTAACGGCTGGATCTAAGGCTTTCGCCTGATGGTGTTGTTCTAAGAGATAATAGATCAGGCTATTAACAAGGGCCCAAGCTAAAAGCATGAGTCCAAATGAGCGTATGATCAATGATTTAGGGACTAAGCACAGAATGCCCAGTCCCCAATCGAAGAGAATTAAGAGCAGAAAAAGTCCTAAATGATATTCAAAAGCGGAAAGCAACGAGGCTTCCATTTTAGTCGAGTAAGCCTTTTAAAGCTTCAAAGAAATCCAGATTCTCTCTTTTCTTTTTCAGGATGAGTAAAGGAACCTTTCGGTTGATGCGAATCATCTCTTTAGCAAAGGATCCCATTAAAACCGCTGCGGAAGCGGTTCTTCCTTTAGAGGCAATTACGATTAAATCACTTCCAAAATGTTCCGCTAAAAAGAGGGCATGATTAGGCGCTTCACCACGATTCTCAATCAATTCACAAGACCAATTTTGAGGTAGCTCTAATTCCTTTTTATAGCGAATCCATTCTTTTTTGGCGGTATCGCGCAAAGCACCTCGTAATTCCCTTTCTGCTTCAGCATTCTTTAAAAAACCGCGAGCAGGGGCATAGAAATGAATACCGCGTACTTCCGCATTGATGCTTTCGGATAATTCTTCGGCGAAATGCATGGCTATCTGTCCATGTTCACTAAAATCAATGGGCAGAAAGATTTCATTCACTTCCAGATGTGCGTGCATGGGCACCAAAAGCACAGAGCAAGGGCCTTGCTCAGCCAGCCTTGCGCCTAAAAGCTGGTGATTGCGATCTTCGGAACGTCGACCCATAATAATAAGGTCAATGTCCTTAATATGACTTTGTCGCAATATTTGCTCAAAAGGGTCGCCTTCGCTTAATATGCTTTGAACCTTATAATCCGCCTTTTCACCAAAAGAGGCATTATAGAGTTCGCGAAGGTATTTTTCCAGTTGCTCTTCCTTGGGAGGTAAGAGATCCTGATACTTTTCCAGTATTTCCTGGGGCAGGGCAAGGTCTTCAGTAACGTGCATCAGGAAAAGACTGTCCACGCGCATATGCGAGAGGAGATAGGCAGAGTAGCGCAGGATTATATCATCCTGCAAACCACCTTCCAGAGCTATCAATACACGACTGAAGGGGGCACGTTTTTTCATGATTATAGGATTCCACGGATCAGGAAGAGGGCCGCAAAGGCAATAATAGCGTAGAGTTCTGGGAATACGGCTAAAATCAGGGTACGACCAAAAACATCATTACCATTGCCAATGGCATCAATGCCACTGGCACAAACCTTACCTTGATAGATACCGGAAAACAAGCCGGCCAATCCCAAGGCAATTCCCCCTCCCAAAATTCCGGCTCCTTGTAAAAGCGTCATTTCCGGGCCTACAAATTCCTGCAGGATAAAGAAACCCGCAAAGCCATATAAACCTTGGGTTCCAGGGAGGGCACTCAATACAATGAAAGAGCCGAAGGCATCCGGACGTTTTTTTACGGCTCCAACTGTGGCCATAGCGCCAGCAGCGGTTCCCATTATACTTCCGGTTCCGGCCAGGGCAATCAAGATTCCAAATCCTACGAATGCCAAAATTAGAGCGAGGTTAGCTGTTTCCATTGTGTGAGTTTTTAAAGGGTTTATGTTTCTTAAAGGCATGGTAGGACTGGCCTCCGCCTTCAAATTGAGCGTTATTGTAAAATTCTACGAAGGTGAGTCGGAGGGGGTGGATAAAGGAGCCCAAAGCAGCCAGTACAAAATTGAGCCCGTGCCCAAATAGTAGAAAGGCTCCGGCACCAATCCAGGTCCACCAATTATCACTCATCATATCGGTTCCAATACGGTTTACCACCAAGCCTAATACGGCGGAGGTTACACCTAAGGCAAAGAGTCGCACGTAAGAGAGTACATCACCTAAAAGGCCGGTGAAAATGAAAAAGAGCGGTAAAATACTGCTGCCCATGCGGACCAGTAAGGCCTGACTTAAATCGTGGAAGAACATGATAAGGGCAATTCCAAATATCAGACTGAAAATCAATAATTGAATTGACCCCGCGCTTAATTGGAGCGTGTCGGCCATAAACAGGGCTACGGAGGAAATCACGATCAATAGCTTCCCCCAAAGGGATAAAGAGGCTTTAAAGCCATCATAATACCAGGCTTTGGCGATGGCGATACCAATACCTATTAATATTTGTAGCACCCCAATTAATAAGGCCACATTAAAAGCATTGAAAAAGAAGGAGCTGTCATCGGGAATAATTACCCAATCGCTTAAACTGCGAATCCAAGCCTGATCTGCATTAGCACTTAGGGCCACCCCAAATAAGCTTCCGCTTTTAATAAAGCCCATTATGGTGGTACTGATGCCCAGGATACCCACCAAGGCGGCCAGGGCTCTTTGTTTTTTCAAAAAGGTGAACCAGCCAATCAGCACGGCTAATGTCATGATGGCACCGTAACCCGCATCTCCCAGACAATAAGCAAAGAGAATAGGGTAAAAAACCGCGATCATCGGAGTGAGGTCAAACTCATAATAATGCGGTAATTGGAAAATCTGGGTGATGGGCTCAAAAAGCCGATTAAAGGCATTGTTCTCCAATTGTACGGGCACATTGTCTTTACGATCAGGAACTTGCAATCTAAAGGCCAGGGGCAGGGAGCTGCAAGTTTGACGAAATTCCGCTTCGGACTTTTCCGGAATCCAGGCCTGTAAATGGGTGAGAGGGGTGGCTTTTAAATTTTGCCAGGTTTCCATACCCGCTTGAAATTCCCAGTTTTCTTTAATGGCAGCTGCTTCGGCTTCTAATTCCTCTTTTGCTTTTAAGAAGCTGACTAAAAGGCTTTGTAAGCGATGCTCTTCCTGATTAAGCTCAACTGCAATAGCTTGAAGTTCATGCGCCCTAAAAGGAGGGAGGCTAAGCGCTTCAAGGTTTAGATCCTCTTTATTTTCTTTAGCGCTAATGCGGCAGAAATAAAGGCTTTCATCCTTTTGTCCGATTAAAAAAGCTTGCGCTTGATATTGGGGCCATTCTCTTTTAGAACATTGGTAGAGCTGAATTTTAAGACCAACAGATTCCAGTTCTTGCCATAAATTAGGGTTGTAATCCTGCCAAATTCCCCAAAATGCCAGTGATTTCGAATAATCTTCTTGGCGATGTTTCCAAAGGCTCCAATCCTTTTTAAATTGCTTCAATTGAGGGATTAAGGGGCCTGTTAATGTTTGAGCTTCAAATTCATGGGCTTCCGCTTCCCGAGCTCCTAACCAATTTTTAAGCTCCAGCCACTCTTTCCAATCCGCATGATTCTGGAGGCTGCTTTCGCTACCAAGCTTTTCAATATGCAGGAGCCCGAGCTTTTGCAGGGCCTCTGTTAATTCCTTTCGCTCTGCCTCCCGAATTAAAAGATCCACTTTTAACATCCTAGCTTTCATTGCGGCTCATTTTACGGTTCTTGGCAATCTTCTTAGCGGCAGTGGCTATGTTTTCCTTGTCTTCCAAAAAGCGTTTCACTTTACGAATACCTTCTTCATATTCAGGTATCTGCACTTTCTCGTAGAGGTTCACCTTTTGGGTAGTTTTCTTCCGTGCCTGTTCCAGACTTTCTAATTCTTTCTGGCGGAATTGCAGTTGGAGCTTTAGTTCAATCAAGTTTTGCAAGGCCTCCAAAGCTGCGGGCATCCAGGCTGGTTCGTAAAGGGGATTGAGTTGTAAGGCCTCGTATTCCACTTTTACCAAGCGTTCTATGCGGGTACCGGCAATATTATGTTCTTCGGTTTGGATGGATTTAACCCTTAATACTGAAGGCAGATCATTCCAAATATTCTCATAGCCTTGCAATCGCTGCCATTCGGCCTGATATTCCTTTTGCAAATGCTTTAATTCCGGTTTGCGATCTGCTATAACCTGGCGTAAGGCTGTTTCCTTGCGCATAAGCACAGGCAGGGCTTTTCGGCGCACTTGCAATTGCTTCCGAAATTCCTGAATAGTCGATTTATTATAGGAGATCGCGCGGTTCATGATTTTGCCTCAGGCCAATATTTGTCGATTAAATTTTGGCGAATGCCTAGTTCATAGTCCTTAAAGAAGCGACTCATCAGGCGCCATCCCCGATCGAGCATTTCTTCGGTCCCGATATTGAGCTGAACATCCAGTAATTCGCGCGTATAGGCCTCTGCAAAGCGCAAGCTTCGCTCATCATATTCATTGAGGTCGAAGCCGTTTTCCTTTTTACTACGCGCTTCTGAGGCATCGGCATACAGCCTTACCAGGGCATTCATCACTTGAGGATGGTCCTCCCGAGTTTTAATGCCTATTACATTTTGCTTTAAGCGGGATAAACTCCGGAAGGGGTCAATAATGGTTAGGCCGGTTTCGGGATCTTTCTTTAAATAAAGCTGTCCTTCAGTGATATAGCCGGTATTATCTGGAATGGCATGGGTAATATCTCCATCATTCAAGGTGGTGACCGCAATAATGGTAATAGAGCCTCCATTTTGAAACTGTACCGCCTTTTCATAAATCCGGGCTAAATCCGAATAGAGGGAGCCAGGCATGGCATCTTTACTAGGAATCTGATCCATTTTATTGGATACAATCGCCAAAGCATCGGCGTAGAGAGTCATATCGGTTAAGAGCACCAAAACTTTCTCTTGCTTTTCATAGGCAAAGTATTCGGCGGCAGTGCATACCAAATCCGGAATCAGCAAGCGTTCCAGGGGTGGATCTTCAGAGGTATTAATGAAGCTCACAATCTTGTCGCCCGCGCCACTGCTGTTAAAGCGCTGTTGAAACATCAGGAAGTCATCATGGGAGATTCCCATACCTCCCAATACAATTCGATCGGAATCAGCTCGCATGGCAACCTCGGCCAAAATGCGATTATAAGGCTGATCAGGATCGGCGAAGAAGGGAATCTTTTGACCGGTAACCAGGGTATTATTGAGGTCAATGCCCGCAATACCAGTGGCTAATAATTCGGAGGGCAATTGCCTGCGTACCGGATTTACGGTGGCTCCTTTTACATCTCGTTCTTCACCTTGCACCTTATCTTTACCATCAAGTGGTACTCCAAATGCGTTAAAGTAACGACCAGCTAATAAAGGACTTAGATGTATATTCGGAGCGCTTCCTGAAAAGACTACCTGAGCATTGGTACCCAGACCTTCGGTGCCGGAAAAGACTTGCAAACTCACTTCTTTACCATCCACTTTAATTACCTGAGCGGTACGTCCGTCTACCCAAGCGAGCTCATCGTATTGAACGCCATCGGCATCCAGGGTAATGGTAGCTTTGGTTAGGGCCTTAATCCGGCTATATATGGGTTGAAAAGCCTTGGCAATCATGCTTCTGTGCTTTGAAGGTTAAAAAGGGCTTCGAGCTCGGTATTGAATTTTTGGAAGTCATCCGACTCAAAGTCGCTGTAATTCATCTGTTTAAAGAGGTTGATCACCTTCTTATAAAAGGCACTCACCGCGCTAAAATCCTCAAATTCTTGAGGCTTGTCGCAGATATCCAATACTCTATTTAACATAAAGGACTGGCGTTCCAGACTCGAATTCATATCCGTATCATCAAAGGAATCCTGCTGGATAAAAGCGAAATCAATCAATTCACTTTTCCAGAAATCACGATGATAATCCAAGGGCACCGAATCATCCCCTAAAATGGAAATCTGATCTCGAGCCTCAATCCCTTTGGATAATAGGTTTTTAGCCCGATTTACTTTCTCAATCCAATCGCTCTCAATGTTTTTAGCGGCAAAGGCCTGAAACTCTTCATAATCCAAATAACGGCTGTAGGATTGCAAGGGATCAATGGCGGGATAGCGCTTGGCATCCGCACGTTTTTGAGAAAGGGCATAAAAGCAACGCGCTACTTTGGAGGTAGATTCCGTTACCGGTTCTTTAAAGTTACCACCAGCGGGGGATACCGTACCCAGGAAGGTTACAGAGCCCTTAGTGCCATTGCGCATTTCCACCTTTCCGGCCCGACCGTAGAAATTGGCAATTACTGCTGGCAACTCTACCGGGAAGGCATCCGTACCTGGTAATTCTTCCATACGGTTACTCATCTCCCTTAGGGCCTGTGCCCAGCGAGATGTACTATCTGCCAAAAGCAGCACCTTATGGCCCATACTGCGGTAGTATTCAGCCATGGTCATGCCTACATAAACCGAGGCTTCCCGCGCGGCAACCGGCATATTGGAGGTATTACAAACAATGGTGGTTTTGTCTTTCAATTTCCGTCCAGTGGCCAGGTCTTCCAATTCCGGAAAACTGTGAAAGATTTCTACTACCTCATTAGCCCGTTCGCCACAAGCTACCAGAATTACCACTTCCGCGCGATTGTTCTTGGCAATGGCCTGCTGCAATACCGTTTTTCCAGTACCAAAAGCACCGGGGATATAGGCAGTACCGCCTTCAGCAATGGGGTTGAGGCTATCGATTACCCTTAATCCCGTACGGAAAATTTCGGCGGGTCTTTCCTTACGCAGATAGTTCTTTATCGGCCATTTTACCGGCCATTTCTGCACCATGCTCAGTTCACGACTTTCGCCTTTATCATTCTTAACCTTGGCCACGATATGTTTCAGAGGGTAGGTTCCGGCCGGAGCGATTTCAATTATTTCCCATTTACCCTCGAATTTGAAGGGCAACATTATGGCATGCTTCAAAGCATTCTCGGGCACCTCGCCAAAGGCGTCTCCTGCTTCTAAAACGGCGCCCGGTTCTACTAATGGGGTGAATTCATATTCTTCATCCAGATCCAAGGCAGGAGTGCGTTGACCGGCTTGTATAAAGCTGCCGGGCATGGCTTCCAGATCGTTTTGCAATCCATCGAAGTTCTTGCTAAGCAGACCAGGCCCTAAACTCACTTCCAGTAATTCGCCGCTAAAACGCACCGGATCACCAGCTTTTAAACCAGAGCCCGCTTCAAATAGCTGGGCAAAGGCAATATTGCCATTAATCTTAATAACTTCGGCCATCAGCTCTTCGCCTGCTTTTAAAACGTAGCAAATCTCATTTTGCCGAATCGGGCCATCCACTTCCACTTGCAGGAGATTGCTCAGAATGGCGGTGATTTTTCCCTTAGTCATGCTGCGATATATTTTGCAGAGCCTCATCTACCAATGCTTGTAAACGAGCCTCTTTGCGATTTTCACTCAGTTGTTCTCTGCGGTATAAAAGGAAAAGCTTAGCGCAGTAATTCAATAAAGCGGTCAGGTCGAAATAATGAGCCTTGCTTAATTCATCGGCCTTAGCCCATAATACCTGATGTACCGCCAGGCTAATGGTTTTGGGTTCTTTGCTATCCAAGGCTTTGAGGAGCTTATCCAACCAGGGGTTTTCCAATAGCAGAGCCGAATTAATTTGAACGGGGTTTTTATGCAAACCCTGACTAATCTCTCGATTGAGCCATTGTACTTCAGAATCGAGAAAGGCATAGCGACTCTGATGATAAGTTGCCATAAAGGCGCGCATCTCTTTCTCAAAAAGGAAATAATCGCGAATAAAGCTCGGAGGCAAGGCTTCAATCGCATCGAAAAAGAGTTTATGAACTTCGGTTTCAATACGGTTGGCTGACCAATGGCCCATGCTTTCTTGGTTTTCCCGATACCATTCTTGTAAGAAGCTGGGTAGTACTTCGGGCTCCAAGCGGAGATTCTTCAATTTCTCCTGGTCTAAAGAATAAGGTTTACGCAGGGGACGATGGAGGAGATGCCCATATTCAAATTGCCAGAACTCAATCAGATTATAGAGGTCATTGCGACGGAAAAACCAAGCCAGGCTTTCGCGGTCTTCATCCTGAATTTGCCTAAGTATCAATTCAATGGCCTCTTCCAGTGCTTCTTCCGAAGGTCGTTTTTCCAGATCTAGGTCTGGCATCGAGCTGAGTATGTAGTAGTACTCAGTCATTTTGCAGGATTAAGTCTCGGAGTTCCTGATTAAAGTATTCATCCAGGAGGGCTTTAAAGGCTTCAGCGTCAATTCTGAACTCCAATCCCGCCTCACTGCTTTGTAGGCTCAGTCGAGCATTCTCCCGAATTTCAAACTGCCAATCCGGTAATTTCTTTTGCAGTTGAGCCAGGCTTTCTGCTTGCCAATCTTTGGGCCATTGTAATTGATAGGATTTGGGATCAAATTGCTCCAATAGCTTGAGGAGCAGCTTTTCGATGAATTCCTGATCTTCAAAAGCCTTATCGGTAGGGCCTTCCAGAACTTCGGCCTTTAAGAAACCTTCCAAATTCCTTTGCAGTTTTTCCCGCAAATGCAAGGATTCTTGTTTCAATTCTTGGAGTCGGCGTTCCTTGTACAAATCAGCCTGACGTTCCGCTTCCTTCTGATATTGTTCGGCTTTGGTCCGGGCATCGTTTAATAGGGCTTCGCGTTCTTTGGCGGCTTCCGCCTGAAGCGACTCAATTTCGGATTGGGCATCGCTAATCAGTTTTTGGTATAAATCCTGACTGAGTTTCTCGAGATTGTCGAAGGCAGTGCTGTTCATCATTTCAGAATTAAAAGTGGTACCGGACTATCTAATATCATTTTGCGAGACAAGCTTTCGTGGAATATGGACTCCAGAAAATGGTAGTCACGCGGCATAATGGCAATTAAGGAGGCCCGGTGGGCTTTAGCGTATTTGATTAATCCTTCACCCACTTCATTTTCAAAATGATAACTAAAGCGGTGAGGGAAGTCCTGCAAGCGGTATTTCAATTGCTTGCGGTGCATTTTTTCTTTGCGACTGAGTTGTTCTTCCTTCCGGTTTACGGTAAGGACGTCAATTTCCGTTTTCATGTGATCCGCCAATTGCAAAAGGGGACTGAGGCGATGATCGCAGCTCAATTCTTCATAGTCTACAGCCAGAACAATGCGATTAACCTCGGTAAGAGCAGCGCCTTTGGGAAGCACGATAATGGGTACGATGGCATCTCGCACTACCGCTTCGGTTTTACTGCCCCAGAGTCGGTCCAGACCTTTAGCGCCTTTGGTGGCCATTATAACCAAGTCGCATTCTACCTTATCGGATTCCTGTAAGATCAGTTCTTTGGAGATGGCAAAGTCCCAGCGGCATTCGTATTGTAAGCCTGTCAAGCCAGGACATGCGCTCACAAAATGATCAAAGGCTTCTTGGGTGGCTACTTTATCTGCAGCCAAAGATTTTCGCTTACGCTGAGCAGCATGTAATAGGACTAATCGATTATTTCCTTGCTTTAAGAAGGGAATTAAAGCGTTCAAGGTATCGATGCTGAGTTCAGAGAAGTCAGTGGGATAGATGATTTGCAGGTTTTTCACGGTGCAGGGCTTAAATTCTATACGATATTACAAGAGAATGGCCGGGAATGGTATGACAAATGTCAGCTAGCGATAAATCTTACATAAGCTTAACTTCGTGGCCATCGAATGGTTTAGAAATGCAGAAAACCTGGTCCTTTTGGGAACGTCAATTTTATCCGCAACACTGGGATCTCATTGTGGTGGGTGGCGGCTTTTGTGGTCTTTCAATGGCTTATCATTTTCAAAAGCAGAATCCGCTTAAGAAGGTTTTGCTTTTAGAGCGAGATGTTTTGGCCGAAGGTGCCAGTTCTAAAAATGCGGGCTTTGCTTGCTATGGCACAGTGGGCGAATACCTATCCGATGTGAAACTGATGGGCGCAGAGGCAGCGCTGCAATTAATAGAGCGTCGCATTCATGGCTTGAACTTTTTAAAAGCGCTGGTGGGAGCGTCTCAAATAGACTGGCAGCAATTAGGAGGAACTGAGCTGTTTTTTCAAGATCAAAGGGAGGAATGGGAAGCGGCACAAACGCATATAGAGGCTTTAAATAAAACTTTCGGTAAATACACTCAAGATGCATTATATCAAACAGATAGCGAAACATTAAATAGAGGAATACTAGGCTCTATTTACAGTCCTTTGGAAGCGCAATTAGATCCTGTTAAGGCTTTAGTGCAATTACGAAAATTGGTTACTGAAACTGGGGTTCGCATCTTAAATGCTATCGAAGTTCAAGCGGTTGAATCTAATGCTGGAGCTTGGCAACTGGAAACCAATCAAGGGATTTGGCAAGCTACGCAAGTCGTTTTTGCCACTAATGCCTTTGGCCTGCCTGGCTATAATTTGGATTTGAAACCGGCCCGCAATCAAGTGCTGGTCACCCAGCCTTTTGATCATGGTTTAAAGCCCGGGAATTACCACGCCCGCAAGGGTTATATCTATTTCCGAACCATCGGAGATCGCTTATTAATAGGTGGGGCGAGGCATTTAGCTTTGGAAGCTGAGACCACTTCCCAAATGGGCTTAACCACTACAATTCAAGACTATTTACAGCAATTCCTAACTAATGACTTGGCAATGGGCGATCAATGGAAAATTGAAAGCCAATGGTCAGGCATCATTGCCACTGGTAATTCTAAAGAACCGCTGATGCAGTCTTTAGAACCTGGTTTATGGTACTGTGGACGATTTGGCGGCATGGGCGTAGCTCTGAGTACCCAATTTGCCGCCGAAGCAGTTAAGGTCTTAGAGGGAAATTAAATCATTCTTCACCGCAAACATCGCTAAGCCAACGCGAGAGCGTACTTCCAGCTTTTCGAAGAGCTTGGCGCGATAGCCATCTATGGTTTTCTCGCTTAAGCACATTTGATCGGCAATTTCCTTATAGGTTAGTTCCGAACAGGCCAATTCCAAAAAGCGCATTTCCTGATCACTAAGCTTAGCCCCTTGATCTTTTTCCGGAAAACGAATGGCATGCACTAATTTGCCAGTGAGATTATCGGTATAGTGGAAGCCATTTTGATACACGGAACGAATAGCAGCCTGCAATTCCTCAGGTTCTACGTCCTTATTCAAATAGCCATTCACTCCGGCTTTAAGCATGCGGATTAAGGAATTCTCATCATCCTTTATGGTCAACATTAAAATCCCTAAACCCGGATAATCTTTTTTCAGGGCTTTAGTGGTTTCATGGCCATCCATAATGGGCATATCATAATCCAAAACCACTAAGTCCGGCAGGGGATTAGCAGCCAATTGAGCTAAAAACTCCTTGCCATTTGCCGCTTCCATAACCACCTTAAACTTGGAATCTACCTGATGAATCAAGGTTACCAGACCCTTACGAAAAAGGCTATGGTCGTCTACTACGGCAATTTTAATGGTACTGTTGCTGCTCATATTTCTTTCTTTAGTTGGATGCTTACACGGGTGCCTTGATTGGCTGCGCTTTGGAAATCGTAGCTGGCGCCGATCATTTCGCAGCGCTCCTTAAGGTTTATTAATCCATTACCGCTTAATCCTCTTTCGGGATCGGCCAGTTTTTCCGGAGGAATCCCCACACCATTATCCTTTGCCACTAGGCGAATCTGCGGACCTTCACCTTCCAGCAATATGCTAAAGGTATCAGCCTGAGCATGTTTAAGGGTGTTATTCAGCAGTTCCTGGAACATACGGTAAAGGAAAATAGCGGAGTTTGCCGGCAGATTTTGATTTTCATAGCGATTATCAAAGATAATTTTTAGGGCGCCCGAGCGACGTACACGATCCAAATCCGACTCAATCATTTTCACCAGACCTTGCTTGGCCAAGGTTTCATTGGAAAGGGAAGAGGAGAGGGCACGGATATCAGCAATTAGGTTCTTCAGTAAGTCCTTAGACTCGTCGATATGCTGTTGATCCTTCTCATCCAGGTTTTTGGAAAGAAGGTTCAGGTTGATCTTGATTAGGGAAGCGATCTGCCCCAGATTATCGTGGAGGTCGCGCGAAATGTTTTTCAAGGTTTGCTCACGAATCTCTACTTCGGTTTGCAAGAGCGCTTGATGCATGGCTTGCCTTTCGAGCTGGAATTTTAACTGAGAGCGCCGGTACAAGACAACCACAATAATCACAAAGGCAATTAGAAGTAAAGCTCCTAAGGTGCCTAAAATCATGAATATCTCCACATTATTATTGGTCATGCTAATGGTTTTTCTCTTTGGCGTTTAGGCTTATACTCACTAAATAAGAGCCATACATGATAACATTTAGAACCCTAATTGCATTAGGCACCCAAATAGGTAAGGGAGCATTTTTATCTACAATCCACTGATATAAGCCAAATATCAAGAAAGTTCCGGCATAGAAAAACAAATTACCGGTTGCAAACCAAAATGAACCTAGCTGAAAAAGGGACTTCTCAGAGGGACTTAAGATGATTCGATAATAAAGATAGAGTGATCCGAAGATCATTAAGATACTCAGTAAACTGATGTTGGTTGAAGGGAAACCAAATTTCCCATTATAGCTCACTGCACTAATCCCAGCAGAAATCAAGGCAAATAGAACTCCTAAATAGATAAACCAATTTCCACGGGTACGGAGATTAGACAGGAAGTAACTAAAAATCAAACCATAGCCTATCCCTTGAATTGGTAATAGGTTATGATAAAAGGGGTGATTGCTATGTCCTAAAAGCACGGCTAGTTTCGCTGATACTTCAGAGACAAAAACCAGAGTACATAAGTAAGTAAGGTATTGATTCGCTTTATTAAGTGATTTAATATTAATCCATCCCACAATGACTACTGCGAGTACAATAAAAATGTAAAAAAGGTATCCCGGATGAATGACCATAGCCATTGTTCCAGGATACCAGGGGGGGAAGGAAGTATTATAAATCATTAATTAATTCAAATGATTATAAGTGGGCGTCCAAATCAGCACAAGTCAATGGGCAAGGATCACAATAATCATAAGAAGGATCGATTACCATTTTATCATTCTCATCTACTCCGCAAAGCACGATGCGAAAACTCTGTTGACCATCTGCTTCATTTTTCAAACCAAAAATCATAAAGAGCTTGGTGATATTGTGATCAGGATTCTCCATCATGTTCATCACATGCTCCTTATCAACCATTAAACCCTTGAGTTTACCACCTGTAGCGGTAGGAAGAACTAGATTGTCATCGTTTTGATAGTTGAGAATCATTTCTGCCGCTTCAGCAGTCCAATTTGTGATTTTCTTTGACATCGACTTATTGTTTAGGGATTGTTATTACGAGAGTAAAAGTAAAGGCCATCCTGTAAAACACAAGGCCTCGATGGCGAATCGGAGGATTATCCTTTTTGGGACGGGGGATTTTCCCTCAAGATACAGGCTTTCTCCTCTTGAATAGCCATTATGCACTATGCACTTTTGAATCGTCGAAACATTAGTGCTTTAACAATGGAAACCCTTACTCAAGTTTTACATCAAGTTGAAGAGGTAAATAGTGTGAAACTGCACTTTAAAGAATTGCCTCAACGTGAGCTCCGCATTTCTGCGGTAGGGCAGTGTACTGCTGAAGGATGGGTGCCTCCCAAATTAAAGCTCCGTACTTATGATTTCCCTCCCATAGACGGGACTTACGATTTCGACTTTATCGCGCAAGCGCCAAAAGCTCTAACCCCAGGCTTGGTAGAAGCGGTAATTGCCGTTTACAAATGGAGCAATTATCCCGAAAATCTACGTGGGATCCGAATTCATGGATCCGAGAACAGCCTGCTTAAAATGATACAATTATGAATACCATGGAGAAGATTAAACAGCTCGATCCGCGTACCCTTAAGAATGTGAAATACGTTGTTTTTATTGGTTTAGCCTTAGTCTGGTTGGTGCTTCCCTGGATACTGAATTAAAGCTGTGTACTCGGATTGTTGTTTCGATTAGCCACCTGTGCAAACGGGTGGCTTTTCTTTTTTTATTCAGCAAAGCAGTATTCCCTAATTTTGGATTCCATGGAAAAAGCAGGTATTTCTTTAAGTGTCGATGCAGTTGTCTTCGGATATCAGCCTGAACAAGGCCTGTCGATTTTATTAATTCGCCGTAAGTATGAGCCCTTTAAAGGCGGTTGGGCCCTTCCCGGAGGTTTTGTTTTAGAGGGCGAGTCTTTGGAAGAGGCGGTGTCTCGGGAGCTTAAAGAAGAAACCGGAGTTCAACTAAATTACCTGGAACAGCTTTACACCTTTGGCGATCCAAAGCGTGACCCTAGGCGACATATTGTAAGCGTCGCCTATTTTGGATTGGTGCGCCCAGATCATTTTGAAATTAAAGCAGATACAGATGCCGAGGATAGTCAATGGTTCCAATTAGACGAGCTACCTAAATTGGCTTTCGATCACCTCAAGATTCTCGAATACGCTAGAGAACGCTTAAGAGCAAAAATCAGCTATGAGCCTATTGGTTTCGAATTATTGGAACCCAAATTTTTATTTGGAGACCTCGAAAACCTATATATGTCCATTTTAGGTAGATCTATAGATCGTAGAAATTTCAGAAAGAAAATGCTGGCCTTCGGAATCTTGGATGAATTGGATCAAAAGGTGAAAAATGGACCGGGAAGACCAGCAAGCTTGTTTCAATTTAATCAAGAGAAGTACTTCCAGCATCAAAGGGATGGCTTTCATTTTGAAATTTAAATCCCTGATAGTTAAACGCTAGCATCTAGTTTGCGTAAATAGGACGCAAAATATTTGGCGCTCTGATTAGTTTGAATGTAGATTTGCGTAACAATAACGCAAATTACTGCTATGAACAGCTTACTTCTCACCGACGGATATAAAACAGGGCATCATCAGCAATATCCCCAAGGCACTCAAGAAGTTTATTCGAACTGGACCGCCCGCAGTCTCAAGTATGCTCCAGCCGGAATTCATAAGGTGCTTTCATTTGGGCAATCCTATGCCGTTCAATTTATCCACGATCATTTTCAAAAGGAGTTCTTTAGTCAAGATAAGCAGCGCGTTTGCCAGGAAATGAAAGAGGAGCTTTCTCTATATCTCAATCAAGAATACGATGTAAGCCATTTTGAAGCCCTACACGATCTAGGCTATTTACCTATCAGAGTGAAGGCCATTGCCGAAGGAGAGGAGGTAGAAGCCCGAATTCCACTGCTCACTTTAGTGAATACCAAAGCCGAATTTTATTGGATTACAAATTATTTGGAAACCTTATTCTCTTCTCTATTGTGGCAATGCATGACCTCTGCTAGCATTGCTCTTCTATATCGTCGCATATTACATAATTGGGCCTTAAAAACCGATCCCGATAATCTGGCCATAGTTGATTTTCAGGCCCATGATTTCTCCATGCGAGGAATGGGAGGGATAGGTGCAGCTATTGCCTCTGGTATGGGCCATGCAGCCGTTTTCAAAGGCTCCGATTCACTACCGGTTATTGCTTCATTGCGTAGATTTTATGATGCGAAGGGCTTTGTTCTAGGCTCTGTAAATGCCACCGAGCACTCCGTTATGTGTGCCGGTCAAAAGGAAGATGAGCTTTTAACCTTTTCCCGACTCTTAAAGACTTATCCCCAGGGAATATTATCCGTAGTAAGCGATACCTGGGATTTATGGAATGTGCTGGAAAATATTTTACCTCAATTAAAAGATCAAATTCTAAATCGTGAGGGGAAATTGGTAATTCGTCCTGATAGCGGTCATCCTGCAGATATCCTTTGTGGTAGCTCCAAGGAACTTTCCAATGGTAGCGCACAGGAAAAAGGAGTGGTTGAATTGCTTTGGGACTGTTTTGGAGGGCAGATTAACTCCCAAGGCTATAAAGTGTTGGATGCTCATATTGGGACTATATATGGTGATAGTATCACGCCAGAAATGGCCGAAGAAATTTGCCAAAGACTAGCGAATAAGGGCTTTGCTAGCACCAATGTTGTTTTGGGAATTGGTTCTTATACCTATCAATACAAAACCCGCGACACCTTTGGCTTTGCGATGAAAGCCACCTCAGTGGTGATTAAGGGAAAAAGACAAAGCATTTTTAAAGATCCCATTACCGATAATGGCATTAAAAAATCAGCTTGTGGCTTGGTAAAAGTGACCAAGAGTCAGAATTCCTTCCATTTGGAAGAGGAGGTTACGGAGCAGAAGGAAAAAGAAGGCGCTCTCAAGCTTATTTATGAAAATGGAAAACTGGTTCAGAAGGTAAATTTGGCGGATATTCGAAATCGAATTAATCAAATCATCAAGCAAGATTATGTACCAGTTGAAGGACTTCTCTGATGGCCAGTGTAGTGCTGAAATTATTGATAAGGCAGATCTTACAGTTCGTATTCGCGGCAATAGCTATAGCGATCTCTTTAAGGCCGCCAGTATTAAGGAGGCTTGGGATTACAGCCAAAGGGATCAAGCACCTCGAAATTCGACCTTGGAAATCTTGTGTTTGATAAGTCAACGTTCCGATCGTCGCTTTGCTCCCAATGAATCTTTCGATTTAAAGATTGTGAGCGACTTTATTAATCGGATGCATTTTTCCAAAGTGCGAATTTTTCATCCCCATAGCGCGGTGAGCCTGGCTTTGATAAATAATAGTGAAACCATCGATCATTTACCCTATGTAGCAAAGGCATACCTGGATAGCGGCCGGCCGCTTTTAATCAGTCCGGATGCAGGTGCCTATAAAGAACTACATAGAATTGCTCAGCAGCTTCAGGCAGATTTGCTACCTGCCAATAAGGTGCGTGTAAATGGTCAACCCGAAATTTTGCTGCAAGGGGAGCTGCTAAATCGCAATTGCTTAATTGTAGATGACATTGCCGACGGAGGCCGAACTTTTATGGCTTTAGCCGAAAAACTGAAATCCTTGGGTGCTCCCAAAGTTTTCCTCTACGTAAGCCATGCGATGTTTCATCATGGTTTAGATGCCATAAAGCCCCATATTGATGGGATTTATTGCACGAATAGCTACCGTGATTGGGATGATCCTTTAATTAAGCAGTATGCTATGATTTAAACTGAGAATAGGTAACGCTCACAATTATCCCGACTCATCACCGTCATCCATTCCGATAAATGGTTCTGGGCCTTTTGGTATAATTCAGATTCGCGGGCTTCACGCTCGGTCATATAGAAATCAGTACCAAAGAGTACTCTTTCACTTAAAGACTTGCCCTCCTGATCCGCGCTTTGCAGCCAGTTTCGAATTTCGTTGCGGACCGTTTCCTTATCGAGCTTGGCCAGGGTGTAGGAGATGTCGGTATATAGATTTGGGAAGGTCAGCATGAGCTCCTTTACCAGGCTGGCCCAATTATAACCATCCACATTGATGATCTCGTTTTCGTTCGGTTTCTCAGGGTTCATCAACACAATTTGATCATCGCCTCCCATATGGGCCAGGCAGATTTTAAGCTTGGGATATTTCAGCATCACCGGAATATAGTTTTGGGGATGCCCAAAGAGATCGCAGGCCAAATCATTATCGCCATAGTCATTGTTCTTAATCCAGGAGGGATTCTGACTGTAATAGCGTTCTATTCGAGCGTGAATCTCGGATTTGGCTTTAATGAATTCGGGAGAGGCCGAATTTTCAGGCTGAATCATATCCACTTCATGTGGAATCAAACTTTCAATCGAGGGGCCGATATATTGGGTTCCTACTCGGGTACAATGTGTCATGATCGGAATTCCCTCTTTTTCGGCATAAGCATACATTTCGTCCAAACGGGGATCGAAAGGGAAGAAGCCCAGGGCAGGATACATCTTGATACCTGCGAAATAGGGGCGTACCATACCTGTTTCCGGACTGCGCATTCCATTCTCGAAAAACTTCTTCATCCAGTTTACCATTAATTGGCCGGCATGTCCACGTGGATCTACACAAACAAAGGGAAAGAATTGATCAGGATAGTATTTCTTGATCTGCTTCAATTCCTTCAATTGGGTATTGAAATTCTTGGGTGGACGACCCTTATCATCCAAATAATCCATGTCCAAACTCAGGCCGATTAATCGACATTGGGGATCGTATTTCTGCGCTACTAAAAGGGCATCACGGTAAATGTCCAATTGGCGATTGGTAGTACCTACTTCCAGAAAGGAGATGTACTTATCTATCCTGCTGTAATCTTCACCTTTTTTCTTTGTGCCCCATTTCGCAAGCTGACGGATAAGGCCCCGGGTAATGCGCTTATCAATAAGGATTTTAAAGGTCTTAGGATGCTTACGCAATAAATTAGATTTAATGATGCGCAAGAAATTCTCGGGGGCACATTCGGTATTAAAAACGTGAATGTGAATATTGGTAAATGGAGCTCTAGCCATGATAATCGATTTAAGCGTTGGTATTTTCTGCAGGTTTTTTGCCGGCACGGCGAATATTGATCAGGCGCACTAATACTTCGAACCAGAAGGGGGCACCGAAACTGAGCATATAGCCGGTAATGATAAGTCCCAGCAGGTATTTGATCACGGTCCAAAAATTGGGCTGCTGGTTGCGCTGGTATTGAAAATCATCTTCCAGGGCCTTTTGAGCCTTAGCGTCCAATTTGGGCTTTTCGAATCCAAACCAGCTGAGGGGAGCACTTTGCAGG
The DNA here is from genome assembly GCF_014524565.1 of Croceimicrobium hydrocarbonivorans. Lineage (NCBI taxonomy): Bacteria > Pseudomonadati > Bacteroidota > Flavobacteriia > Flavobacteriales > Owenweeksiaceae > Croceimicrobium > Croceimicrobium hydrocarbonivorans. The sequence goes on along the minus strand of NZ_CP060139.1, from coordinate 3,922,506 downwards.
GACCAGCCCATGGGAACTTTTTGATCTTCCAGATAATGCAATACCTGCTGTGATTCTTTAAATCGCTCTTTGCCTACCGAATCCAAACGAGCTTCAATAGCCGCTACTACTTGATTGCTTTGGACAGCATTGGAATCCTTAGACTCATTTAAGAGGCTGAGGAAATGCTGATAATCGCCTTCTGCGAAAGCACCTTTAGCCTCCAGGGCCATGGCTTGTTTTTCGAGATTAGTGCGCAGCTCTGAATCACTACTGAGGCTTTTTACTAAGTGCAGACTGTCGACATTTAATCCGATAGCCACCACAAAACCGAAGAAAACGAATTTGCTTTTCTGCTTGGTTTTGTACCAGCCGGTAACTCGGTCCATATAGGCATTATACCATTCTTGCAGCAGGGACTTGAGTTTAGGATAATCGCTTGTCGACTTTAACTGAAAGGAATGGAGTAGCTCTTTGAGCGGACTGTGTTTCATTTCTGCCACTCCCAGCTGAAAGCGCAAAAGCGGATCATCAATAGGAGTGGGGGTCTGGTCAGAAGCTTCGAAGGCAAGTTTCTTTAGGTCTGGATCTTTATTGCGATCAATGATCAGATCATCTTCCGCTTGTTGTCCGATTAAATCAATGAGAGCCTCGGCAAACATGCTGCTACTTATATACTGCGGAGGCCTTTGATTTTTACGGTTTTGCATCCCGCCAATCATGGGATGATTGTAGAGTAGGAGACCATATTGGGCATTCAGAGGATCGTCGAGCATCTGATTGATGGCTTCGCGCAAAAGCTTGCCTCTTTCTTTCACATAATGGTTTCGCCATTCCACCAGAATGGAAACCAGAACGCTTAATAAAACATAGATAAAGCCCAAGGCAATGAGGACACTAAGCAAGGAGGAGGAAAGAAATTCCATAGCCTTTTGAATTGGTTAAACGAATTGCAAATCAGGCATTTAATATCGGCTTTAATTCAATGAAGAATTGATGAGAAATCAGAATCAGGGAATATCCAGAAGGGGATATAGGGATTTTCCTCTACCTTATAAAGCCATAGAATTCACTAATTTGCTAGAGAATCTTTTATCCTAATTTAATTAGGATTAACTCTTTATAAAACCCAACCATGAAACAAAGAGTACTAATTAGTCTGTTTTTATACTTTTTAAGCGTTGGGCTTTATGCTCAGGCTAATGAGGAAGCTTCGAAATCCATTGCCGAACTACGATTTAATGTCAACAATAGTACCCTGGTCGGAGGACCGGTTTACGGCCGACATTTTAAAATAAAAGGGGGCCTAGATCTACCGGGAGGAGAAAAAGCCAATGCCGTAGAGTTGGTGATTTATAAGAAAAGTGACGCTGGTCCAAAAGAAGTTATTAGGCAAGAATGGTTTCGGGTAAAGGCCATTGATGGGGCCAATCCTGAAACGGAATTTGAGTTTTATATCAATGATTTTCTGGAATTTAATCAAACCTATATTTATGAGTTTGCCTTCTCCAAAACTCGAATAATTCCCGACAATGCGGCCAATACCATAATATCCAATATTGAAGATCGACTGATTCGTTTTGCAGGTAAGGAAGGAGACGCCAGTACAGATAGAATTTACAATTGGCTATTAATTGAATTGAGTTCCTTTTATGCGGGAACGCCTCAAAACAGTATCGCTTCAGAATTGGAAAGCATGTTGGAGTCTAAGCCGGATTTTAAGACCCGACTTTTCCTCACCGCCTCTTCAGCGGATCGTTTTTTAAATGCCAAGCGCAAATACACTGGATATCAGAAAGACTCTATTCGCAAACAGGATTCATTGGTATTAATGGATCAGCAACTGAACAGTAGTTTAAAACTTGCCAAGCAACTTCTTTCGGCTGTAAATTTTAATCCAGAATTTCTCAATCGCTTAGACAATTCCCAATTATCAACTAAGTCAGAATTAATTGCCTTAGCTAAGGAGGAGTTCTGGAATGCTTTGATCTACAAACTAGGGGATTATCCGCAAAAGAATACGATTAAACTATTTGCCAAGGCAATTCAAGACACCAACTTAAGCCTTGCCAGGAACCATCTTGCTGAAACGAAAAAGGCAGTGACTTATTTAAATGAACTCAAGCTAATTTGTACCAATCTAGCATCAGACTTTAAAGCCTCTGAGGCAGTTGGTGATGGCACTGCCAATTCTATATCCAAAGCGGCTTTGTTCTTATTGCGTAATCCCATAGGTCTGGTAAATGGTAAGCTTATCCCTACAATCAATCAATATGTGATAAAGAGGAATTCGATCTTAAACGATGAAGCAACTTATGCGATCTATAAGGCTTCTGAGAAGCTGATGAAAGCAGATTTGAAAAGGTTACTGGATCCTTTGCGTGGAGTATTAGTTGAAATCCGGAAAGTAAGTACCTATCGCCCCGAGGCTGCCGTAAATAAAGAAGAATTGGATGCCATTCGCATTGGTACTGCCATTGGAGCCGGAGCCCTCGCTTTTAGCACAGATCAGCATCGCTATTGGCAGCTGGAGGGTTTTGGCTATGTTGGTCTTAAGTTTTACCTACAACCAGTAGACAAGCGTTTAGTGAATCCTTATTTGCAATCGCGAAAGGGCTTTTTTAAATCTACCGCAATTTTGGTTGGCTTCGTGAGTGGGGTCAGTCCTAAATTTAAAGATCAGGAAATCCAAGCCATCGGTAATATTAAGCCCATGCTAGCACTTAGCTTGGATATCAATCGATATATCTCCTTAGACCTGGGGGCTGCCTTTTACAATATGGAATACATCAGCCCTTTGAAAAGTGGCACCTATTTCAGTGCATCGCCAATCATCGGATTGAGCTTTGACGCTGATATCTTCAACCGATTCAGTGCCCTGATCAGCAGTGACGCTTACCGAATTCCCGCTAATTAAAATTACGCTATGGCTAATATTAATATTCAACCATCAGTTTTGCATGCACCTGTTGGAATGGAAGTCAATATTGATGCATCGATCTACACTACCTATCCAGGAATTATAAGGATCAGTCTGAAATTGATTTCTGAGTGTCATAAACTATCTCATGTAGGCCCCAAAGCAGATGGTGCCGAACCAATCGGAGAATCGACGGATCATAAAATACTCTATTACAAGCTGTCAGCTAATGAACTCAGTCATCAGACTACGAAACTTTACTTCAAAGTAATTGGACCTCCGAATAAAGAAGACAGTGCCACACTAAAGGCTCATACCAGCGAGCCGGATGGTACTTTGCCAGATTCGGATACTTGTCTAATAAACATTACTACAGCATGAAAAAGTTTTTCAGCATCAGCATAGCCCTATTCGCATTCACTTTAAGCAGTTGTGATGAGGAAGATCCGCGCAGCGGCCTCACCAGTGCTCAGATCATTCAAATGCAAACTGAAAATGAGGCCATTCCTGCGGATGGTAATTCTCGTATTAAAATCACCGCTCAATTGCAATCTGAGTCGGATCCCAACCAAGAAATCACCTTTACCACCGACCAGGGATATTTCGCCGGAACAGAGCAAAAGAAGATTCACATCGTAAAGGCTTCCGGTAAAAGCGCTGAAGCCTATATCATATCTAACCGTGAGGTGAACGATTATATTACTCTAAGCGCCAAGGTAGGGGACTTTAGCACAAGCAAAACGGTCTCTTTTACCCGTGCCTTACCCGATGCCTTTACATTGACCGCCGGCTCGAGCCGACAAGTGCTAAACAATGGTCGCGGAAATGTGAGTTTAAACCTCCAATTTCAAAATAATGGAGCCGCCAAAAACTCCATGAATACCCAGGTATTTTTAAAGCAAAGGCCTTTAGAATTAAATGGTCCAAGCCTTTCCATTCCCGAATTTGTAATCGTTGATGATCAGACAGCCTCTTTCAATGTGTCTTGCCTCGATAGCGTCTTAGTGGGCTCTGTGCAGGTGATTGCCTATCTGGAAGGGGCTGAGGATAGTAGTAGGGTGGAGTTGATTGTGGTGGATAAGTAGAAAGCATTACCGGCAATCGCTTTGCATTGATAGAATGAAATCATAATCTGGATGAAAATTGACAAGGTATTTATAAAGAACTATAGACTCTTAAGGGACTTTTACATCGATTTAGAAGATGATCTCTCATTGATTGTCGGTAAAAACAACACCGGCAAAACCTCATTACTTACAGCTCTGGATCGTTTTTTGGCTGGCTCTGATCGAAACAAATTTTCTTTTGACGATTTTAACCTAGATCTCAAAAGCGAGATTAAAACGCAAGTGGAATCAGTCTTGCCAGATAAGGATAAGTATACTCCATTGGGTATTAGGCTGAATTTGTTGATACGATACGCTGAATCAGATAACCTTGCCAATCTGAGCCGTATTATGACAGACCTTGACCCTGATCACTATTTCATCAATCTTGAGTTCGGTCTATTATTGGAACATGCTTCCTTGAAGCAATTGAAAAGCGACTATGCTGAATTTGAAATTAACGAAATGGAGAAGGTGGCCAATAGAGAGGGGTATCAGGCGCGCGACCTATTCTATTTCCTTCACTCAAACCTGGTCGACTATTTCAAATTATCTAGAAAGTCTTTGTCTTGCTCCAAAACCACAGGACAGCCGGATGGAAAGTCTTTCATTGACCTGATCAGCGAAAACATTTCGTTGAAAGATGTAATTCAGTTCCGGTTTATTAGCGCAAGGCGAGATGTTACCAACAAGGAACAAAACAGCACGCTTTCTCTTCAGACTTCGCGCATTTATGAGAAAACCGAGGCAACAGACGAGCAAAATGAGCATATAGCCAACTTTAAAGATGCCTTGGGAGACACTGATTTGGCATTGACCAAAGTATATGATAAGCTATTCAAGGAGACAGTGGATAAAGTCAGCAAGTTTGGAGGTATAGCTGAAGGTGATTCCAAGATCAGTATTAATTCCACACTACAGCATAGGGATTTACTAAAAGGCAATACCACAGTGATGTATAGCCATGGAGAGCATTCTTTTCCTGAATACTACAATGGACTGGGCTACATGAACTTGATCAGCATCATCTTCGAAATTGAAATTCTCTTGAAGGAATTTAAGAGAACCAAACATGAAGTGCCGGCCGATATAAACCTCCTGTTTATCGAGGAGCCCGAAGCGCATACACACCCTCAAATGCAATATGTGTTTATCAATAACATAAAGGGGTTATTAAAAGAAGGTATCAAGAGGGAAGATGGGGCCAACCGAAACCTTCAAACAGTCATTACAACCCACTCATCTCACATTGCTTCCGAAAGCGATTTTAACGACATACGGTATCTAAAAAAAGTGAGCGACACCAGTGTGATAGCCAAAAACCTCATGGCTTTGGAATCGGAATATGATTCAGCAGGAGAAGAAGAAAATTACAGGTTCTTAAAGCAGTATTTAACTCTAAACAAATCAGAACTATTTTTTGCAGATAAAGCAATTCTCATTGAAGGTGATACGGAACGAATCATCCTGCCGGCAATGATGAAAAAGATAGATCAAGCTGAAAGTGAGTCTCCGTTACTGTCTCAAAACATTTCAATCGTAGAAGTCGGAGCTTATTCTCATGTATTCGAAAGATTCATCGATTTTATCGGACTCAAGACTCTGATAATCACGGATATTGATTCTGCAGAAAATAAATCAAAAAAAGCCTGTGAAGTGAGCGATCCAAAAGCTAAGCTCTCCACCAATTATTCATTGAAATTCTTCTTGAATACCGATTCACTTGCTGAATTAATAGGTTTTAATCTGGATCAGAAGAGGGTTGAAAAAACAGAAGAAACTGAGGGTAAAAAATGGAAAGTAAGCTCAACCGGTAATGTTCAGCTCGTTTTTCAAACTCAAGAAGCGAATGAAGCAGGTGAGGAGTACCACGCTCGAAGCTTTGAAGATGCCTTCTTTCATGTAAACAAGGCATTTATTAAAGACACTAATAACAAATTCGACTCCCTTACGCAGAAACACCTTAAAAGCTTTCGGAATGATGAGATCGATGTCTATGAATTTGCTGAAAAGGCTATAGGCAGCAAACCATCCTTCGCAATTGAGATACTGCTCAATAGTAAAACAGATTCGACAGGTATTGAATTCAGCAATTGGGTAATACCAGCTTATATAAAAGAAGGTCTCACTTGGTTAAGGGATGTTAAGGTATGACTGAAATAGAGGAAATTTTCGATCATATTCACAACGGTAGGAACTTCCTTTTGAGTGGTGGAGCTGGAAGCGGAAAGACCTACACCTTGGTGGAAGTCATAAAAAGAGTCATTGAAGAAAACCCAAGTGCCATGATCGCTTGCATGACCTATACCAATGCCGCTGTAAAAGAAATCGAGGAAAGGGTGGGACATGAGCATTTATACGTTACCACCATCCACGATTTTCTTTGGGACCAGATCAAACACTTTCAAAAAGAGCTCAAGCTTTGTTTGGTTGAATTGGCCAATGAAGAAGAAATAAAAGTCATAAAATTGGATGGTGTTGATCCAGTACCAAATGACTATTTCGACAACTTAGAAGATGGCATTCAATACAAAGAATACTCTAGGATTAGTCAAGGCGTAATTTCTCATGATGAAGTCATTGCATTAAGCGATCGAGTTTTTGAACGCTACCCAAAGTTGGGGGATATGGTCAAAGACAAGTTTAAGTTCATTTTCGTGGATGAGTATCAAGACACCCAGATCGATGTTGTACGCATTTTCCTGGAGCACTTTAAGCTAACCGAGAAAAGAAATATCATCGGTTTTTTTGGTGATGCCATGCAATCGATATATGACAAGCGCATTGGGAGACTAGATGATTACAGAGGCACCGAAGAAGGACAGGTAAGAGAGGTTCAAAAGCGGCAGAATAGGAGAAACCCAAAACTCATTTATGAGCTGGCTAACAAATTAAGAACAGACGGATTAGTGCAGATCCATTCAACAGATAATTCTGCTCCAAACATGACGGAAGGGAAGGTGAAAGAAGGAGAGATCACTTTTCTCTATTCAGCATCCGGAGATATCGATAATGTAAAAGCCCACTTGGCCTGGGACTTTACAAACTCAAAAGAAACCAAAGAGTTAAACCTTACTCATAACCTGATAGCAAATAAGGCAAGTTTTCAAACCTTGATGGATATTTATGACAAGGATAAAATCCTTGAATACAAGAAGCGTATCAAGGACCATATAAAGAATCATCCTGTTGAATGGGACCCAAGTAAAATGACCTTTGGTGAAGTAGTTGAACGATTGAAGGAAGGCAAAACTGGAAAAGGTTTGAAAATGGTCGAACCAGCACCAAAGCAGCAAGACTTTATCAAAAAAAATAAAAACCTTTATAAGGTAGCCATGGATATGAATTTCGAAGTTTTTTCAAAGGTTTATGTAGATAAGGATCAACTGCTTGATGATAAAAAACAGGACGAAAACGACTTAAACAAAAAAGGCAGCAAACGGGATAACCTGATCCGGCATCTATATCGTCTACAAGAAATCATTTGGCTTTACCAAAACGAGCGATACTACGAGTTTTTAAAGGCTACTGATTATAAGGGAAAACTAGGTAGGGTGTCCGAAAAACGAAACCTTAAAAATAAAATTGATAGTCTCGTTAATGTTGGGGAAAAGACAATCGAAGAAGTCATTCAAGAAGCAAATGATTATGGAATCTGCCTGATAGATGACAAATTGAAAAGATTCGCTGAAAATCAGAAGTACGTATACGACCAGGTGATAAAAGTTCCCTTCAAAGAATTACAAGCACTTTATGAATATTTGGAAGGTCGCACTCCATTTTCAACTCAACATAAAACTAAGGGGACGGAATTTGATAATGTCCTGGTCATCCTAGACAATGGGGGATGGAACAATTACAATTTTGAGTATCTGTTCACAAACAGAACGGATAAAGCCAGCGTACTTGAGCGTAGTCGGAAGATTTTCTACGTCTGTTGCACAAGAGCTAAAGAACGTCTAGCGGTTTATTATTGCGATCCTAGCCAAGCGGTCATCGATAAAGCCATCGATTGGTTCGGGAGGGAGAATGTTGTCAACTTAGGTGAAACCCATTGAGTCTCCTTAAAAGCGAAAAAGTACAGCAAAATCGGAACATATAAATGCGTGATGCCCCTAATAAAAGAGAAGAAAACTCTCAATTTACTTTAGATTTTGAGAAGCCGATTGAGCCATATACGAGATGGCCCTTACAAGAGGTTTTCCCATTAAACATTGAGGAAGTAAACAAAAGAGTTGGTGATATATTGATGGGAGATTTAACTGTAGCCAAGGAATTTATTTTACTAACTGGGTACACATCACTTTCTCAATTAATAGACACTTTCGGAAAAGATGATTATAACAATATCAGAGTAATTCGAATAGTACTCGGCTTTGATCCAAATTTTAGAGGTAGAAAACGGTACCACATTAAGCCACTTGACAAAGAGATCAAAGAGTACTGGTTAAAAAAAGGACTTTCTATTTTACAAGGAGGGAGTGTTATTAACCTGATTGAAAAAATAAAATCCCACAGAGTTCAGGTAAGATTTTTCAACAAGCTCCATGCAAAGATTTATGTAAGTCACAAAATGGCAATGCTTGGTTCTTCCAACTTCAGTAATAACGGATTATTAAAACAAACCGAGGCTAACTATCGAGTCCTTATGGACGATCACCCAAGTGTTCATGAGGACATCAAGCTTATTGCCGAAAATTATTTTAAAAAGGCTACACCATACCATGATATAATTGACCTTCTTGAAAACCTGATTAAACCTGTAGGCTGGAAGGAAGCACTAGCCAGAGCGATTCATGAAGTAATAGAGGGTGGCTGGTTGTCAGATTTTGGAATGCTCAGTAGCAAGTTGGAAAATGTTAAATTGTGGCCTACTCAAAAAAGAGGGTTAGCGCAAGCACTCTCCATTTTACAGGAAAATGCTAATGTTCTGATAGCCGACCCAACCGGAGCAGGAAAAACGAAGATGTGTTCTACCATTATTCTTGCTCTTAAAAATTGGCTTTGGGAGAATGGAAGGAAAGAAATGGATAATTCAGTCATAGTTTGTCCTCCCCTCGTAATTGACAAATGGAAGAAGGAATTTAAAGGTCTGGCCACAATTTCTAATAATCAAATTTCCAATGGTACGCTGAGTAATGGTAAACTTAAATCATTAAGAGATGCTGAAGAAGATTTAAACCTCGCTAATATTCTCGCCGTTGATGAAGCTCACAACTATCTCAATATTAAGTCTAAGAGAAGTGTAGCAATTAGAAAAAATAATGCCGATTACAAAGTATTGATCACTGCAACTCCAATTAATAAAAAGATAGATGATCTTTTGAAAATAGTTGAGCTCTTAGATGTAGACAATTTAGATGACGAAAGCTTTGAATCCTTCCGCAAACTGAAGGCTAGACCAGACTTGAGGCAAGAAGATGACATTAAAAATCTTAAGCAATTCATTAGTAGATTCACTGTTCGAAGAACAAAGAGTGAAATAAATAAACAAATTGATCAAGAGCCTCATTTATACAAAAATGCACTTGGTGATACATGCAAATTTCCGGAGCAAATTCCAGTACCGTATCAAACCAACGAAACTAAAGCGGACCAGGATATAGCTCAGAAAATTAACGAGTTATGCGCTAATTTAAAAGGGATTAGCTATCTCAAACAAATCAATAATTCCAATTTCTTTATATCAGAGGACGAAAAGCAAGCTTACATAGATAGACGTTTTTTAGCTGCAAAACATCTTTCCATTTATATGATAAGGTACCGCTTACGTTCCTCTAAAATGGCATTAATTGAGCATATTTTAGGCGCAGGTGATGCATTAAAAATTGAAAATTTTGAATATAAGAAAAAGCAATTTAACAAGGTAAAAAACAAGATACTTGACTCTTTTATTGATAGAAATGCTAAGCCTCGGATTAGTAATGATTTTAAAAACTGTGATTTCCCGAATTGGTTTACAAACATTGATGAATACATTCAAGCGTGCAAGGAGGAGAAAGCTCTTTATTTGCAAATTGCCAACCTAGCAAAACAGCTATCAAATGAAAGAGAAAAAGGCAAAGCTAAACTGCTAATTGAGCAGCTGAATAAACATCAAAAAGTTATAGCTTTTGACAGTTGCTTGATCACGCTAAACTACCTCAAGTACTTAATTAAAAAGCATTCGCCTAAGACCAAAGTCTTATTAGCGACCGGGGAAACTGAGAGAGAATCAGATGAAGTCTTAGATAAATTTCATTTACTTTCAGAAAATGAAGAAAGAATAATAGCCCTTTGCTCGGATAAAATGTCGGAAGGGGTTGATTTGCAAAAAGCTTCTGCAGTCACTCTTTTGGATTTACCAAGTGTAATCCGAATAGTTGAACAGAGATTCGGCCGAGTTGACAGGATGGATACACCTTACTCGAAGATTGAAATGTACTGGCCTGATGATACTGAGGTGTTTTCTTTAAATGGGGATAAGAAGCTCTTGGAGTTAAACGATTTAGTGCATTCCACCATAGGTTCTAACTTTAAAATACCCGATCAACTCAAGTTTAAACATTTTAAAAAATCAGAGTCTATTAAAGAAATTATTGAGGAATTTAAGGACTATGAAAAAGCTGATGATTCTTGGGAAGGCATAACAGATAGTTTTCGTTCAATAGTCAATTTAAAAGAAGGCGAGAATGCCTTACTTACAACTCAAGAATACAATGAGTTAAGAAATGTGAATGTGTCTTTAAAAACTGGGGTCAGTTTTGTTGATAGCTCGGAAGAGTGGTGCTTTATAGCCTTGAATGGTGACAAACATCATTCACCAAAATGGTATTTCATTGAACCAAAACAAAGCCAATCAATTCATACTGATTTCCCCGTTATCTGTGACTTACTGAAAAAGTACCTCCAAAACAAAAAACAATTTGATATTGAGTGGAGTGACCACTACTTAAGTAAATACATACAACTTTTAAAGGATAATGAGCTAGAGTTACTTTCACCCAAGAAGAAAAGAGCTATACGGGTTGCAGAGCAAATTTTAGAGAAACGATCCAAACAACGAAATATCTCAGAAGAAGAGCGGATTATTATTAAGAAATTATTACGACTATTTGATAGAAATGAAAGCCATATAGACATTGAAGCATTCTCAAAAACTTGGATTGACTTTTTACAGCCATACATTGATGATAAGAGATCTCGTAATAAGGATAGAAGAAAGGTGTTTAACCTCCATGATTTAATTACTCCAAACGAAATCCGAAAAATTGACTTCAATATTGAGATCCTTACAGCAATATATGAAGAGGCTCCAGTTTATGAAGAAATTGATCTTAAAATCGCGTCTTGCATAGTTGGTGTACCAACGTAGATTTTGATACTACAATGTACCCTATAATTAATATTATGTCAAATAACTTTTCTAAAAAGAAAGGAGATCATCAAAATCTCCTCTCCTGAATTCTTATTCGCCCATTACGGCTTTTGCCTTATCGTACATTTCTAAAGAACGATAAACCTGACTCAGAGCAATCTTCACTTGCGGATCCTCTTCGTTTTTCTTGTAGGCTTTCTCTAAATATGGTAATGCCGTTTTAAAGATTTCATTCTTCTGCTTCTTGTAAGCATTGTATTTCTTGGTGGCATTGTAAGGCAAATCATTCATCTTGGCTACCACGGCGTTGGCGCTGTCGATATAAATGATACTGGTCATATACAAAGCATCAGTATAATTGGAATCAATTTCCAAAGTCTTCTCATAAGCGGCCAAAGCATCGTTGGTACGCTTCATCTCATTCTGCAGAATTACGCCCTTATTGTAATACATCAAAGGATTCTTGGGGTCCGCGGCAATAGCCTTATCCAAGTTAGCAAGAGCTTTGTCGTATTCTTTATTGTCGAAGAACAACTGTAATTCGGCAATAATCAAATCTAAGTTCTCTGGGAATTTTACCCGTCCTTCCTGGATGGTTTTGGTATATCCCGCGGTATCACCCTCGGCGAGTGATAAATAAGCAACGGTTTTGTAAAGATTAGGACGAATATCTCCCTCAGATTTGGGACTAGTCACTTGTTCGTTTTTCACAAACATTTCCATTTGTTGGGCGCTGGCAAAATCCATGGTGTCCCCTGTTTCCACTGATACCGCATAAAAACGAGTACCGTGGTAATCCATATTTAAAAGGTCCTTATAAATAGGAATGGCCTTTTCATTGGCTTTCATGTTCTGGGCCATCAAAGCAGCATTGTAGTACATGCTGGTATCGATGCTATTCATGAATTTCTTTTTTATCTCGTAAGATTTCAAGAAATCAGCGTAGGCACCTTCGAAATCACTATTCTGACTGGCTTTAATACCGCGATTCGCAAAAGAGGTTGATAAGGCAGTTAGTTGCTGTTTAGCTTCGGTAGTGTAACGCTCTTTCCCGATTTTTTTCTCCAAATCGAGCAATTGGCTGAAACCTTCCACTGCTTTATCCAAAGCATTGGCATCCAATTTTTGGATCGCTGGGTCATCGTTAATATGCACCCGATAGTTGATCAAACCTTTGTAGTAATAGAACTTGGCCAGGTCTTTTTCCTTCACCTCGGAAAGTGATTTACCACTGATAATGGTCTGGGCCTCATCGATATAACCCTTAGCGGCAGTTAAATCGTTGTTACGGTCTATGGCAATTACGGCTGAGGAAATTACCGGCTTCTCCTGGGCTATTGCGGAAAAACCGATTAACATCGCTCCTAGAAAAATAAGTCGTTTCATGTTGAATTTGGCTTTTGATGCAAAACTAGTATTTATACTATTTTAAAAAGGCTTCGTGCTAATTTAATGCCAAGTCTATCTTTGCAGGCTTAAATCAAAACAATACCTATGAAATGGGATATCCAAACTGTAGACTTTAAAGCTACAGAAGAGTTGCTCTCCTTTACTGAAGAAAAAGTAAGTGGATTGCACAAGTACTACGATCAAATCGTAGGTGCGGAAGTTTACCTGAAACTGATTCAGGACGAAGCGAATCAAAACAAAAAAGCAGAAATCAAGCTGAATATTCCCGGCAATGATCTCTTCGCCGAAAGTCACGATGCTTCTTTCGAAAAAGCCGTGCATGATGCAGTAGACAAGCTTAAAGGACAAATCCGCAAGCTTAAAACCAAAATGCAAAAGCACTAACCTCTCTCCTTTCATGCAGTTCCTCTTCGCCGCCAAGGATGGTTTTACTTACAACCGCACCTATATTTTGGCCGAAGGTTTAAAGGAATTGGGGCATGATGTACAGTATTATAAGATTCCCGAACGCCAGCCGAAATACGGCCAGGTGCTTCGGGATCTTAGTTTAAAGGCTGATGTGGTTCTGGTGCCACCCTTTCGTCATCGCGACCTGAGCTTTGTACGTCGCTATGCCCAGGCCCCAGTGGTTTTTGATCCCCTAATTTCCCGCTACCTTACCAAGGTGGTCGACTATGGCCATTATTGGAAAGCTCCCCAAAAATGGTGGATCGATTTTCGGGATTTTAGAAATTGTGATCTCCTCCTAGCCGATACCGCTGCCCATCTGCAGTATTTCGAGAAAACCTTGAGACTCCCCTCCTCCTTGCCTAAGGCCGTGGTACCCGTGGGTGTGCATTTGGAGGAATTCCCAGCCCATTACCCCAAAAAGGATGATACGCTCGAAGTGGGATTTTACGGCACTTTCGTGCCCTTACAAGGAGTTTTAAGCATCATAGAGGCCATAGCCCTACTCAAGGAGGAGAAAGACCTTAATTTCACCTTATTAGGAACCGGTCATCAATATGAGGAAGCGCGGCAATTAGCTGCTGATCGCGGTTTATCTCTGGATATTTTCAAAGGCTGGATTCCCTACGATGAATTAGCTGCGCAAATTGCCAAATTCGATCTGGCCCTCGGCGTTTTTGGTGAATCACTCAAAGCTGATTTGGTAGTACCCAATAAACTCTATCACTATGCGGCCTCCGGAAAAGCCATCCTCACTAAAGACAGTCCGGGTTTACGGGAGGTTTTTGAGCCGGGTACAGATGTACTCACCGCCGAAGCTAATCCGCAAGCCATAGCCGATAAAATTCTATACCTACGCGATCATCGCGATGAATTAAGCGCCTTAGGCCACAAAGCCCGCCAAAAGATGGAAGCATCCTACAGCAAAGCCGCTATTGCGCAGCGCCTGGTAGATGCAGTACAAAAACTCTAATCCCGATCGAGAATAGCCTTAATATTGGGCTTAAAGTATTGATCACTTTTCAGCACCTTGCCGTCTTCCCGGTAAATAGGTTCGCCATTGGCATCCAATTTCGACATATTGCTACGCTGAATTTCGTCGAATACCTCTTCAATTTTATCCTGCATACCATGACTTAAAATGGTGCCACAAAGGATATAGAGCATATCCCCCAGGGCATCGGCAATTTCCACCAAATCCCCATTCTGAGCGGCTTCCAGGTATTCTTCATTTTCTTCCCGCATTAATTTATAGCGCAAGAGCTGCGTTTTTTCATCAATATCAGCAGTGGGTGCATAACGGTTTTCAATGCGAAAAGCATTGTGGAAGGCTTCAACGGCGGAAATTTGCTTTTTCATGGTTTACTTTGCAAAAGATTTAGTCTTATGGAAAATATCACTACCGGTCACTGGATTTTCGCCGGCATCTTTATGTTCGTATTTATTGGCTATCTGGTGTGGAGCTATCGCAAGGATCTCAAATTGCATAAACTCCATTACAATGGTAGTATCTATGTTTTAATCGGTATTATCCTGATTCTCTTCTTGTTCTATATTTTCAAGCGTATCCTTTAATCCCCTTTCAGGTAAATGGTTTTCAGGTTGCAGAAGGAATGGATGCCCTCCGGACCTAATTCGCGACCATAACCGGAATTCTTCACGCCTCCAAAAGGCAAGCGCGGATCACTTTTTACCAGGTCATTGATAAATACCGCGCCTTCCTCAAATCGGGAAGCCTGACTAAGCATAAAATCGCGGTCCTCACCAATAAGGCTCACCCCTAAACCATAGCGACTGCTGTTGCTAATGGCAATCGCTTCCTCAAAATCGGCATAGCTCATGATTGAGGCGATGGGCGCAAATACCTCTTCTTTAAAAACGGTCATATCCGGATTTACCCCACTTAAAATGGTGGGCTCCAAAAGATTGCCATCACCCTTCCCTCCTAGCTCCAATTTCGCACCTTGAGCCAGACTTTCTTCAATTTGACGCAGGGCATTGGCTTTTAAATCGGGGCGTGCCAAAGGACCAATACTAGTACTGGATGCCTTGGGATCACCAATGCTATAATTAGAAAACACTGCTTTCAATTCTTGGATAAACTCGGTATACAAGGATTCATGCACCAAAAAGCGCTTAGCAGCAATACAGCTTTGCCCGGCATTTAATAAAAGAGCGCTGGAAGCCAGTTGAGCCGCGGCTTTCACCTTAGCACTGGAATGAAGGATAAAGGCATTGGATCCACCTAATTCCAAAACCTGAGGCTTTAACTCACGGCCTGCAATCTCAGCTACCGTACGCCCAGCTTTTTCACTACCGGTAAGGCTTACACCTTTAATGCGTGCATCTGTGAGCAATTCGGCTACCGTTTCATTGGATAGTCGCACAGCAGAATAAGCAGCCACAGGCAAGCCTGCATCATCAAATATGCTCTGGAGATCATCTGCACTTAAATTGCAATTGGGAGCATGCTTCAATAAAACCCGATTTCCCGCTAAAATAGCTGGCACCGCAAAGCGGAAAACCTGCCACAGTGGGAAGTTCCAGGGCATAATGCCTAAAATCACTCCTAAGGCTTCATAGCGACGAATCGCCTGGGCATCGCCTAAATCCAGCTTTTGATCGGCTAAAAATTCGGGGCTCTTTTCATAATAATAGTCACAAAGCCAGGCACATTTTTCCACTTCGGCCTCCGCTTCCTTAAGCACCTTGCCCATTTCATCGCAAATATGCACGGCCAATTCAGTTTTACGCTCACGCAAGAGGCCAGCTAAATTTTGGACGGCCTTTCGGCGGATGGGAAATGAATAATGATCCTCTAAAGGACTTAGACTGTGGGCGGCTGCGATTTTGGCTTCCAGCTCTGTCGATAAATCTTCGGGGAATTCCCCTATAAGTTCTTGATTATAAGGATTAATGCTCTTGTAAATAGCCATGTTTAAATACAAATTCACGTTCACTTTGGATCCGACCATTGGCTAAGGCATCCTGATTGAAATCCCCTTCAAATGCCAATATTCCGCCTTTATATTCTTGAATACCATGGAGATGACTGAGATCGCCAATATCATCAATGCGAAATTTAATCTCCAGTTCCCCACTTTCTTTATTCGGCACCTCTTGCTCCATCAGAGCCAGGTCTAAACGGCAATTACCAAATTGCAGATCTCTAAATATAAGGTCGCGCAAATGGCTTTTGTTTTCAGGAATTAGATGATATAAGGCGGGATCTACCAATTCCCAGGCATCAGTGGCAACCAAATGCAAGGCTTCTTTTAAACCACGGTAATTGAGCTCTCGAGCCTTTCGGCGGAAGCGATCTCCAGGAAAATGACCGGCTTCAAATAAAACATTAGGAATACCCAATTTCATGAGGTTATCCCCTAAAGCACGAGGATAAAATTCATCGCTATATCGCCCGAAATGTCCACTAAGACTGTCTTCCAGCTTTTGATGTATAGCGGCAATCATTTGCATACTCACCTTGCGCTCCAAACGGATACTGCGCTCTTCATCCGCTGAAGGTGCCAAGAAACTTAGGGTAGCGCAATGCTCACTGGCTCCGGCACTAAAAATATTTCGCTGATCATGCAGATTAAAAGCCCACTGAGGTTTAAAGGCTTCCAGGAAATTGAAATAGGCCTTAATCTCAGCACTGCAGCGGGCTACAGCATCTCGGTTTAAATCAATCCCCAGGGCATTGCGCCTTTGAAAGCGCTCGGCTCCATCCGGATTTAACATTAAAACTAAGGCCACTTCGATTTTGGATTCCAGTGCCATTAATTCAGGATCTGAAACTAAATCCTGTAGCAAATCGGCACAAGCCAAGGTCGCGGTAGGCTCATTGCCATGCATTTGGGTCCAAGCAAATATTCGTTTCGGGCCTTTCCCCCAGAGAATCACCTTCAAGTCCCGACCTTCTTCACTGTGGCCAATAGATTCAATTTGAAAATCTTCGTGATTTCCCACAAAAGCCCATAAGTCATTCAGGTGCTCCAGGCGCAACCATCGTCGCTCCGGAACCAAAGATTTTAGGCTAGTATTATTAGAGTTTTGAGTAGAGAATTGCATAGTAGAAATCTATCAAAAAGGGCTGTAAACTCGCACTCTTACAAATAACGGGATTAAGATTAAGTTAAAGCTTAAGCCAATCCGCTTTTTACGCTTATTTTCGGTCACTTAAACCGTTATAAAATGAAACGATTAGCATTTAGTATAGCTTTAAGTATACTATCCTTAACTATTGTGGCTCAATCTAATAAGGTTTTAAGCGGACCACTATTAGGTTATGCGGAAATGAAAGAAGCCCTAATTTGGGTACAGCTCCGCGATAAAGGCTCAGTTAAACTCAATTACTGGCCCCAAAACAGTCCCGAACAAAAGCAAGAAACCGACTTGGTGAGCACCTCTGCAAATACCGGGAATACCGCCAAACTCTACCTCCGCAATTTGGAGCCCGGCACCATTTACGAATACGAAGTGATGGTCGACGATGAAAACCAAAAATTTAAATTCCCCCTGGAGTTCGATACCGAACCCTTATGGGATTATCGCACTGATCCTCCTGCCTTCTCTATTGCCATGGGAAGCTGTACCTATATTAATGAAGAAGCCTACGATCGGCCAGGCACTCCGTATGGTGGCGATTATCAGATATTCAAGAGTATAGAATCGCAAAAGCCGGATGCCATGCTTTGGTTGGGCGATAATATCTATTTACGTGATGCTGATTGGTGGACGCGCTCTGGATACATCCACCGCTACACCCATACCCGTTCTATTGAGGAAATGCAGGCGCTAATGGCCTCTTGTAATAATTATGCGATTTGGGATGACCATGATTTCGGCCCAAATGACGCCAATGGCTCCTGGATCCATCGCGATTTGGCCCTGGAGATGTTTAAGCTCTTTTGGCCCAATCCCAGTTTTGGATACCGTGATATGCCTTGCACCTTTAGTGCCTTTAATTACCGAGACTGTGATTTTGTAATGATGGACAACCGCTTTTACCGCACCGAGCCAAGCGAGGAGCATCCTGAGCAGATTTTTGGAACCCAGCAGATTGATCGTATGATTGACCTCCTAAAACAAAGTCATGCGCCCTTTAAATTCGTTTTAACCGGTGGGCAATTCTTAAACACCGCCCAAGTATTCGAAAACCATAGCAATTACGAAGAAGAGCGTGATTATATCCTCAAGCGCCTAAATGATGAGGATATTAAGAATGTGATCTTCATCAGTGGCGACCGTCACCATAGCGAAGTAGATAAATTACAGTTACCTAATGGCAATTGGGTGTATGAGTTCACGGTTTCGCCTTTAACCAGCGGGGCAGCACATCAGGTGACTGAGGAAAATGACTACCGCGTGGAAGGTTCCTTAATTCAGGAACGCAATTTCGCGGTAATGAACATCAGCGGAAAGCGCAAAGCTCGTAAGCTGGTACTGATCTATTACAATAGCGAAGGCGAACAAATCTACTCCTGGTCCCTAAGTGAGTGATATACATAAGTATTCTCATTTGTTAATTCATATTTTTAAGCATTGATTTTCAGTAACTTTAAGCCAATCTATTAAAGCTTAGTTTAAGCTTCCGAAAAAGCTTAACATTAACATTTCGAAAGACTTTATTACATTTGTAGTAAAGTCTTTTTTTTATGGAAGAAATTGCCGCTAGGATAAAGGAGTTAATTGCTGATCAGGGTTTAAGTAATAAGGACTTCGCTCAAAGCATAGACGTTGCCCCTGCTATCATTAGTCACGTATTGAGCGGTAGAAATAACCCTTCTTTACACCTTATTCAACAGATTACAAATGTATATACAAATGTAAATCTCGATTATTTATTAAATGGTAAGGGCTCTATGTATGAAGATCAACAATTAAAGGACTATAAAGCCAATGAACCTAAAGTGCCTATAGATCCTAAGGAACCTAAAGAAGTAGATAAAGCTAAGCAAGTAAGTAGTGAGGATGAAGCCGCCTATTCCTCTTTTGGCCTACCTCCTGGTGCTCGCTATGTATCAGAACCCAGTGGAGCTCCCATTCCTTATGCTGTAAAAGACACTATTGATAATCCTAAGACTGAACCTACTGATAAACAAGAGCCTGAGTACCCAAAAGAAAAGCGTGATTCCGAATTAACAAATGTATATACAAATGTTAATCCAGTGCCAGAAAAGGAAATTGACCGCATAATCATCTTTTATCGCGATCGAAGCTTTAGAGAATACCGTCCGGAAGCTTGATTTTGCTTTAGGCTTCTTAACTTTGTGCTCTCAAGTATAAAACATGAAGAAACAACTGATCTACCTAGCGATCCTATTTGTCCTTGCCATTGGCAGCCGTTTGATTGCTCCCTGGCCTAATTTCACCGCTATGACTGCGGTTGTTTTTACCGGTGGAATGCTCTTTGGTAAACGCTACCAGGCCCTCCTCTTCCCTATGCTTATCTTATTTGTAAGCGACTTTATCATTAACAATACCCTCTATTCTTATATGGGCTTCACTTTAATCACCCAGGGCGCTGGATGGTTATACAGCTCTTACTTATTAATCGCCCTCTTAGGCGTATTAAATTTTGGTAGCTCTAAATGGGCTCACGTAATTGTAGGTGGTATTAGCGGAACTTTATTATTCTTCTTGCTTACCAATTTCGGTGTATGGTTAGGAAACCCTGCTTACCCACAAAATGTTAATGGCCTAATAGGCTCTTATGTTGCAGGTTTACCTTTCTTATTCAATCAAGTAATGGGAACCGTATTTTACGGAATAGTAATCGTAGCAGCCTATCGTTTAACCGAAGGCAAGCCTATCCTGGAGCGCATTAGAGCTTAGTATCCAGATTATATCGATAAAGAATATTGAAAGCACCTCTTAGGGGTGCTTTTTTTATTGAGCATTAAACTGGCGCAATTCCTGCTGCATCTTCCAAATAAAGGGATACCATTCCCTCCCACTAGCGGTATAGCTCATGTTTTCCTTAAAGGAACCGTAGTCTTTGCTTAAATGCTCTGCGAAGTTTCCCACAGCATAGCCATATTGCTCTACTCCAGGAACAATCTTAGCCGCATACTGCCAGGCAATAATCGCCATAGGATCCGCTAGCAGAAAGGGAATACCTTTTTCTGCCGCTCGGATAATCGCCCCACAAAGGGCCACGGTTTCAAATCCTCCGTAAAAGCAGAGATTGGTAAAGGGATTATGACTAATAGGATGTTTTTTGGCCAGACGCTGAATTTCCTGTTCTACCTCCTGACCTAACCAAGCTGGTAAATACTTAGTCCAGGCTTTGGCATCACTAATACTTAAAGCCCAGGCCAAAGCATAAACACTAAAGATTTGCCCTTCCCCTAAACTGTGTAAAACCAGCAGATCCTTTTCTTGATAATGGGCTCTATCCACTAATTTCCGACCGCTGTAAAAGGCTTCGGCGAGCTCATCATCGGTCATTGCAGGATATGAACTAAAACTTTCGGTTCTAGCTTTTATCTTACTATTAATTAATTTGTTATTGTGATTTAGCCAATAGCTGATATTCGACTCAAAGGCATAATCAACTCCCAGATCTACCCAAAAATGTTGAAGGCTCAAATTCCCCTTCCATAATTCGGGCATGGTTTCTTGCCGCATGGCATCCATTAAAAATTCACCACTGCGAAAACGAGGTGTTGAGAATTCAGCATTTATACCATGATCACCGGCAAAGCTGAGAATATCAATATTCAGCAATTGAGCCTGCTTTTTCCCCTGAACTCGATTTAGCCAAGTGAAAAACTGAAAAAAAGCCCTGGGCTGAAAGTTTAATTTCTGCCCGGACTTTTCTGCTTGTATCTTTTCCTTTAGCTCCGCCTTAAGCGGTTTTAAAGGTTTTAAATCAAAACTGAGATTATTTAAAGACGACATTGTTGGGTTTTACCCCAATGGTAATGCTGGTCTTCTTGTTACCTACCGGATCAAAGATCTGTAGGGCCCCGTTCTTCTCAATATCATCAGGGGTGCGCATTCCGTATAATTCCAAATTAATGGGATCGAAAGCCAGCGCATAGAAGTTATCCTCTACTATTGGGTTCTCATTCAAAGCTTTAATACTGGTATTAGTAACCGCAATATCTCCGGTCGGTAAATTGGTGATATAGTACAAATTACCCCCTGCCTCATCATGGGTAAGGTAATGCGGACGTAATTGATTGTCAACAAAGTACATCACTGTATCGGCTGTAATCGCCCAACCGGAATCAATGTCACGGTACATAGTATCCAAATTGTACTTCCACAAAGAACCGGTACCACTTTGGGTAGGATCGGCAACATTTAAATCACCACTGCAAAGAATCCACAAATGATTAGACGCATCGATTACAAAACTGTTGGGTGAATGGCCCACGATTAAATTAGTTACCAAAGTATCTTCGGTTGTACGCACAATACTCACGGTACTGTCTTTTGACATCGGGCTCCCATTATTGCAAATGAAGGCTAAGTCTTCCCAAACCGCAATTTCAGTTTGATTAACCCCTACATCGAAGGTAATTTCATCCACTACATTACCATTATTAGCGTTAATCACATAATAACCAGGTAATTCGGGACAGGTAACATAATAGAGATTGTCAGAAACCTTAGCTACTTTCCGGATTTGCAGTAGATCTCGAGTTTGGAATTTAATCTTCAAAGTCTTGGCATCCACAAATACGATTTTATTGGAGCCCGGTACGATTAAAACCAATTGATTACGAGACTTATCCAACATCATATCACTTAATTGTGATCCCATAGGATTGATATTGGCCTTGCGGAATACATTGTTCTCAATCGTTTGATTGGTCACATTGTACATCGCCAAACTACTGATTCCATTGGGAGAAGTTCCTTCAATCCCAATATAGGCTTGCATTCCAGAAGAGCTACCTCCTCCATTACCGCCATCAGTACCATCAGTGTCTGAATCCTTTTTACAGGCGCCTATCAGCAGGAGGCTCAAGCCTAAAAGTGCAATTTTCTTCATGCGTTCTTCATTACAGGAGGTTAAAAATAAGCGAATGCCTCGATATTACAAGGGCTCAGGCACCTTGAATGAGTTCCCGCGCATTGGCCAAGGTCGCATCAGTCAATTTATCCCCTCCCAATAAGCGGGCAATTTCGTTCAAACGCTCCTGTTCATTGAGTGGTCGTATCTCTGTGCGCGTATTATCCGCCTCACTTTCTTTGCGCACTAAATAATGCTGACTGCCTTTAGAGGCGATTTGGGCCAAGTGGCTGATGGCAATAACTTGCATAAAGCTACCCATGCCTTTTAAAATCTCCCCAATCTTATGTGCCGTTTCACCACTTACTCCGGTATCGATCTCATCAAAGATGATGGTGGGCAAACTGCGAGAACGCGCTAAGATCGCTTTAAGGGCTAGCATTACCCGCGATAATTCACCACCGGAGGCTACCTTTTGTAAGGACTGCACTTTTTGACCAGGATTGGCCGAAAAAAGGAAATTCACTCGGTCATGGCCATTATTGTCGCATGTCTCCTGCACTTCAATGGAAATATCAAATCGGGCATTAGCCAGGTTTAATTCTGCTAATAAGTCCAACACCTGCGTTTCCAAGGGAGCTTTCAATTTCTGGCGCTCCTCATGTAAATCTTGAGCCAAAGATTCGGTTTTAGCCTGCCATTGGCTTGCTTCGGCCTTTTCCTTTTCCAAAGCAATATCCCGATCGGCGGCGGCACTCATCTTAGCTTCCAGAGCATCACGTTTTTCGATTAGCTCTTCTGCGCTTTCCGCTTGATGCTTGCGTTGCAAATGGATCAACTGACTTAAGCGCTCATCCAATTGTTCTTTTTCGCGGGGATCGAAATTGCCTTCAGATTGGTAGAGCTCCAATTCCTGACGCAAATCTTCAAATTCGATAAAGAGGCTTTCAGCGCGCTCCGAAAAGCTGCCTAACTTTTTATCCAAATTGGCAATGGATCGCAATTCCTGGCGCATTTGCCGGAGCATTTCACTTAATCCCAAGGGATTGGCATCCGCCATTTCTTGAACCGAAGCCAGGGCCGATTCAATTTTTCCAGAATGCTCCAGAATTTCCAGACGCGCTTCAATATCTGTCACTTCACCAGGGACTAATTTGGCATCCACCAATTCTTGGTGTAGAAATTCCAGATAATCCAAATCTCCGCCCTCTTCCCGGTTTTGTGCTTCGAGTTCAGCAATTCGCTTTTGGCCTTTGCGCCAATTCTTAAAAGCCTGCTGATATTCTTGCAATAAAGATTGATGCGATCCAAAACTATCGATGAGATCGAGCTGGAAATTAGCATCATTCAATAATAAAGTATCGTGTTGACTGTGGATATCTATCAGGCGTTGAGCCAATTGGGACAGGCTTTCCAAACGCACCGGACTATCATTTACAAAGGCCCGGGATTTACCGCTGGGTAAAATCTCACGACGGATAATTGTTTCAGCCTCATAGTCCAAATCCAGACTTTCGAAAAGGCTTTTATAGGATGGATCCGGAATCTGAAAGAGACCTTCAATCACACATTTTTGCTCAGGATCTTTCAGGGCTTTCAAATCTGCTCTCTGTCCCAGCAAATGGTTTAAAGCTCCTAAAAGAATTGATTTTCCAGCGCCGGTTTCGCCGGTAATTGTGGTAAAGCCTGTTTGCCAATCCAGATCGAGTTTCTCAATCAAGGCAAAATTGGAAATCCTGAGGTGCTGTAACATGCCGCTAAAATACTTAACCGCCCTGACCTACTTTCTGATATTCCGAAGCATTATTAGGGTCTAACTCAATCAGCACTTCTTTGAGGTCGGCTGTTGGTATGGAAGCCCCGTCACTAAAGATTTTCACGATTTCCGCTTGCTTGGCATCAAACCATAATTGCAGCAGAAAACTGTTACGTCTTTGGTCATTCACCTTTTTTAAGCTCTTTAATGCTTCCTTGATATTCATTTTCGCCGTGCGAATTTTGGAGGCATCATTCATCAGGTCTAAACCTTGACGGTGATAGGTGTACAAACAGGTACGGAAATTATCGAAGGCTGGACTAATCAAGTTGTCTACCAGCCAGTAGCGGTTTTTATTACTGCCCCCAAAGCTGTCCCAACCTCCGTAATTACTGGTTTGAGCATTTCCTACAATATTCTGAGCCTTATTGTAATAATCAGTACCACTCATGGGCGCATAACTATCATGATCCAAGCCAATTACGATATAGGCATAATAGGCCAAAATACTGGTGAGATTCGAGATAAAGCTATTGGGTGCAAAATCCAGACGATCGAATTCCAGGTATTCGAAATTCACATCATTATCGCGATGCACTAAAATCGGAGAAGCATAATCTGAATTGAAAATGGGTCGACTGTAAAAAATCTGCAAATGACCACTGAAGGTATTATTGCTGCGCGAATTAATAGTTAATACGAACTGGCAGTCGATACGCTCTTCCAATGAATAGCTTTCTTCGGTCCATTTACGGTTATTCAGAAATTCCCGAATTGCTGTTTCCAAAGTGGTATACAGCTGTTTATTCGTGGCTTGAATATTTGGAGTAAGCACTTGTACCCGGGCATTCAATTCCTGGGCTTGCAGGCTGGGGCTAAGCAGTATGATGCTTAATAAGCCGATCCAAAATTTCATAGGCTAATTCCTTCTTAGGTTTTAATTCAAGTTTTTCGCGTTGGCCTTTACGGCTGATCATTAAGACCTCATTCGTATCGTGTCCGAAACCTCTGGCCTTATCGTCAGCCTGATTCAGAACGATCCAATCACAGTTCTTGGTATCTAGTTTCTTTTGGGCATTCGCCTCAGCATTCTCTGTTTCAAGGGCGAAACCTACCACTAATTGATAGTCCTTTTTCGCCTGTCCAATACTTTTCAGGATATCCGGGTTTTCCACCAAATCTAGGTGCAGCATGCCGCCATCACTCTTCTTTATCTTTTGATTAGCTGGGTTTTTCGGACGGTAATCCGATACCGCGGCACTTAGGATAATCCAATCTGCATTTTGAGCTGCAGCAGTGGTGGCCTCAAACATTTCTTGAGTGCTCTCCACCCTTTTAATATTGATAGCAGGATTATTAGAATCCTGACTACTTGGGCCCAATATCAATTGTACCCGAGCACCATAATTCGCGGCGGCTTCAGCCAAGGCCATCCCCATTTTACCAGAAGAGCGATTGCCGATAAAACGCACCGGATCGATAGCCTCATAAGTTGGGCCAGCATTTATCACGATTAGCTTATTGCGCAAAGGTGCCTTGGACTCGAGGTCTGAAATTACAGCTCCAACAATAGTTTCGGGTTCAGCCATGCGCCCCTCACCTTCCAAGCCACTGGCTAATTCGCCTTTTTCAGCTGGGATAAGGATATGACCAAAGGACTCTAATTTTTGGATATTCTCGCGGGTGGCTGGATGTTTATACATATCCAGATCCATGGCCGGGGCAAAATATACCGGGCATTTCGCAGAAAGGTAAACGGCCATTAGAAAATTGTCTGACTGCCCTTGAGCAATCTTGGCCATGGTATTGGCGGTAAGTGGTGCCAAAATCATGAGATCGGCCCAAAGGCCTAATTCTACATGATTATTCCAGGTCCCTGTTTCAGACTCCCGATCGAAATATTCCCAGTAAACAGGATTTTTACTGAGGGTAGCCAGGCTAAGTGGCGTCACAAAATCGCGGGCCGCCGGGCTTAAAACAACACGTACCTCGGCCCCTGCCTTGATAAGCAGTCGCACGAGGTACGTCGTCTTATAGGCGGCAATACCACCGGTTACTCCCAGTAGTATTTTTTTTCCGCTCAACATAATTTAGTCTTCCTTTTGCTCTTCGGCAGGACGACGGAAATACACTTCATCTCTCTCCCATTCGGTAGCCGCAATGTGATGTGGCTTGGGGAGACTTTCGTAAAAACGAGAAACTTCAATCTGCTCTTTGTTTTCGAAAATTTCTTCCAAAGATTCGTTATGAGTAGCAAACTCATTCAGTTTCTCGTGCAATTCCACTTTCATGTCTTCCGCGATCTGATCGGCGCGTTTAGCTAAAATGGAAACCGCCTCATAAACATTACCAGTAGGGCGATCCAAATCGTTATGGTCGCGGGTTACGGTGTTTCTTGGGGCATCTACTTTTTTAAAATCCATCTACGAGAATTTATTAGGATTGTGGTTTAAGCTCGCTGATCTGCTGATCAATATTGGCAAATAACTTGTCCAATGTTTTATTGTAATCGCTTTCTGGGAAATACTCTTTGAAATCCAGGTAAGCGGTACGACTTTCAATATAGCGCTGAAATTGCTTTTCAGAAATACTATTATCGGCAAAACGATAGGCGGCTACACATTTGTGGAACATGGCCTCTTCGCGGTATTCTGTATCCGGATAATCATCCATCACATTATTAAAGCTCACTACTGCCGATTGATAATATTCCATGTGGAAATATTGCATGGCGCGCTCAAAGGATTTACGCTCCAATTTCGCTCTCAATTCATCGATCAGCTCATTGGTGCTCAATAATTTATCACTGTTTGGATACAAATTGGCAAAAAGCTGTAAATCATTGATCGCCTTAAAAGTATAGTCTTGATCCAAGCTATAATCGGGTGACTCCAGATAATGGCAATAGCCTACCATATAATAAGCCATTTCGGTCTTAGGATGGGTAGGGAAAGTTTTCGCGAAGTTCTTGAAGTGATAAGCGGCCAAGATGAAATCCTTCAGCTCAAAGCTACACATGGCATAGTAGTAATACACATCTGCCGCCTTTTCAGAACCGCGGTATAAAACCAATAACTCATCAAAAAGTGGATAGGCTTTGTCGTACTCACCTTCATTGTAGTACTCCACCGCCTTCTCGTATTTAAAGTCCACATTAGGACTCTTCAATACTTTTTGATATTCATTACAGGCACTTCCTGCCAAAAGCAAGAAGCCACTTAATAGGATGACAAGTCTTTTCCTCATAAATCAGCTGGCAAAATTACGAATTCCAATGGAATAACGCAGGATTGAGTCTTTAGTGTTTTTTAGGCCAGAAGTACTCTATTTTTCAAGAGTCCCTCTTGTTCTAGTAATTTCAGCACTAAGCTTTCCGGATCGGCTACTTCCAAAGGGGGATTCGCATTCTCCTGATATACCCAATCTTGCAAGAGCTGTAGGCTACGAGCATTGAGATCCTTGCTTACGGGCACCCCCATTTGTTCCAAAGCCGCGGCATTGCAGAATTGCTCATACTGACCTTTAATAGGAATCACGAAAAGTTTTTTACCCAGATATAAGGCTTCCGCTGGGGCTTCAAATCCTGCCGAACAGAGTAATCCTTCGCAAGTAGCCAGGTATTTTAAGAAGGCCTCACCTTGGATGGGCTCAAAGCGGAGATTGTGATCCGTATAGGTTTTTTGGCATTCCTTGCTAAATACAATCCACTCCTTATTACTCATTTGCTTGAGGATATTGCGAATTACTGCATCGCTATAAGCTGGTAGGTAAACCAGATAATGCCCCATATTGATGCTTTCCAAATCTTGAATTTCGCGACGTAATACCGGAGGATGGATGAAGTTATCGTAGCGCTTAAAATGAAAAGCCATCGCCTCTTTTGCCGGGGCATAGTGTTTAAATATCCACTCGGCTATAGGGTGTTTGCCTTGGGGACGAGGACTGTTCTCACTGAGAAATGAAGCTTGATGACTCAAGGCAATCAGTTTTACAGCTTGGCGCTTGGCTGCATAAGCTGATACCGGTTCAAAATCATTAAGGACCAGATCATAAGCACTTAGATCCAAAGCTTTGACTTCCTTTTTAAACCGCAGGAAATTGGCCTTTAAAGCGGTTTGCAGATAGCTTAAACCGCCTTTGCTATTGTAGCTAAAGCTGATACCATTTAGTTGAAAATCTACAGGAAAATCCAGCGAAAGCTGACGATTATGTCCCGAGCACAATACCTCTACCCGGGCGTATTTCTTTAATAAGGGCACTAATTCCGCTGCCCGAGAGGCATGACCATTGCCCGTTCCTTGAAAAGCGTAAAGTATGCGTGGCTCAGGAGGCCAGTGTTCTTTCATCGAAAGTTACCTTTTGAATAATGCGTTGCAGATCCAGATCGTTCAATTCCTCATCTTCCGACTCCACCGTAAGGGGTGGCTTAGTATCGTACTGATAAAGCTCCCAGGCTTCACCATTAAACTCCAAAGCGCAAAGATTCTCAATCCAATCGCCGGAATTGAGATAAGTACAACTGCCTTTTTCGCTTTTTATTTCGCGCTGCTGGGGCTGATGAATATGGCCGCAAATTACATATTTGTAACCCTGATCTATGGCCAATTCTGCGGCAGTATCCTCAAAACTCTGAATGTAGGTCACCGCCTTTTTTACGCTGTTCTTTATCTTTTTGGATAAGCTGTAACGCTCTCTTCCCATTTTCTCCAAAGCCCAATTAAGCAGGCTGTTAATCATGATCAACAAATCATAACCCCAGCCCCCAAGCTTGGCCAGCCACTTGGCATTTTGGATCGAAGCATCAAAAATATCCCCGTGAAAAATCCAAGCTTTACCATCCGGTAAGTCTAAAATCAATTTATCAGCTAGGGTGATATTCCCTAAGGTGAAGTCACTGAATCGGCGCAAAGCCTCATCGTGATTTCCGGTTAAATAATACACCTTCGTGCCTTTGGAAGCCATGGAGATAATCTGCTTAAGCACCTTAAGGTGAGCCTTGGGGAAATAACGTTTCCGGAATTGCCAGATGTCGATAATATCACCATTTAAAACCAGAGTTTCAGGCTTAATCGACTTCAAATAACGATACAACTCTTCTGCTCTACATCCGTAAGTACCTAAGTGTGTGTCGGATATTACCACCAAAGGAAGTTCACGTTTGGCCATATTATTCTATTTGAGGGCAAAGCTTCATTGCAAGTATGAAGTCAATCTTAATGACAGGTTAATTCAAAGATTCTTTTCACTTTAAGATGTTTATAAGCCTTTCTCCCCTCGCCTATTTGGTACCTTAGCTCTAGAATTTGAATTATGGACTTACTGGAATTAGAAGATAGTTTTACCGACATCGGTGGGCAGTTTTTACGCAGTGCTTATGACCTTCGTGAGCATCTCCCCAAAATCAAGGCCTATCTCTTTGATTGGGATGGCGTTTTTAATGATGGCTCCAAGCTGGGCAGTGAAGGCAGTCGCTTTAGTGAGGTCGACTCCGCCGGTTTACGCATGCTTCGTTATGGGCATTTCAAAAAATATGGCAGCATTCCCTATTTAGGAGTGATTACCGGAGCGGCAAATCCGGTGGCTCGTGAATTAATGCAAAATCATCAGGCTAATGTGGTGTACCAGCGGGCTATTCGCAAAGGTGAAGCCCTGCGGCATTTTATGGAGCATTACGAGCTTAAGGCCGAAGAAATTTGCTATGTTTTTGATGATGTATTAGACCTGGCCGTAGCCCGTGAAGTGGGTCTGCGTTTTTGTGTAGGCCGATTGGCTAATCCCCTCTTTTTAGGCTTGGTAGCCGGATCTGATTTAGCTGATTATATTACTGCTAGTCAGGGTGATGAACATGCCGTACGTGAAGTAACGGAGCTCATTTTAGGCTTAATGGATAATTACACAGAAGTGGTTCAGGAGTTTATATCTGAGCAAAATCATTATGCTCAATTCAAGGAGGCTGCCGCTCAAATTGAAATGCAATCCTGGGAATTCAAATCAGGGAAATTTGAACGCCTTTAAACCGAATTGCTTTTTCTATGTTTGAACCTTAATTAAAATACCAAAATGAAAAAAACAGTACTAGCTATGCTGGCCTTTGCCAGTTTTGCCATGAACGCCCAGGATTTACCAGCGCCTAGCCCCTTCTCTACTTTAGAGCAACGTGTTGGTTTAACTGATTTTACCGTAGAATACAGCCGCCCTGGTGTTAAGGGGCGCGAAGTTTTTGGAGACTTAGTTCCTGATGGAAAAGTATGGCGTACCGGTGCTAATAAGGCCACGGCAATTGAGTTTAATACGCCCGTTACCTTCGCGGGTCAATTGGTTCCTGCCGGGAAATACAGCTTATTCACAATTCCTAATCAAGATACCTGGACTGTTATTCTGAATAAGAATACCGAATTATGGGGTGCAGATGGTTATGATGAAAAACAAGATGTGCTTCGTGCTGATGTTGCAGCCCTAACTACTCAGGAAAGCACTGAAACTTTAACGATCGACTTCCAATCTATCGATGGTGGTAAAGCTGAATTAGTGATTCGTTGGGCTAATAAGGTGTTGTCACTACCAATTGAAGTAGACGTACAGGCCAAAGCGATTGCTAATATCAAAGCAGCCTTAGCCAATTCCAATGAAGATGATTTATGGAAAGTAAACCGCAATGCGGCTATTTACTATACCCGTAATAATATTGATCAGAAAGCAGCCTTGGAATACATTGAGAAGTCTTTGAAATTGAAGGCCGACAACTGGTATGCACATTACGTTCACGGTGAGATTTTATACGCTTTAGGCGAAAACAAAAAAGCTGTGAAAGCTGCTGAGAAAGCAATGGAAGTTGGCACTGAAGAAGCCAATCAAGCCAGCAAGGAATTTGCTTACGGAGCGATGTTAGAAGAAGCCATGGAAAAATGGTCCTCTAAATAAATTTCAGCTCACCGCTTGCAATTAAGCTGAAAGTCCTGACCCCTTTAGGAAAATCCTCAAGGGTGTCAGGATTCTTTTTATAGTAGTATTGCCCACTTAAAATTGGAAGACGTGGAGATTTATCATCAAGAATATCATGTAGCAGGATCAAACTCAATCCCTATGAGCGTGGACATCAGCTTCCCTAAGAGCGCTAAAGCTTTGCCGGTAGTGATTTACGCGCATGGCATTAATGGCTTTAAAGATTGGGGTGGTATGGATTTAATCGCCCAAAAATTTGCTGAAGCAGGTTTCGCCTTCCTAAAATTCAATTTTTCGCATAATGGCACCACTCCTGCCCGTCCTACTGAGTTCTTCGATCTGGAGGCCTATAAGGAGGATAGCTATCTGAAACGGCAAAAGGATTTGGAGCGCATTCTCAAATTTGTAGAATCCCCACATCCCGAATTGGAGCTGGATTCCGAAAACATATTCTTAATCGGTCATAGTCGTGGTGGCGCGGATGCCATTCTGGCCACAGCCAAAGATGCTCGCATCAAAGCCCTGATCACCTGGGCCGCCGTTTCCCACGCACGTACCCCCTGGGATCAACTTTCGCCGGAGGAAATTAAGGACTGGGCTGAGCAAGGATATTTCACACGTAAGAATGGTAGAACCGCTCAGGATTTACCGATTGGCTATAGCCTTTATGAAGAGTATAAGGCCCATAAAGCGGATTTGGATGTAGAAGCCGCTGCTCGCGCCATTAAGGCTCCTTGGCTGATTATTCATGGTGAAGAAGATGAGGCGGTATTTATTAAGCATGCCTACGATCTTAAGCAATGGCAGCCTGAAGCGAGAGTTGCGGTTATTCCGGAAACTGGTCATACCTTCGATCGTCAACATCCTTGGAATACCACAGAATTACCCGAAGCCAGCCTTAAAAAAGTAAACCGTTCGATTGAATTTCTTCAGGAAGTTCTATCTGCTTAAGTGTAAGCTTTTTCCAACCTTCTTTTAGGATTCCTTCCGTACTGGCACTTTTATTCAAGCGTTCCAGATAAGGCTCAATATGCTCGGCTCGCTCAATACTTTGCTCTCGAGGTACAAAGCCAATGCCTTGGAAACCCTGACTATCCATATACACAAAGCTCTGCTCCTCCTCCGTTCTACCGGCACCAATCCATAGCATAGCGCTTTGAACCGACTGCATCTCTGCCATTAAAGCCTCCACCTTGGCATTGTGATCATCGGCCGTATCGCCACTTCCTTTGGGGAATCCACAACGATTTGGGTCCAAATTGCGCTCTTCTACAATCTCTGCTAGCCAAGTACGAGCCTTTTCCAAACTATGGAATTTGGCAATAAAGGCTTGCTGTCCACCGATTCGATTGATGCCCAAACACCAATCCGCATTTTGATTGCGATAGGCGAAAACTCCAAATCGTAGTTTGGGACTCTTTTGGGCTCGATTATGAGGAGGCCAATAGCGACGAATTTCATGGTCTTCCAGAAGTCCGGCTACCAGAATGTTCCCACATAAGCGATAATGTATATGCGCAATATCACGCTTAAAAGCAGCACTACGGGCACTACTCTTATCCGCTGTAAAATGAGAGGCTACGCGAGATTTCAGGCGACTGGCCTTGCCGATATAAAGGATCTCCCCTTTTTCATTATAGAAATAATAAACCCCGGCCGCCATGGGTAAATTGTGAAATTCATCAGCCGGAAGATTGGCGGGCAAATTCAACTCCCCTTGATTGAGCTTTATCATATTCTGCCAAATCCCAGCGGTATCGGCCGCCAATAATTGATGCAGAATCTTGGTAGTTACCTCCGTATCGGCCCAAGCCCGGTGTGCACTTTGATTGTTGTAATTAAAATGCTTGCAAAGGGAGGATAAACTATAAGAGCGTAAACCTGGAATAATGCGACGCGAATAGCGCACGGTGCACAATCGTCGCGGATTGTAATTTACTCCCACTTCCTTAAATGCGGCTTGCACAAAGCCCAAATCGAAACTCACATTATGGGCCACAAAGACATGATCGGCCAGGAATTCGCGAATTTCCTCCGCCTTTTCAGCAAAAGTTGGGGCATCCGCTACCATCGAATCATCAATACCGGTAAGTTGTTGGATGGCAAAAGGAATCGACTGCCCCGGATTCAAGAGTGTGCTATAAGTGTCCTTAATTTCCAGACCATCAGTGATGTATATAGCAATCTCCGTGATGCCATTTCCGCGGGCATAAGATCCGGTGGTTTCAATGTCGACTACTGCAAACAATGCGCTAAAAAGATGGTATTATTGAGACTCTAAAAGCAAAGATAAAGATGCCGGAATTACCCGAAGTAGAGATCATGCGCCAATATTTTGAAAAGGCGGCTATGCATAAAACAATTAGCGCTCTCGAATTTCACGATCCCCTCTTCAAAGTGTTTAAAACCAGCCCCGAAGAGCTGGAAAAGGCTTTGATTGGTCAAGCTTTCCTAAAAACCGAGCGGATTGGCAAATACCTCTTTGCTCAAATTTCAGGAGGCAATTGGTTGCACCTTCATTTTGGCATGACCGGCGACCTGGAATTATTCCGGCATAATGAACTGCCGAAATACACCCGCTTTGTGATTCAATTTGAGGATGGCGATAAACTGGCTTACCGCGATTTACGCAAATTCGGGGTGATTGAAATTGTAGAAAGTCCGGAAGCTTATCGATTAAGTTCCAATTTAGGTAAAGACCTCTTAAATGTTGCAAAAGAGGATTTTATAAAATCAATTTCCAATCGAAAGATCGCTATAAAGACCGCCCTCTTAGATCAAAAGCACTATGCTGGTATTGGCAATTGGATTGCCGATGAAGTACTCTTTAATTGTGGCGTGCATCCCAATACATCTTGCCAAAATCTTAGCGAGGCTAAATTGGAAGAACTGCTTTTAGATGCCCAAAAAGTAGTGCGGGAAGCCATTCAAAAGGATACTCATTATGGTGATTTCCCGGCCCATTTCTTTGTGAATTACCGCAAGGAGAAGGCCATACATCCAGATCATCCTAATAGTCCGGTAGAACGCCTGGTAGTGGGCGGACGCGGAACCTTTATTGTACCCGAAAAACAAAAGCTCGTTTAAGCTAATGGAGGAAGTATTCTATACCTGTCCCTATTGTTTTTCTGAGGTATCGGTACTGGTAGACCTATCGGTGAGGGAACAAAGCTATATTGAGGACTGCGAGCGTTGCTGCAATCCCATAGAATTTAGTCTCCAAATTGAAAACTCAGAGCTCGTATCTTTTAATGCCGAAGCTATTGGCCAGTAATTAGAGAGAGATTAGGCCTTCTATACCTTCTGCTTCCAAATAGCGCTCAATCACCTTTTCGGGGCTCATCATCAGCTCCTTGGCGGTGATGCTCACAAAATTTCCTTTACGGGAATTGCGGATGCTGATCTGTGCTTCTTTGCTATTGAAAAGACTCTCAACCTGAGCGATCTTCGAATTATCGGCGGGGACAATAAATTTGAACATGTACACTGAAGGCCAATCAAAACCTTCCGTGAGCTGCCCCATCAGTTTCATGTATTTTTCCTTGCGCGGGTCCATTCCGCAAAAGTTGAAAACTTAATTAACTTAGGCAATACTAAATATCGACCATGAAAAGTATTCAAACTTGGTTTGATGAATATGCGGTAAGTCATCAAAACCCTACCAATAAACTGATTCACTTTATTTGCGTGCCTTCAATCTTCTTCAGCATTATCGCGTTATTGGCCGCTATACCTCATGATTTCCTGAATAGCTGGGCCGCGGAAGGCTGGCAGCCCTATCTACATTTCGGGACGGTTTTAATCATTTTCGGCCTGCTTTTTTACCTGCGCTTATCCTTTCCGCTTTTCATTGGCATTGCTCTATTTTCGGCCTTATGCCTATACCTTACTAAATTATTAATGCTCGGTCCTCTTCCACTATGGCAAAGTAGCCTGCTCATCTTTGCAGTGGCCTGGATTGGTCAGTTCATCGGACACCATATCGAAGGAGCCAAACCTTCCTTTTTAAAAGATCTTCAATTTTTATTAATCGGTCCGGCTTGGATTTTAGGTTTTATCTACCGAAAATTTGGGCTCAATTACTGATATGCCCCGAAAACAACGCGTTATTGTAACCGGCGCTCCCGGAACCGGTAAAAGCACGGTCCTTAATCTTTTGGAACTCAAAGGTTATTTGGTGATTCCGGAAATGGCTCGTCAATTAATTGCAGAAGAGCAAGCCCTAGATAGCGACCGGGTTCCCTGGAAAGATCACGCCAGTTTTGGCATTGAATTATTCGATCGTCAGGTAAATCAGTTTGATTTAGCCCGGGATGGCATCACTTTTTACGATCGTGGAATTTTGGATAATCTAGCTTATCTGCGTCGTGATGGTCTGCAGAACAGTGAGCTAGAAGAAGCCTCCCGCGCCTATCCTTACCATCCTGAAATTTTCTTAATGCCGCCTTGGGAAGATATTTACGATACCGATGAAGTGCGCTGGGAAGGTTTGGATTTGATGTTAGACATCGACCGTGCTTTACGCGAAATGTATTCTGAAATGGGTTATACGGTTTTGGAAGTTCCCAAAATAAGTCCACCCGAAAGGGTAAATTATATTCTAGAGCATTTAGGCTTGGATGGATAAAGACATCCACCAAATATTAAAGCAATATTGGGGCTATTCGGAGTTTCGGCCCATGCAGGAATCCATTATTCAATCCCTTTTGGAGGATAAGGATACCCTGGCCTTGCTACCTACGGGTGGAGGTAAATCCCTTTGTTTTCAGGTCCCGACACTAGCTCGTGAAGGCTGTGCTTTAGTGATATCACCTTTAATCGCCCTCATGACGGATCAGGTGGAAAACCTAAAGCGAGTGGGCATTCAGGCCATAGCCTTAAACTCTTCTTTAAATAGCAGTCAAAAGGAATTAGCCCTACACAATGCCAGCAATGGCTATTACAAATTCATATACCTATCCCCCGAAAGCCTGCAGTCGGAGAAACTAATGCATCGCCTCAGCTTTGTTAAGGTGAACTTTCTGGTGGTGGATGAGGCACATTGTATCAGTCAATGGGGTTATGATTTCCGACCGCCCTATCTAGAAATATATAAGCTGCGTGAGCTTTTCCCGGATATCCCCATGATGGCTTTAACCGCCACCGCCACCCCTAAAGTGGTTGAGGATATTCAGCAAAAGCTGCAATTCAATAAAACAGCACAGGTATTTAAAAAGAGCTTTGCCCGTCCGGAACTGGCTTATAATGTTTTAAAAACGGAGGACAAATGGGGCCGCTGCAAGGAGTTACTGGATAAAATTCCGGGAACGGCCTTAATCTACCTTCGCAATCGCCGGGGAACGGTAGAAGTAGCGCAATGGTTAAAGCAAACGGGCTATACCGCTGATTTTTACCATGCCGGTCTCAGTGTGGAAGAACGACAAAGCAAGCAAAAGGATTGGGTTCAAAATCGCTGTCGCGTGATGGTATGCACCAATGCCTTTGGGATGGGTATTGACAAACCCGATGTTCGTTTGGTGATTCATTTGGATTTACCGGATTCCCTGGAGGCCTATTTTCAGGAAGCGGGTCGGGCGGCCCGTGATGGCAAGAAAGCCTGGTCTTTTGTATTGGTTGGCCCTTCGGATGTGGTTCAATTAAGGCAGAAGTTTCTAGCCTCGTTCCCAGATCGTAAGGAAGTGATTCGAGTATATCGCGCGCTCATCAATTTCTTGCAAATCGGAATTGGTAGTGCAGAAGGCAGTTCCTATGAATTCGATTTTAAGGCCTTTGCCGAACGCTATCGATTCAGGCCCAATATGGCTTTACAGGCTTTAAACATCTTGAATAAGGAAGCGATTTTGGAATTCAACAGTCAGGGTCGCAGCTTCTCCCTCCTCCATTTAAAAGCAGATCGGCGCACCTTATACGATTATCAATTGCGGAATCCTCAGCTGGATAAAATCCTTAAGGTACTCTTACGCTCTTACGGCGGATTGGATATTGATTATGGTCGCATCAATGAAAACCTTTTAGCGCAAAGACTGGATACCAGCGCCTATAAGATTAAGGCGGCCTTGCAGCAGATGCACAGTCATGAATTGATTGATTACCTCCCTGCCTCTGATCATGGCAGCCTGGCCTTAATGCAGGACCGACAGCATTTTAAGGATCTACAATTGAGCGATCAGTTTATCGAAAAGCGCAAGGCAGAGCTTTTAGAGCAATTACAAGCGGTAATAGACTTTGTGGAAATTGATGATCTCTGCCGTTTGAAAAACCTACTCTCCTATTTTGGTGAGAACCTGAATGAGGATTGCGGCATTTGTGATGTTTGCAGACGTCAGAAATCCCCGCTTAATAAGCCCAATGCCATAGCTATTATCCGAAAGGCCTTGGAAACCGGTCCAAAAAGCTATGCTGAATTGGAGAAACTATTTGAAAATCCAAATCAGGCGAAAGCCTTGATCCGAGAGCTATTGGCATGGGAAGTTTTGGCTTTGGAAGGAGAAAAACTAAAGCTAAGCTGAGGGCGCCGAGGAATTTTCTATTTTTGAAAAAAGCCTCAGATGAAAAAAATAGCTACTCTCTTTCTCTTTGCTGCTCTGACTTTGCAGCTAAATGCACAAATTTCTTTTGGTCCTTCTATCGCCGGAACTCAGAATGATATCAACTATTTAGGTGGTGGATATTTGCAGCCTTTCGGCGAAGCCATGGCCTTTGGCTTAACACAGGGTTGGTACAATACGGCCAAAGTGAAGAAGACCTTTCGTTTCGAATTAGGCTTTACCCCATCGGTGGCGATTGTGCCTTCCGAATTTCAATCCTTTACAATTGATCCCACTAAACTGGAGGAACTGGAATTAGTAAATCCATCCGACAATGTGACCCCAACCGTATTTGGTGAAGATAATGCAGGGGTGCGCTTACGTTATTCAGATCCCAATTTGCAGGGTTTGGCCAATGCCGAATTTAATATGCCCAGTGGTTTAGGCGTTTCCATTGCCCCTATGATGGCTATTCACGCTGGAATTGGCTTGCCTTTCGATTTTGAATTAAGCGGACGTTATTTACCTACCACCAGTGTGCCTTTCCTAACCGGTTCCGAAATAGGCATTTGGGGTGTGGGTCTTAAAAATGATATCACCAATTATATCCCCAAAGGAGGTTTGATTCCCTTTAGTATTGCGGCCTTTGCATCTTATTCCCAATTAAACTTGGGTCAGGATATTGAGCCCGATGCCAATAATGATAAGCGAATCGACATGGAAGCCAGTGCTTTTGTGACTCGTTTGTTAGTCAGTAAAAAACTCTTATTCATTACTATTTACGGTGGTGTGGGTTATAATTTCTTGAACTCATCTATTGATGTTTCAGGCACTTATGACTATATCAATCCGGGTAATCCATTAAACCCAGAGCAAAGCATTACAGACCCAATCAGTATTTCCAGCACTGGTGGTAGCGGATGGGCCGGAAATTTAGGTTTACGATTTAAGTTCTTAGTATTCGGATACGTGAGCGCAGATTATACCTTTGGCGTTTATAATGGAGCTAACCTAAGTCTTGGTTTTAGCTGGGATATCTAAGAACTTATGCGTGTAATTTTCATGGGGACTCCGCCTTTTGCGGCGTCTATTTTAGAAGCTATTCATCAATCCAAACATGAACTGGTAGCGGTGGTTACGGCGGTAGACAAGCCTGCAGGCCGCGGCCGTAGTTTAAAAGCCTCCGCTGTAAAAGAAACGGCCCTTCAATTAGGGGTTCCGGTATTACAGCCTGAAAAGCTGAAAAATCCCGACTTCCTAAAAGAACTGGAAAGCTATCAGGCTGATGTATTTGTGGTGGTAGCCTTTAGAATGTTACCGGAGCAAGTTTGGAAAATGCCCGCCAAAGGCACCTTTAACTTACACGCCTCTCTCCTGCCACAATACCGAGGAGCAGCGCCAATTAATTGGGCCATTGTGAATGGCGAAACCGAGAGTGGCCTGAGCACCTTCTTTATTGATGAAAAGATCGATACCGGTGCGGTGATACTTCAAAAAAAGATGCCCATAGGTCCTAATGAAAATGCAGGATCCTTACACGATCGAATGATGATTGAAGGTCAGGGACTGGTATTGGAGACTCTGGACTTAATTGAGACAGATCAGGCGAAAGCCGAAAGTCAAGCATTAGAAGGCCCTTTAAAGGATGCCCCTAAAATTTTCAAAGAAGACTTAAAAGTCGAGGTCAATAGACCAGCCCAAGAAATCCATAATCTGGTACGTGGTATGTCGCCATTTCCTGCAGCCTGGGCCAATTTATCCGTGCCTGGCTTTGAGGGAACCTGCAAAATATTAGAAACTGCCCTTACCGATCGGAAATCGAATGCCCAAGCGGGAAGCCTGATTCGTGAAGGAAAAAGGCTCTTTATGGCCACCGATAGTGAAGATTTGGAGCTCCTAAGCCTGCAAGTACAGGGCAAAAAACGCCTGAAAGCCTTGGATTTCCTAAATGGACAGGAGATTGATACTGAGAGCCGTTTTTATTAAGTAGCTGATTACTAACGCGTAAGGCTTCAATGTTATTAACAGTGATTCTGAATTTTTAACAATACTTGGCTTTTTTAGCCTGATTTGTTGGTAGATAGCGGGTTTCGGTTATTTTTGTTGGTGTTCGAATCACAATGTCTAACCAAAATTTAAAGAAATGAACAAAGCTGATCTTATTGACGCTATGGCTGCTGAGGCAGGTATCTCTAAAGCTGCTGCAAAAAAAGCCCTTGACGCTTTCACTGATAAAGTGACTGAAACTTTGGCTGGCGGTGGTCGCGTATCCTTAGTTGGATTCGGTACCTTCTCTACTTCTGAGCGTTCAGCTCGCGAAGGTCGTAACCCTCAGACTGGTCAAACGATTCAAATTCCAGCTAAAACTGTTGCTAAATTTAAAGCTGGTTCTGAGCTTAACGCTAAGCTTTAAGAAACAATATTTTCAACTGAAAAGACCCGTCCTTTTGGATGGGTCTTTTTTTTATGCCCTATTGCGCCAGAGCAAAACGATCATTTCCAAATTGATCCTGTAGGATCTCTACCTTCTCAAAATTTGCTTCAAGCAAGGCACGCATTTCCGGCCCCAGATATTGATTGATCTCCAAGGCTAGCAATCCCTTCTGACTTAAGGCCTTTAGAGCATAGTTCACGATAGCCTTATAAAAGCGTAAGGCATCATCATCAGGGACAAAGAGAGCCATTTCGGGCTCCTTCTCATAAACCCCCGCTTCCATCTCCGCTTTTTCCAATTCTCGCACATAGGGCGGATTGCTGATAATCAGATCAAGATTTTGAGGCCAATTTGATGAGTCGCCCAACATGTCTCCTTCTATAAATTCTACTGAGAGATTTAAAGATCTTGCATTGGCGTGGGCCTGCATCAAAGCATCCTCACTTTTATCCAGAGCATAGACCTGTTCAATTTTCTGCGCCAAAGCGAGGGCGATACAACCACTACCCGTTCCCAAATCAATAGCTCTTTGGGCATCCGGTTTATACTGAAAAGCAAGCTTTACTAATTCTTCCGTTTCCGGACGAGGAATCAAGACAGCCGGACTCACTCCAATTTGCATTCCGGCAAAGTCGGTCCAGCCGATTAGGTATTGAACCGGATAGCCTGCTTCCAATTGCGCTAAATCCTGCTTCAAAGTATTCAAATTGCTTTCTGGCCATTCCTTCTGACTGAGATAATCCAAGCGACTGTATTGGTATTTATCAGCCAATAGCTTGAAGAAGCGCGCTTCATATTCAGATTGTAATTCTGAATCCAAAGCTTGAAGAAAGCTACGTTTAAGTGCTGCCAGATCTGCCATAGCGGAATTTAAATTTTGGGCATAAAAAAATCCCAAGGGTAAGATACCATTGGGATTTTAAATATTGTGAATTGGACTTAGGCCAATACTTCAGTCATTTTGCTACCAATATTTGCAGGAGAATCAACCACGTGGATTCCACATTCGCGCATAATGGCTTTTTTAGCTTGGGCAGTATCTTCGCTACCACCTACAATTGCACCGGCGTGACCCATGGTACGACCTTTAGGAGCAGTTTCACCGGCAATAAAACCAACTACTGGCTTAGTTCCGTTTTCTTTGATCCAACGAGCGGCTTCAGCTTCCATCTGACCACCAATCTCACCGATCATTACAATACCGTCAGTTTCAGGATCGTTCATCAATAATTCGATGGCATCCTTCATAGAAGTACCGATAATGGGGTCTCCACCAATACCAATGGCAGTACTTTGACCCATACCCGCTTTGGTAATTTGATCTACTGCTTCGTAGGTTAAGGTACCGGATTTAGATACGATACCGATACGACCAGGATTGAAGATAAAGGCAGGCATGATACCTACTTTCGCTCCACCGGGAGTCATAACACCAGGACAGTTAGGTCCTACTAAACGACAATCTTTATCTTGAATGTATTCCTTAACAGTGATCA
The DNA here is from genome assembly GCF_014524565.1 of Croceimicrobium hydrocarbonivorans. Lineage (NCBI taxonomy): Bacteria > Pseudomonadati > Bacteroidota > Flavobacteriia > Flavobacteriales > Owenweeksiaceae > Croceimicrobium > Croceimicrobium hydrocarbonivorans. The sequence continues at coordinate 3,881,164 of NZ_CP060139.1, read as the reverse complement.
TATCTTTCACTGGAATACCTTCTGTAATGGCTACGATTACACCGATTCCGGCTTCAGCTGCTTCCATAATTGCATCCGCTGCAAATGCAGGTGGAACGAAGATGATGGAAACATTGGCTCCGGTTTCTTTTACTGCATCGGCTACAGTGTTAAACACAGGGCGATCCAGGTGTTTTTGACCACCTTTTCCCGGAGTAACACCACCTACAACGTTGGTTCCGGCTTCAATCATTTGACCGGCGTGGAAGGTGCCTTCGCTTCCGGTAAAACCCTGTACGATAACTTTCGAATCTTTATTTACAAGTACGCTCATTATTGCGAATTTGAATTTGCCATTATTTGGTCGCGAAAATAAGGCATAAAGCCCTATTCACCTGCAAAAAATGACATTAAATAAGGCTGACTTAAGGGCTTGGCATTTGCTTCTTCCCCGTTCCCAGAATCGTAAGTCCAAAAAGGGCTGCCAGAGAACTAGCCACAAGCACGGCCATCTTGGCTTGTCCAATTTGCTCCGGATTTTCGAAGGCGAGATCTGAAATAAAGAGAGACATCGTAAATCCAATTCCCGCTAAAAAGGCCACCCCTATCACCTGGCGCCAATCTGCTCCTTTGGGCATTTCAGCAATTTTCAGAGCCACCAATAATCGACTGAAAACACTAATGCCTATCATTTTTCCCAGAATCAGTCCGGCGATAATCCCTAATCCGATACCACTGCCAATAATGCTGAAAAAATCACCACTCAGGCTTACCCCGGCATTAGCAAAGGCGAATAAGGGCATAATGATAAAGTATACGAAATGGTGCAAGCCAGACTCTATTTTCTGCAAAGGAGCCCGGGCTTCATCGCCCAAATTTTCCATTTCCTCCAAGAGTTGATCCTCACGGCTGCTATTATGTCGATCGTCTAAACTCTTAGTGCGATCATAGGCATTAAAAAGCTTTCTACCGTAGTGGATAAAACTTCGACGGGTGATTTTGGTTCGAGCGGGAATGGTAAAAGCCAAGAGGATACCAGCGATGGTAGGGTGAATACCAGCATAGAAGAAAGCCGACCAAATTCCCATAATTCCAAAGAAGGTGTAAAAGAGCACAGAACGAACCCCTAATTGATTAGCAATCAGCAAAAAGGCTAAAACGCCTCCGGCATAATAAAGCTGTTCCAAGTGTAATTCTGAAGTATAAAAAAGAGCGATCACTAATACGGCGCCAATATCATCTACCACCGCCAAAGAGGTAACGAAAACCTTTAAGGATCTAACAATTCGATTCCGCACTAAATTGATAAGTCCCAGGGTAAAGGCAATGTCGGTAGCCATCGGGATCCCCCAACCATTCTGGGCTTCACCGCTGGTGAAAATTAAATAAATCAAGGCGGGCGCCATCATACCACCTATGGCTGCTCCTATGGGTAAAGAGGCCTTTTTCCAAGAATTTAGGCTACCAATTAGAAACTCGCGTTTTATCTCGAGGCCCACCATAAAGAAGAAGATGGCCATTAATCCATCATTAATCAGGTGATGCAAGCTCATATCGAAGCTCTTGTCTCCAAAAGAAAGGGCAATATTGGTCTCCCAAATATGATGGTACCATTCGCCGCCCCAACTGGAGTTTGCTACAATTAGAGCTGCTAAGGCACTTAAAAAGAGCACGATACCAATACTGGTATCATTCCCAATTAGTTTTTCAACTTTTTCATGAAAGTGGTCAATAGGTTCGATCGATTCTCGCTCTTGAATCATTCAGTTTGTTCTTTTTTTAAGTTAGAAAATGTTTGATCAGGCCAGTGGCCATAGTGCTTGAGCAGTCCAAAGCGACTAAACTGCTCTTCGCGGTACCAGTTCAATTTACGGGTTTTCTGTACCACTGCCCGATGCTCTTTTTGTTGATAGGCAAAATCCCGCATGGCTTCCTCACGATTCCAAATGCTAAAGGTCGCCTGCTCAATTAAGGGCCATTCACCTATTCCCTTTTGAAAGAGAAGGGATCTTTGATCCTTAATAATCCGGGAAACCGCAGGAACCGAACGCCAAAAGGCCCTTAAATAGGACAGTTTAATAGAGGCTCTGGTAAGCACTGCCATATATTGAAAATCTTGCTCCGGCTGCAATTCAAAGGGATTTAAGCCATTCCAAGTGCCTTTAGATTGATAGGGACTCAATTCAAAATGGTAAATACCCTTTTGTCGACTGAGCAGCTCTTGATACCAAGGACTAGATTCAAATTCTGTCGCAGAAGCTTTGGCATCCCAAACTTGCAAAAGACAATAGACCCGCCAATCCGGCTTGGTACTAAAACCTTCACCAGCGCCACTGCCCATAAGCTTGTAAAAGCTTAGTCCTTTTTGTCTACGCAAGGATTTATGCGCCAATCGCATCTGCTTAAAGGCCCACCATTTTTGCCTGGGTGAATCGAAATAAAAAAAGCTAAGTCGGATGTATTGCGCCATTTCAGTCAATATGCTGCCAACAAAAACCCCGGCCGCTAGACCAGGGTTCTACAATTAAAGTGAAAGCATCTTATGATGAATACCATTGATTCAGAAGCTTTTACAATCTTGATTGTCATGCAGAATTCCGGTAGGTTTCCAATTCTTTAATGCGTATAACAAGATTGTTGGCGATTTGTTGATAACTGAGATCATAAATAAAGAAAATAGCACCTTCCGAATCATCATCCACAAAGGAGGTAAAATACTGAGGATCAAAACCCATGGCTTTTAATACCGGAAGTGTAACTTCAGCCACTTCATTTTCAGTTAAATCCTCCAGAATCCGATAGTTACGCGCTAAATTTCGGTTAACCTTCTGAACATAATTTCGGCTGGATCGATTACGATCATTGTGATATGCATTGCGGCAATTGTGATCGCAGAATTTTTTGTCGATGCGTCCCACAATCATCCCATCACAGGCTAAGCAATTTCTCATGTTTGGTTTATTTATTGGTTATAGCCTCAAAATAAACGTTTAAGTAAAAAATTGCGCTGGCAAATTATGCCTGTGCTGACTATTAATTTAGGCAAGATTTGCTTAATTCTCAGGATAGAGCAGTTTTTTGAAGTCTGCTATTTGCTCATTGGGCACCGTTACCGCCAAGTGGTAATGATAGATTAGCCATTGACCATCTACCTTTTTTAAAACCACGGTAGCACGGCAAATCCCCATCCAGGTTTCCAGCTTTTCATCGCCAATAGCAATATCATCCCCTAAAAAATGCCAATTGCGCTCAATGGGCTTGAAGTCCCAAGCTACATCGCGCTCAAAGGCTTGTTTTGCCCAGGCTTTTAATTCGTCGCGCAACCAGCGTTCTGATGCATCGGTACCGATATATATTCCCTCCTCTGCCATTTTTCCGTAAAAACCCTCCGAATTGGCCTGAGCGGCGGCCTTATGCCAATCATCCATTAAGCTGTTAAGCATTTTTATTTCTGCTTTTTGAGCCTGAACATAGCCGGCTGTGAGGATTAAACTGAAGAGAATAGCTAGTTTTTTCATGTTTGGATTTTGTTGAAATGTAGGAAGATTCACTTCCCTGATTATTTTAGTGATCTAAAATTATTCGGAATGAAGCAAATCGGAATGTTTTTCCTTGCCTGTTTTTTAAGTCTACCTGTTCTCGCTCAAGAAGATAGCACTTCTACCGATGAAGATGATTTCGACTTTTCAGATTTTGAACTGGCCGCCCCTCCTGCCAAAGCCTATTGCACAAACAAGGTTTTGGGCCAAAGTCCCACCAGCCTGATTGGTGTTTTTTACAACCAGCAATTGCCTCATAACCTAAATGTAGGCCCTGCGGCCAATTCCATTCTCCACCCTGAGGAAGATGTTCAAGTTGCCTTGGCCCAACAGTTTTCTCTGGTAAGTAATTTCCCCATTATCTCCCGCAATAACATCTTGATCAATCTAGGAGTCAATTATCAGCTCTTAAATTATCAGATCGAAGATCCTTATAATCATCCCTTTACTCAGGTATTGGACGAATCTACTTCCACCGTGCGAATATCACCGCTACCCTTTTCAAGCCTTTCAATGAGAAGAATTTCATTCTGGCTCAATTGCAAACAGAATTAAATGGCAATTACGATTTCAATAGCATTGATTTTGGACAGCTGAAATTCCCTCTAGCGGTTTTATATGGCTGGAAGCCCAGTGATCGCCTGATGTACGCTTTTGGTTTATCCAGAACCTATTTGGGTGGCGCACTTAATTATGTTCCGGTGGTGTATTATTATCACACTTATAAAAACCAAAAATGGGGTGTAGAGGCTTTACTGCCTGCTCGCGCTATGCTACGCTATCGCTTCAATAGCTTAAGTTATATGGGCTTAGGTTTTAATGTGAATGGCGCCAGCTTTAGCCTGAAAGATGCTACTGCTCCTGGAATTATGCCTGCAGTTCCCTCTTATTACGATGCTCAAGAATTGGAATGGCGTCGTTCTGAAATTAGAGCGGGACTTTCGTACAGCCGTCAAGTGCACGGTTTCTTCTGGATGTCGGCCGAAATTGGTTATCGTATCAATTACAGCTTTAATGTAGATAGTGGCGGCGACTTTGTGCGCCTCTTTGGTAGCGATGATCCATATTTCATTGAGAATAGCCCTGCCAATACCCCCTACTTCACCATTGGACTTTCCTATGTAAGTCCTTAGTTTATAACTTATTTAAATGCAAAAAGCCGCCTCGAAAAATCCGAAGCGGCTTTTTTGTTGCAAAGAATAAAAGCTTTATTTCTTTTTCACCAGACGGGTCCAAACATCGGTACGTCCAAACACGGCAGTACCCACAAAACCACGTACTTCAATTTTATTTTCTTCGGTTAATTCGATCTTACAGCTATAGGTGGTTCCATTTTTAGGATCGTAAATAGTTCCATCTTTCCAGATCTTCTCCTCTGCATCCCATACAAAATCCTTAAGCATACGATAGCCCTTTAAAGGAGTGCTGCGCAGTGATTCATCCGGATTATTAACATCGGTTTTAGGCTTACCCTCTTCATCATTAGGCTCCTTTAACCAAACAATACGACCGTAGTACTTATTGCCAATCTTCTCAATCTTCACATAGGCATTGCCAGCACTGGGTTGCCAAACTCCAATCAGGCGATCACCATCTTCCTGCGCACTGGCTAATCCAATGCTAAAAATGCTCACTAAGAGGCTGTACATCAAGTTTCTCATGGCTTTATTATTTAGAGTCTATATAATCGATAATTAATTGAACTTCACCTTTTGCTGGCATCACATCCATATAGTCTTCGCTGATATTGATATCCAAAACCCAGGTCATACCATCATCTTCCAAATAAGGCTTTAAATCCACATCTTCCGCTAAGCTAAGCTCTAATGTTCCGGATTCTGGTACAGGATTTAAGGTACCAATGGAAGCCATTTCCACATTATTGCTGAGCACCTGTAAAAGAACGCTCTCAGTGAATTTCTGATGATCCGGACTGAGGCCCACCTTGGCAGCTGATACTTTCACCGATTTAATTGCATCGACCTTAACATCAATATTCTCGGCCAGGTTTTGCAGATTGATTTCTCCTGCACCTTGTAAAGTGTTGGATCCAGCAAAAAGCATATCACCCGACATGGCAAAAGATAGTTTCTGGCCCTTATCCTGAACGGTATTCTGACAGGCCATAAATAAAGGCACTAGGGCCCAAAGAAGGTATTTACGCATCTAAAATTGAATTTGGCTTTGCCGCTAAGTTAAGTGCTGAAAGCTTAAGCCGGAAATATTTTCCAAAACAGAAGAGCTTCTACTTTGTTAACAATCTACCTTTCATGAATTTCCATTCCCACAATCGCAATACGCTGATTATTTAAGACCTTAGCCCTCGATGCCGAAATCGAGGCAGTTGATATACTATGAAATTTTCAGATTTTAATTTAAATCCTGACCTTCTGGAATCGCTATCCTATATGAACTTTGAGGAAGCGACCCCTATTCAGGAGCAAGCCATTCCATTAATTTTGGAGGGTAAGGATATAATCGGATGCGCACAAACCGGTACCGGAAAAACCGCGGCCTTTGTTTTGCCTGTCCTGCATAAGCTGGTAGATCAGCGTAAAAAAGGAGTAATAGACAGCTTGATTCTTTGCCCCACTCGCGAATTAGCGATTCAAATTGAACAACAAATCCAAGGTCTGGCCTACTTTTCCGACCTTACCTCCTATGCTGTTTATGGCGGCGGTACGGGCCCAGAATGGGAAGCTGAACGTCGCGCCCTAAGCGAAGGAACCGATATTATTATTGCTACTCCCGGTCGGCTTTTAGCCCATATCCGCAATGAATATGTGAAGCTGGATCAATTGCAATACCTCATTTTAGATGAGGCCGATAGAATGCTAGACATCGGCTTTTATGATGATATTAAGCGGATTATTCAGGAATGCCCGCCCCAACGCCAATCTCTGATGTTCTCCGCCACCATGGCCCCTAAGATTCGCAAATTGGCTAAGGAAATTCTGCAGGATCCGGCGGAAGTGAATTTAGCCGTTTCCAAACCAGCCGAAGGGGTTACCCAAATGGTCTATATGGCCCATGAAGAGCAAAAGCAAGGCTTGGCGCGCCATATTATTGCGCAGTATCCCGACTTTAAAAGCATAATCATCTTCTGCTCTACTAAGAAGAAAATTCAAAAGCTGGTTGCTTCTTTACAGCGTAAAGGGCTTAATGTAGAAGGCATTTCCAGTGATTATGAGCAAAGCGAAAGGGAAAAGATTCTCCTGCAATTCAAGGCACGTAAAACCCGCATTTTAGTAGCCACCGATGTATTGAGCCGTGGTATTGATATCAAGGATATCGACCTGGTTATTAATTACGATGTACCCAATGATGCCGAAGATTATGTGCACCGTGTAGGGCGAACGGCCCGCGCTGCTGCAAAGGGCATGGCGATTACCTTTATTAGTGGAGAGGAGATTTATAAATTCAAGCGCATTGAAACTTTCGTAGAACGGGACTATGAAAAGCTTAGTCCGCCAGAAGACTTAGGCAAGGCCCCGGAATGGAAGGAACCCGAGCGCCGTTCTCGTAATTCTCGTGGTCGTAGCCAAGGGAATCGACCTCCACAAAAAGGTGGCAATAAATCGCGTAAGCCCCAGCATAAAAAAGCTGGAAACGGCCCCAAAGCTGAGGATGGATCCCGTCCGGACAATGCTTCTAAACCCAAACGACGCTTTAATAAACGCCGACCGAAACCCAATTCGGACTCCAATTCCAAACCTAAAACCGATTCTTAAATTAAAGGCTTAGGCCTATTCACTGAACTCTGACTTGCCTGAACATGCAGGGTTAAACCCTAAATAGCAAGACTTTAGGCCCTTTTAAAATACCATGGATAATTTTTGCATCTGCACCGTTTTTCACGATCGCGATAATGGCTATAGGGGAAATACCGCCGCTGTAATCGAAATCAGCGAAAGCTGGAGTCATGAAGAAATGGCGGCTATGGCTCAAGAAATGCAACAGCCCGCGACCACCTATTTACAAGCCACTAAGCCCGGTCATTATAAGGTTTGGTGGTTTGCACCCGACTCTGAAATTGGTCTCTGTGGGCATGGTTCCTTAGCCGCTGCGGCCTATCTGCATCAAATTAAAGGCGAATCTAAAGCGGTGCTGCATTATGCTGATGGCTTTGTGAAAATAGGTTTCGATGATTCGGATTATTTCCTGTGGATAGAACCAATTGAAGTGATCGATCACGGGAAAATGCCTGACGGACTGGAAGCGGCCTTAGGTCAAGAAGTACACGATTATTTCAGCACTTCCAATAAAGATTTGGTGCTCCTTAAATCAGAGCAAGCAGTACGAGATATGAAACCCGATTTTAAGGCCCTGGCTCAATTGGAGCCCTTCGGCTACACCGTAACTGCACCGGGCGATTCGGTTGATTTCGTGTCCCGCACTCTGGTTCCTAAGGTACAACAATTGGAAGACCATGCCACTGGTTCTTCACATGCTATCCTCAGCCCCTTCTGGAGCGAACGTCTTTTAAAGAATGAAATGGAAGCCTTGCAATTAAGTCCACGCGGAGGCCGCTTTCACTGCGAAATGCACATGAACCAGGTTTTACTGAAGGGTAAGGCGCAAATTTGGGTGCAGGGGCAATCTAAAGCTAAGGCTTGATGGATTTTCAGTCCGGAGCAGATCATCGTAATCTGGAGCGGGCCGAAGGTGATCCGGAGGAACTTTATGCTTTGATTCGTGAAGGAGAACATCAAGAACAAGACTTTAAGTTTCGGATAGACAGCAATTTAAAGATTGCTAGAACTTTGTCTGCTTTCGCTAATACCGATGGCGGCAGGCTACTTATCGGTGTAAAAGACAATGGCCGAATTGCCGGCATTGATCCCGAGGAAGAGTACTTTATGATTGAAGGAGCCGCAGATGTTTATTGCGATCCACCGGTTCCCTTTCAATACAAATTGTATGATATAGATGGGAAAATTGTACTGCGAATTGAGGTAGCTCCATCCGCCGAAAGGCCACATAAGGTGAAGGAAAAGCAAGGTCCGGCTTTAGCCTATATCCGTCAGGATGACGAAAATTTCGTGGCGAATAAGGTTTTACTGCGCTTTATGAGTGATCGCAATCCGGATACTCAAAGGAAAAACCTGGTGGCCTATGGTCCGGCAGAAAGAATGCTCTTTGATTATCTCAGTGAAAATCCAGAGATCTCAGTGAGCAAATTCAGTCGCATCGCTAAGATCCCCATGTATAGAGCAGAAAAAATACTGGCTCTTTTCCTTAAATGGGAGGTAGTCGACTTTTATGCCAGTGATAAAGGCATTCGTTTTCGCTTAAAAGAAGAGGACTAGGAATTGAAAATGTCGATTTCCGCTAAATCCTGATCAAAGCTGCCGTACCAATCTAAATGCGGTGAACTCTGACCGCAGCCGCCTAGTTCCTCTGGGCAATAGGTTTTATCATGACTGTAACCACAATGATCGCAGCGCCCTACATTGGCGAAATGATCGAGGTCGCTGCCACATTCCAGGCAATGCCAATGCGGCCCTGGCTCGGGTTTCCAATGACACTGTGGACATTTAATCTCTTTTGAATTCACGGTTTTGCACGAAAAATCTGAGGCGCGAATTACGCAAATAAGGGCCTGCGGTCCTAAAGATTTAAATAATTCTGATCTGGCCTAGCCCTCCCCTCTTAAAACACTAAATTTGCGGCCTCAAAAAATTAAGCTATGCTTACGGTATCCAATGTGTCGCTCCAATTCGGGAAACGCGTTTTATTTGATGAAGTTAACCTCAAGTTTTTAGGCGATAACTGCTATGGTATGATTGGCGCTAATGGCGCAGGAAAATCTACCTTCCTCAAGATTCTGAGTGGTGAAATCAGCCCTAATAGTGGCATGGTGAACTTGGAGCCCGGAAAACGGATGGCCGTTTTGAAGCAGGATCACGCTGCTTTTAACGATCATCAGGTTTTAGATACCGTATTAATGGGTTATCGCGAGCTTTATGATTTGATGAAGGAAAAGGATGCTCTTTATGCCAAGCCTGATTTTTCGGAAGCGGATGGTATCAAGGCCTCTGAATTGGAAGAGAAATTCGCGGAAATGGACGGCTGGAACGCCGAGAGTGATGCCGCTGCCCTACTGAGTGGTTTGGGAATTTCCGAATCTTTACACTATTCACTGGTTAAAGATTTAGAGGGATCTCAAAAAGTACGTGTGCTTTTGGCCCAGGCTTTATTTGGGAATCCAGATGTATTGATTCTCGATGAGCCAACCAACGACCTGGACTTGAAAACCATTACTTGGTTAGAAGACTTCCTTTTAAACTTCCGTAATACGGTTATCGTTGTATCGCATGACCGTCACTTTTTGGATACAGTTTGTACGCATATCGCGGATATCGACTTTAAGAAAATCTCTCTCTATACTGGTAACTATAGCTTCTGGTATCAGAGTTCACAATTAGCGGCTCGTCAGCGTGCTTCTGCCAACAAAAAGGCAGAAGAGAAACGCAAAGAATTGCAGGAGTTTATCCAGCGATTTAGCGCCAATGCCTCTAAATCTCGTCAGGCGACCAGCCGCAAGAAATTACTGGACAAGATTAACCTGGAGGCCATGCCTCAGTCCAGTCGTCGCTACCCAGCCATTATCTTTAATCAGAGCCGTGAAGCTGGTGATCAGATTTTGGAAGTTTCCAACCTTTCTTCCCATGCTGAAGATGGTACCTTACTCTTCCAAAATGTTGAGTTCAAAGTGAACCGCGGTGATAAGATTGCGGTGATCAGCGATAATAGCTTAGCCATCACTGCCCTCTTTGATATCATTAATGGAGATCGCAAGGCAGATACCGGCGAATATACTTACGGTCAGACTATCACTACCGCTTACCTTCCTACCGAGCATCAACATTTCTTTGATACTGATGATAACCTTATCGATTGGTTACGTGAGTACTCTGAAAACAAAGACGAGGTCTATGTACGTGGTTTCTTAGGTAAGATGTTGTTTACCGGCGAAGAGGTATTGAAATCGGCCCGTGTATTATCTGGAGGCGAGAAAATGCGTTGTTTAATGTCGCGCATGATGTTGCAAGAAGCCAACCTCCTCACCTTTGATGAACCTACCAACCACTTGGATCTGGAGTCTATTCAGGCTTTGAACAACTCATTGCAAGAATACAAAGGGACTATTCTCTTTACTTCTCATGACCATACTTTTACCGAAACCGTTGCAAATCGTATTATCGAGATTTTCCCAAGCGGTATTATGGATAAGATGATGGATTATGACGATTATATCGCCAGCGATAAAATTCAAGCACAGCGCGAGGAAATGCGTGCAGTCAAGGCCTAAGCGCTTTTTATTCGCCCATTCATTACTTTAAACCATAAGGGAGGAATGGTGCTGAGGAGCATCATTCCCGGATATCCGGTAGGTAATTGCGGACTTTGATCGTGATGCTGTAGGATTTGATATTTGCGATGCGGATGGGCATGGTGATCGCTGTGTCGACTTAATTCGAATAAAAGCAAACGACCGATGATATGGTCGCTATTCCAGCTGTGCTCCGCCTCTGCCTTTTCATAGCGATGTTCACTTACTTTTTGGCGACTCAGTCCGTAATGCTCAATGTAATTAACGGTTTCCAGCAATAAAGCTCCAAACAAAGCAGCTGCTAAAAAGGCTAATAAACTTTCCAATCCGAAGAACAGGAAAATGGCGGTCAAGGCAATGAGCTGAATTAATGACCACAGTAACAACTCATTCGAAGGAGACCAAAATGACTTTTTCCGGGACTTCAATAACTGGCCTTGAATTTTCCAGGCATGCAGATAGGAGAAGACTATACTGCGCAGCCAAAAGGCATAGAGACTCTCCTTGTAGCGAGCAGTAGCGGGATCTTCCGGTGTGGCCACATTGCGGTGATGTCCATAATTATGCTCGGTGAAGAAATGCACGTAGAGGCTGGTACTCAAAAGGATTTTCGCCAATACTTGCTCATATTTCTTGCGACGATGACCTAGTTCATGGCCCACATTAATTCCGATTACCCCACACATTAGGCCCATGGCAGTTATTCGTCCCCAAAAAGTGAGGCTATCGTAAGTATGATGATTAAGGTCCCAAAGAAAATAAAGCAGCAAAGCCAATTGAATGGGCACCATCAGGTAAAGCAAACGATCGTACCAGGGATCTTCCTTGATCATCTCTTCCCTTTGTTTATCGAGGTTTCCCGGATTCGGAGCAAAGAACAATTCCAATAAGGGAACCACTAAAAAGGCGTAAAACAAAGGTAGATAAGCCAAGAGTCCTTCCCTTTGCATAGACAGGAAAACCGCCAGCGGTAAGGAATAGGCCATTAGGTATTTGAGAAAGCGCCATTTCATAGCTCCAATTTAGCTATTGTTTAAACATTTTCAAGCTTGTACTGAACCAAAGTAGGGAGCCAGAGTTTTATTGTAGCTCTGCATCCTGCCGATTAATGACTATTTTCGAGGATAAGACCAAACAAGCTATTATGAAACGACCTTTATTCGTTGCCATTCTTCTCTTATTTTCCGTTCTGGGCTTTGCTCAAGACAGTATTCCCCAAAAACTTTTAAGTGATCTCAATTTCCGTTCTATCGGCCCGGCCGGGATGAGCGGTAGGATAACCGCCATTAAGGTTGATCCGCGTGATGATAATCGGATCTATGCAGGTTCGGCCTCGGGTGGACTGTGGCGCAGCGAAAATGGAGGCACCTCCTGGTCATGCATTTTTAATAATGAAGCGGTTAGCAGCGTAGGCTCTATAGCTCTGGATCCACAAAACCCGGATGTAATTTGGCTGGGTACCGGAGAAGGTAATCCTCGGAATTCCAATACAGGTGGGGCTGGTATCTATCGCTCTCCCGATGGTGGTAAAAGCTGGAAGCTGATGGGATTGGAGGAAAGCCGACATATCCATCGCATTTTGGTGCATCCCTATGACCCCAATATTATCTATGTAGCTGCGATTGGTAATCCCTGGGCAGACTCCAAAGATCGCGGGGTATATAAGAGTATTGATGGCGGTAAGAACTGGGAACTCATTCTCTACAATAATGAACGAACTGGTGCGGCTGAAATGGTTATGGATCCTCAAAATCCGGATAAGCTGATTGTAAATATATGGGAGCACCGCCGTAATCCCTGGTTCTTTAAATCGGGTGGTCCCGGTAGTGGTTTATATATCACCTATGATGGTGGTGCCAGCTGGAGCCAAAAAAGCGAGAAAGATGGTTTACCCAAAGGAGAATTAGGCCGCATGGGTATTGCGATTGCCCCCTCCCAGCCCAATCGCATTTATGCCTTGATTGAAAACAAAGAAAAGAACGCCCTCTACCGCAGTGATGATGGCGGTTCGAAATGGCAGAAGATTTCGGTGGACCCTAATATTGGCAATCGCCCCTTCTACTATGCTGAAATCTATGTGGATCCTGAAAATGAAAATCGGGTATATAGCATTTGGTCAGTGCTGAGTCGTTCCGAAGACGGAGGCAAAAATTGGGAGGTGATTGCTCCTTACGACTATATCCACCCGGATCATCATGCTTTTTACATTCACCCACAGGATCCCAACTATATTATTAATGGTAATGATGGTGGCTTGAACATCAGCCGGGATCGTGGTCGTAGCTGGCGATTTGTGAATAATCTACCCCTAGCCCAATTCTATCATATCAGCTACGATATGGAAATGCCCTATAATGTTTATGGCGGTATGCAGGACAATGGTTCCTGGAAAGGTCCGGCCTATGTATGGCGTGCCGATGGCATTCGCAATGATTATTGGGAAGAGCTCTTCTTTGGCGATGGCTTTGATGTTTTACCCGATCCTAATAACAATCGCTATGTGTATGCGATGAGTCAAGAGGGCTTTGTAGGTCGGGTAGATGTAAATACTGGGTATACCCAAATGATTCGCCCGGTGCATCCAGAGCATATAAAACTGCGTTACAATTGGAATGCCCCCATTGCTCAAGATCCCTTTGATAGCACTTGCATTTACTTCGGAGCTCAATTTGTGTTTAAGTCTAAAGATCAAGGTCAAAGTTGGGAAGTGATTTCTCCTGATCTCACTACTAATGATACCAGCAAGCAGCATTTTGATGAAAGTGGCGGTTTAACTTATGATGTAACCGGAGCTGAAAATTATACCACTTTACTCTGTATTGAGCCCGGCTTATCGCCCGGAGAGCTTTGGGTGAGCAGTGATGATGGCCTTTTACATTTAAGTCGTGATTCGGGTAAAAATTGGCAGGAATTAAGTGCTAAAATGAAGGCTCTGCCTGAAGGAGCTTGGATTCCCCAGATTGTGCATTCTGCCCATCAAAAAGGAGCGGCCTTTGTAGTAGCCAACGATTACCGCCGAGGAAATGAAAAGCCCTATCTCTATTATACCGATAATTACGGCAAGAGCTTCCGCAATATTGGTATGGACCTCCCCGCCTATGTGCTATCGGTGGTTCAAGATCCGGTTGATCCCAATTTATTATTTGCCGGCACCCAAAGAGGTCTTTTCTTTACTTGGGATATGGGTCTACACTGGCAAAAATGGACTAAGGACTTCCCTACTGTGCCCGTTAATGACCTTAAGATTCATCCCCGTGAGCATGACCTCATTGTAGGCACCTTTGGAAGAGCCGCTTATATTCTGGATCCTTTAGAGCAATTAAGGGAGAGTATTGCATTACATCGCCGTAATGAAAATCCTAAGCTGCAACTATACACGGTAAATGACCCTTGGAAGCATGCCACCAAAAGAGCGGATGGCTCTCGCTTTCCAGCGGATGGAATTTTCAAGGGGGAGAATCGTAATTCAGGATTGGAAGTCTTTGTTTACAATGGTTTTGAGAAGGAAGATTCGGTAAAAAGCAAAAAGCTCCAATTGAATTTATTCGATGCTCAAAATAAGCTTCAAAGAACCTGGTACCTCGATCCCAAAGAAGGTTTGCATAAATACCGCCTAGCTATGCAGGGCAAAGGTTTAGGTTTCCCTGATAAAAATCGAAGTTTGAATGATACCACAGAACAAGCCCCAACTCCCCTGCCCTGTGGCTATTATCGCCTAGAACTGAGCTATGCTGGCCAGAAGGCCGATCAAAGCTTTGTGTATCGACTGGATCCGCGTTTGAGCGACCAAATCTCTCTGGAAGATCTGGAATCTAGTTTCCATTATCGACAGAAATTAGATGCTTCTTTAGATTCATTGCATCTGGCAAGCGATTGGTTAAAAGAGGCCAAAATGAAAATCCAGATCAGTAAGGAATTAGCACAATTGAGCTTGAAGGCAGATCAGGCGAAAGCCTACCAAGACTCCTTGAAAAGCTTGGAGAAAGGCTTAAAAGAGCTGGAAGAAAAGATATTTGGCAAGGTGGTAGATGGCTATTACGATCAGCCGGAAACCCTGCAAAGTCAGTACAATGCGATCTTAATGTACTTCTGGGGCAATTGGGCGGAAGTCCCATCCCAAGCCCAAATTTTAGAGGATAAATACCGAAAATCGGAACAGGCTTTCCTGGAAGAATGGAAAGCTTTTAAGCAAAATGACTGGCCCAAATTTGAAAGCCTTCGTCAGCAATTCAATTTAAACCTAAAAGGATAATGGCAAATTACGATGCGATTGTAGTAGGCGCCGGAGTTTCGGGCCTGATCGCTGCGAAAGAACTGGAATCGTATAATTTAAAAACGCTGATCATCGATCAGTCTCCACAGGTGGGTGGTCGATTAAAAACCGATTTCTTTGAAGGCTTTACGCTGGATCAGGGTTTTCAGGTTATCCTGAGTGCTTATCCCATGGTAAAGAAGCATTTGGATTTAAAGGCTTTGGAATGCAAGGCTTTTGACCCCGGTGCCTTTATCTTTAATGGAGCCAAATCCTTTACTGTTAGTGATGTGAAACGAAATCCGGCCGCAGCCATTTCCATGTTTTTTAGTCCGGTAGGCAGTATTTGGGATAAATTAAAAATGGCTAAGCTCCGTAAATGGGTATTGGAGCAATCCGTCGAGGATATTTTTGAGATTAAAGAAGAAAGCACCTATGACTATTTACGTGGCTATGGTTTTTCACGCAAGATTATTGAGCGCTTTTTCCGCCCCTTCTTTAGCGGGATTTTTCTGGAAAATGACCTGGAAACCTCCAATCGTCAATGCCTCTTTGTATTTAAGATGTTTGCGGAAGGCGAAGCCTGTCTTCCTAAAAAAGGTATCGCCTCAGTTGCCCAGCAAATCAAAGCAGGACTGCGTTCTACCGAGTTTCGTTTAAATACCGAAGTATTGAAAGTCGAAAAGGGGCAAGTACATCTAAAAGACGGCAGCAGTTTGGAAGCAAAGCAAATCATTATTGCTTGTGAACCGGGTGCTCTATTGCCCCAATTGGCAGATAGCACTGAATGGAATCCCACCCTGCAAGCCTATTTTGAAGGTACGGCTGGCAAATTGGCGAAAAGCCTGATTGGGCTGAATTCAGATCCTGAAGGCCTAATCAGCAATGTGGCTTGCTTATCGAAGGTGCAGCCCGCCTATGCTCCTAAAGGCAAACATTTGTATTCAGTAAGCTTAAAACAGGATCCCGGTTTATCCGAAAATCAATTGGAGGCGAAAATTCAGTCGGAGCTGGCTCCCTTATTAGGAACTCAAGCCAGCCAATGGAAATTGATTCGAACCTATAAGGTCAATCGCTCCCTGCCTCGTATCGATCAAGTGGTTTATAGCCGGTCCTTTGAAGAAAGTAGGGTTTTAGATGGAATTTACCTGGCTGGAGATCATATCTTGAACCCCTCATTAAATGCCGCTATGCTAAGCGGTGAATTGGCCGCTAAGGCCCTCATTTTAAACCATCAAGCCTCATGAGAATAGTGGGACCTCTGCCCCATCCAAAGTTCAAAGTGGTGCTCTATGCGCAGGAGCAGCACTGGTATGTCGAAATAGAAACCGGGCCCATGAAACAATGTTTTAAGGTTCCAAAAGCCCGGGCTGCCAGTCAGGCAGAAGTACAAAAGTGGCTGGATGAGGAATTTAGCGAGGAAACCTATCGCATTTTTGAAGCGATGTATCGTAATTACAAGGCTTCTGCAGATCGGAACCTCGAAAATCCCTCCTAGCCAAATTTTAGTCTTTTAAGAAATCGGCAATTTCCTTGCTGAGGCTTTCACCACGATCGCGAGCATACCATTTTTGCAGGTCGATGGTCACATCCGCTTTAGCTCTTCCTTCTGCTTTGCCATCCAAATGAATTTGTTGCGCGGCTTCCGGTCTAGGTCCCCATTCTCCTAATACTTCGCCACTTTCGCTGTAACGAATTAATTTAGGAATAGATCGACCTCCATTCGTAAGATGTTGATCCATTAGGTCCAGATTTTCATCGCGAAGGAGAATGCTTAATTCTATATTAGGACTGTATTCTGCGATTTTAGCCAATACGGGTACTGAGTGAGCTGCATCGCCACACCAGCCTTCGCTTAGCACTACCCACTTTTCCTTGCGATTCAAATTATCGAGAGTGGACTTCAATTCATCGCTAAACTCATAGCGCTTGTCCCACTTGTCCATGCGGGCCATATTCAAGTCGGTGTATCGTAGGAAATCATCCGATTCAGAGCCGCCAGTAGCTTGGCCTTGGTAGCGCATTTGCTTAATTAAATCGCGGTATTCAGTGTAAGTATAGGATTTGCGTTCTGTTGCTGTATCAGACATGGTCTATTATTTTTTCGGTTTGCAAGGTATAGACGAAGCCATCGCTGTACTATGACAAAAGGCACCAAAAGCTCTATGAAAATATAGTTCCTATCGATAAAACAATAAAGGCCTCCACAATGGGAGGCCTTTCAATGCTGTTTGCTAGACTTAGCTAAACTGAGAAGAAACAGTTTCGCTTTTAGGGCCTTCACTGTAATCGTAAAAACCTTCGCCTGATTTTGCTCCTAATTTTCCGGCACGCACCATATTTACTAATAAGGGACAGGGAGCATATTTAGGATTACCAAAGCCCTCGTACAATACATTCAGGATGGAAAGACAAACGTCGAGGCCAATGAAATCAGCTAATTTCAAAGGTCCCATTGGATGTGCCATACCTAATTTCATAATGGTATCGATTTCCTTCACTCCTGCTACACCTTCAAATAGGGTGATGATGGCCTCATTAATCATGGGCATCAGGATACGGTTGGAAACGAAACCTGGGTAGTCATTACATTCGGTAGGTACCTTGCCTAATTTCTCAGACAATTCCATAATGGTTTTGGTAGTTTCATCGGAGGTGGCATAACCGCGAATCACTTCTACCAGTTTCATTACCGGTACCGGATTCATAAAGTGCATACCAATCACCTTATCGGGACGAGAGGTAACGGCGGCAATTTGAGTTAAGGAAATGGAAGAGGTATTCGAGGCCAAAATTGCTTCTGGCTTAGAATAGCGATCCATATCGCCAAAAATCTTCAATTTAAGGTCTACGTTCTCCGTTGCGGCTTCCACTACCAAATCGGCATCGCTTAAGGCGGTCGCCATATCGGTAGAACCACTCAAATTGGTGAGGGTAGCTTCCTTTTTCGCTTCGTCGATAATTCCTTTAGAAACCTGACGATCCAGGTTTTTGCTGATAGTGTTTAATCCGCGATCGAGGGCTTCGTCAGAAATATCAACCAGATTTACTTCAAAGTCATTTTGAGCAAAAACATGGGCAATTCCATTTCCCATGGTTCCCGCTCCGATCACTGCTACTTTCTGCATGTTATAATTTTAAGAGAGGTAATTATTCGTTGAGTAATTTTTGCAAAAATGCATCATTTTCGCTCACAAAGTCTTCCCAAACCGGAGTTCCTGGTCCGGAAAAGCCGGTATGGATCTTTCGCAGCTTATGCTCCTTGTCCAGATAAATGGCCGTTGGATAGCTCATTATATGATTGAGCATCGGCAATTTCTCCGCCGCTTTATCATCGCGAGTGGCTCCCGCCAGCAGCACAGTATAAGGAATACTAAGATCCTTCTGCATTTTAGCTAAGCGCTCTTGAGCGGTAGCATAATCGCGTGTGCGCTCAAAGCTCAGGCAAACGATTTCTAGGCCCTGATCTTTGTATTGTTCATAGACCTTTGAGAGGTAACGACTTTCATCATAGCAGTTAGGACACCAAGAGCCGCTAATTTGGATGATTACCGCCTTATCGGCAAAGCGAGGATCACTTAAAGCAATGGTATCCCCTTCCAAATTAGGAAAGGCAAATTCCATTTTAGAATAGCCCTCCTTCAAATAAGTTAGGGTATCCGGGTCGGGCAATTCAAAGGTACTGTCGCGATAAGCAATCCAGGTAGCATGATAGCTACGACCGGAATAGAAATGCCCTTGCAGTGTATCATGCAATTCGGCTTCCAGGTAAAAGAGATGCGCTCCATCAAAGGCAGAGAGGTATAATTTACCTGCAGCGCCCGAACCTTCCAAATAGCGGTAATCGCCAGTAGCTGTCATGATGGTACCATAAACCCCTTTCTCCTGATCCCATTCGAAATAAGCTTTGCCAAAGCTTTCATCTTCGGTACCCGGATTAAATACCACTTTCCAATATCCTGGCAAAGGATAAAGATGCTGGGCATTTTCATAGCGTTCAGAAACTCCGGCGGTAGCGTTAAAAGGTAGATAATAGTCCTCAGCATCGGGATTGATATACTGACCTTTTAGCTGATTTCCCTCCTTTTTAACCAAGAAATAATTGGCAAAAACGGGCATTTCAATTTTGAAACTATCGGCCGCTAAGCGAATTACTTTAGCATCGATAATCTCCTCCGCATTTTTAATATGTGCCACATATTCAGAATCACTTAAGGATTCTAAGTTGAAGTTGAACTTTAAGTTGGTACTATCGTTTTGCGCGATCACAGCCTGCCAAATTCCTTCTGCTAATTGGGAGTCGGCATTGCTACCATCTGGCTTGGGAGCCGAATTCTGACAAGCTCCGAGACTCAAGCCTAAAAGCAGAATCCCTGTGGCTCTTTTTATCATAATCCTAATTCTTTGGTAATTGCCTCTAATCGACCTTCGAGTTCTGCTTTCCTGACAGCAAATTCAGAAGTATCGGCTAAATTTCCTTTTACGCTTACATAGAACTTAATCTTAGGTTCGGTTCCACTAGGACGTGCAGTAATTTTGGTGCCCTGATCCGTAACAAACTGCACCACATTGCTTTTAGGTAAGTCGATAACTTCCGTACGATTATCCGCTACATAGCGATGCTCGGAACTTTGATAATCCAATACTTCCACAATTTTCTCCCCTGCAATGGTAGCGGGGGTTTTGGTGCGGAAGTCTTCCATCATTTGGGCAATTTCCTGCTGACCTTTCATGCCTTCACGCTTCAAGGAAACCAGTTTTTCGAGGTAGAAACCAAATTTGTGGTAAACTTCTACCATCATCTCATAGAAGCTGGAGCCTAGTGATTTAGCATAAGCAGCAGTTTCTGCTAGCATTACTGCAGAAGCTACCGCATCCTTATCACGCACGAAATCGCCAATCATATACCCGTAGCTTTCTTCACCACCACCAATAAAGGTGGCTTCACCTTCGCGCTTGCGAATGATATCGGCAATCCATTTAAAACCGGTTAAACATTCGGGGCAAGGCACATCGTAGGCCTTAGCGATATCTGCAATGAGGTCTGTAGTAACAATGGTTTTGGCTACATATTCATTACCGGTCAATTTGCCATTTTCCTTCCAACGTTCAAGGAGATAGTAAATCAATACCGAAGCAGCTTGATTACCATTGAGCAATTCCATTTCACCTTCAAGATTACGAACTGCAATCCCTACTCGATCCGCATCGGGATCGGTACCAATTACCATGTCCGCACCTAGCTTCTCAGCTTGTTTAAGGGCCATGGTTAGGGCTTCTGCTTCTTCTGGGTTTGGAGAAGCTACGGTAGGGAAATCTCCATCTGGAGTAGCTTGCTCTTCCACTATAGAAACCTTTTTGAAACCGGCATTTTCCAAAGCAGGTGGTACCAAAGTAATACTGGTACCATGGATGCTGGTGAATACTACCGAAAGGTCTTCTTTACCTTGATTGCTCAAGCTTAGTTCTTGCACTTTGGCGAGATAGGCCTGATCTACAGCATCGCCAATCATTTCAATCAGATCCGGATTGGCATCGTAGCGAATTTCATCGGCTTTAACCGCACGAACCTCAGTAATTACAGCCTTATCATGAGGAGGAACTAATTGACCGCCATCACTCCAATATACCTTATAACCATTGTAGGCAGGTGGATTATGGGAAGCGGTTAAAACGATTCCACTTTGACAGTCTAAATGGCGAATAGCAAAGGATAAAGCCGGAGTTGGACGTAAATCCTCATAAAGGAAAACCTTAATACCATTGGCCGAAAGTACTTCTGCCACTTGACGGGCAAAAGGTTTGGAATTATGGCGACTGTCATGCGCAATCGCCACTTTAATTTGAATATCAGGAAACTGCTTATTCAGGTAATTCGCTAATCCCTGAGTCGCAGCACCTAAGGTGTATTTATTAATTCGGTTGGTCCCAACCCCCATGATTCCGCGTAAACCACCTGTTCCGAAGTCGAGGTCTTGGTAAAAAGCATCATTTAAGGCATCACCACCGGCATCAATCAAGGCCTGGGTAGCTTTTTGGGTTTCAGTATCATAAGGAGCTTTAAGCCAGGCTTGGGCTCTTTCTGCTGCTTGAGTCATTTGTTTTAAGGGGCTTAGGTTAGTCTTTTACTACATTGGAAGCGCCACTGAGGTTTTGGCGAACAATACGGCCATTACCACGGTAGCGAATATCAGAAGCACCGGAAGCTTCAATTTCCAGCTCTTCACTTACATTAACTTCTAGTTCGGAGGCACCACTTACGTCGATGCGCATTTTACGGCAATTGAGATCAAACATCTTGCATTCAGAAGCGCCGCTACCCTCAATGCTCACTTTATCGGCGGTACCACTCATATTGAGTTCCGTAGCTCCGCTTAATTCCATTTTAATATCATCAGCATCTACGCTCAAATTGATTTGAGCCGCTCCACTGGATTCAATATCCAGATCATTGATATCCAAAGTTCCTTTGTTGTCGATAGTCACCGCACCGGAAAGCTGAATGGATTCATAATTAGGACTGCTGATATACACATCCAATTCCTTGGCTTTACCAATACTCTTGCGGCTGCGGATATGGAGAACTCCACCCTCTACATAGGTTTCGATCAATTCCATTAGATTATCGTCAGCCACTACTTTAAGTCGGTGAATATCAGCTTGTACCAGATGAATCTCGAACATACCGCTGGCATCAATTCCATCAAATTCTTCCACATTGCGGTTTTCTTCAACCACCTTACCACTGCCGGTAACACCAACCATGCAGGAAGTAGTGAGGACCAATACCGCTATAAAGGATAAAATGCTTTTCATAAGGGTCAATTTCCCGCTAAGTTAAGGTATCAGCGCTATTTGTAGAAGTCTGGCGCGGGCTTTCACAAATTAATAATCTTCAGCGCTGTACTAATTGACAGTATTCCTTCCAGGGCACAAAAAAAGCCCTCCAAATGGAGGGCTTTCTCTTATCTCTATTTCTTAGCCTTTTAAGGCTTCAAACTGCTTCTCTACAAAATTGGTAAGAGCTTCACCGTGTAACAGGTTCTGGGCTAGCATTGCCAGATCTTTACCTTGCTTAATCAGCTCTTTCTGTTTGGCTTCATCCTTCTCATCTAAAATCGAAGAAATCAAAGGGTGATTGGTATTTACCACCAAATTGTACATATCAGGCATATCCCCCATTCCCATCATGCCACCACCGGTAGCACTCATTTCCTTCATACGACGCATGAATTCAGGAACGGTAATATTGAAGGGTACTTCGCTGCTATCCAATGATTCGAGGACCACGGTATAAGTCCCTTTATCTACTTCTCCTTCAATAATGGGCTTCAGCTTTTCTTTTTGCTCTTCACTTAAAAGGGATACCTGCTCTTCATCTTTGGCAATCAGTTTATCGATGCTATCGCTATCTACACGAGCAAATTTCACTTTCTGATCACCACCTTCCAGCTTTTGCATTAAATGGCTCACCAATGGACCTTCCATCAAGAGCACATCATAGCCTTTATTCTGGGCCTTTTTGATGTAAGCATGCTGGCCTTCCTTATGCGCAGCATAAAGAACTACCAAATTACCATCCTTATCAGTTTGGCTAGCCTTGATCTTTTCTAAGTACTCTTCAAAGGTGGCATAGCTTTCATCCACCGACTGGTAAAGAGCAAATTTCTGAGCTTTCTCAAAGAACTTATCATCGCTCAACATACCGTACTCGATGATCATTTTGATATCGTTCCACTTGCTTTCGAAGTCGGCACGATCCTTCTTAAAGAGGCTGCTCAGTTTATCGGCTACCTTTTTGGTAATGTGGCCACTAATCTTTTTCACTGCTCCATCGGCCTGTAAATAGGAACGTGATACGTTTAGCGGAATGTCCTTAGAATCAATTACCCCGTGTAAAAAAGTCAGGAAGTCAGGTACAATACCTTCCAAATTATCAGTTACGAAAACCTGGTTTTGGTATAACTGAATTTTATTGCGCTGTAAGTCCATATTGGGCTTAATTCGCGGGAAGAAGAGAATACCATTCAGGTCGAAAGGATAATCCACATTTAGGTGAATATGGAACAAGGGCTCTTCGAAAGTCATGGGGTATAACTGACGGTAGAACTCTTTATAATCTTCTGCTTCCAAATCGGCCGGAGCTTTGGCCCAGGCAGGTTCAGTTACATTAATAATATCGGGAACGGTACGCTTGGTTTCCTTCTTATCCTCGCCATCACCTTCGGTTTCGGTAATTTCCTTTTCACCAAATTGAATGGCCACCGGTAAGAAACGGCAGTATTTTTTGAGCAAATCGCGAATACGACCTTCTTCTAAAAACTCGGTAGAATCTTCATTGATATGCAGAACGATATCAGTACCGCGCTCTTGACGTTGATCGCTTTCCTCCAAGGTAAATTCAGGCGAACCATCACAAGACCAGTAGGCTCCCTTTTCGCCATCGCGATGCGAACGTGAGAAGATTTCCACTTTGGAGGCTACCATAAAGCTGGAATAGAATCCTAATCCGAAGTGACCAATAATGGCCGCTCCATCGGCTTTATCCTCATACTTCTGCACAAACTCCTCGGCTCCAGAGAAGGCTAATTGATTGATGTATTTATCAATTTCCTCTGGGCTCATGCCAATACCTTTATCGGAGATGGTTAAGGTTTTATTTTCCTTATCCACTTTCACCTGGATAGTCAGATCACCTAATTCGGCCTTTGACTCACCAATACGACTTAAGGTCTTAAGCTTCTGGGTGGCATCCACCGCATTGGAAACTAATTCCCGTAAGAAGATTTCATGATCACTGTACAGGAATTTCTTGATGATCGGGAAAATATTGTCGGCTGTAACGTTTATTTTACCGGTACTCATAATTTTATTTTTTGGTCATCCATCGAAAGGCAAAGGCTGTGCCGAGGGACGCTAAACTGACATCTTATCAGCTTGCTGTCAGAAAAGCTCTGTAAACCCTGACAAGCATCATAGTTTCGCCTTTCGGGCCGTCGTAATCTTGTATAAAATTTGAAAACACCATGAACTATTGCAGCGCTGAAGAAGCCGTAAAAGTGATCCAAAGCAATGATCGCGTTTATGTACACTCCGTTTCTATGGCCCCCCAGCAACTTATTAAGGCCATGACTGCTCGCCACGCCGAATTACGCAATGTAGAAGTAGTGCATTTGCATATTGAAGGCGATGCTCCTTATGCCAATCCTGAATATGCCCAAAGCTTCCATGTAAACTCTTTGTTTATTGGAGCCAATGTTCGCCATACCCTCAAAGCCGGAAACGGTTCCTATACCCCGGTTTTCCTGTCTGAGATTCCTTATTTATTCCGTAAAAGAGTATTGCCTATTAATGTGGCTTTAATGCAAGTTTCGCCACCCGACAAACACGGTTTTTGCTCTTTGGGCACTTCCGTGGATGCGAGTTTAGCCGCTGCCCATGCCGCTGATCACGTTATTGCTCAGGTAAATCCTCGAGTTCCCCGTACCCATGGTGATAGCTTAATTCACGTATCCAAATTCGATTCTTTGGTAGAAGTGAATGAGCCAATCCCTTCTCATGAACCTGGCACTCCTACCGATGTAGAAATGGAAATCGGTCGGCATGTAGCTTCATTGGTAGAAGACGGATCCTGCTTACAAATGGGTATTGGTGCCATTCCCAATGCAGCTTTAAGCCAGATGGGGCACTTGAAAAACCTGGGTATTCACACCGAGATGTTTTCTGATGGAATTCTGGATTTAGTCGAAAAAGGCATCATCAATGGATCCGAAAAGAAAACCCACCCTGGTAAAATTATCAGTGGCTTTGTAATGGGATCTCAGCGTTTGTACGACTTTATAGATGATAACCCACAGGTTAACCTGCTGGATATCGGCTATGTAAATGATACGGCCGTAATCCGCAAGAACCCGAAAGCGATCAGTATCAATTCGGCCGTAGAAATCGATTTAACCGGTCAGGTATGTGCCGATAGTATTGGTGCCCATATGTACAGTGGTGTGGGTGGCCAAATGGACTTTATTCGCGGTGCCATGCTCTCTAAAGGTGGTAAACCTATCATTGCTTTGCCTTCTACCACTCGCAAAGGCCTTACTCGTATTGTTCCTTTCTTAAAAGAAGGAGCCGGAGTTGTAACCACACGTTCTCATGTTCATTATATTGTAACAGAATACGGAATTGCGGACCTCTATGGCAAAACTTTGAAACAAAGAGCAGAGGCTTTAGCGGGCATTGCCCATCCTGATCATCGTGAAAATATTCTTCGAGAGTACCACGACGCGATCCACTAAGGTCACCAAAGTCTCTCGTTCCTTTTTCATTTCTTTGCTTTCGCTTTAGGATTGAAAATTCAGACATGAAAAGAACAATTATAGCCGGGGTTGGACACTATGTTCCAGAAAATGTAGTAACCAACCTCGACCTCTCTCAAATTATGGACACTTCTGACGAATGGATTCAGGAGCGTACCGGTATTAAAGAACGTCGTTGGGTTCGCTCCGATGGCGATGAAACCACTTCCAGCATGGGCACTATCGCTGCGCAAAGAGCGATTGCCGATGCAGGATTGGAGCCCAATGATATCGACTTTATCGTTTTTGCCACCTTGTCTCCGGATTATTATTTCCCAGGACCTGGGGTGCAAGTGCAAGAGAATTTAGGGATCGACACTGTAGGGGCATTAGACGTACGTAATCAGTGTAGTGGCTTTATTTACGGACTTTCCGTTGCCGATCAGTTTATCAAAACTGGCATGTATAAAAATGTGCTGCTAATTGGCTCTGAACTGCATAGCGGTGGTTTGGATAAAACAACTCGTGGTCGTGGTGTATCCGTGATCTTTGGTGATGGTGCCGGAGCAGTTGTTTTACAAGCCAGTGATGATCATAGCAAAGGAGTATTAACTACCAAATTGCATTCGGAAGGCAAGCATGCCAAGGAATTAGCCTTATTAGGTCCTTCTACCTCCCATTGGGTAGATCGTATCATTGAAGAAAATAATCCTGAAGATTTAAGCTATTACCCTTATATGAACGGGAACTTCGTGTTTAAGCATGCCGTTACTCGTTTCCAGGAGGTTATTCACGAGGCCTTAAATGAAGCGGGCAAAAGCCCCGAAGATCTGGACCTTTTAATTCCACATCAAGCTAATTTGCGCATCTCCCAATATGTGCAAGCTAAAATGGGCTTGGGAGCCGATAAGGTATTTAACAATATCATGAAGTACGGTAATACCACCGCTGCTTCCATTCCGATTGCCTTAAGTGAAGCTAAAGCGGAAGGTCGACTCAAAGAAGGCGATCTCCTCTGCCTGGCAGCCTTTGGTAGTGGATTTACCTGGGGCAGTGCCCTGATCCAGTTTTAAGATTAAAAATCTGATAATCAAAGCCCGGCAAATTATGTCGGGCTTTTTTTATAGCTTGGGCTGATGCGAAATCCAGTCAAGCTCTTTTTCCTATTTGCCCTTGCCTTATTTGGCTCCTGTGGACTTCTAAATAATGGATCCACAGATAGCTCTTATTGGGCTGGTCAGTATGAAGCCTTTATCCATCAGGACACACTGTTTTACAGTATGGAGATAAAGATTTCTGCCGATGCTCAGGTTAAAATCGCAGCTTATGATTGGCGATTTCGAAAACTAGAGGAATACAGTACTATTGCCAGCATTGACCCTAAAGGTAGCTTGCAAATAAACTGGGGGGATGCTGTATTTCATATTGATTCTGGAATGCATAATACCGGCAATGAGCACTGGCCGGATTTTTACTGGAATGATGTGCAATCACATTATCAAATCAATGAAAGACAATGGGACCTAAATCTGATGGAAGGTTTCCATGATGTGCTATCCAGTAAAGAACCAATAACCTTATTTACTCAAGGCGATACTTTATTCGGTGGATTTGCCAGCTGTAATAGCTATGGCGGCGAATTGATTTTAAAAGAACCCAGTCAAATGGAGTTTAAGCAGATTCATAGCACGCTGCTCTTTTGCGAATCCATGGAATTAGAAGAGCAGTTTTTCGAAAAGCTAAAAGAAGTTCGTTCCTATAAAATGGTGGATGCGGAACATTTGCAATTGAAAAATGTAAATGGTGTGAGTGTCCTATTTTTCAAGCGTCATAGCTGGTTACGCTAAATATTTATTTCCCTTCCCATCAAAAAAATGAGCAAATTGCCAGCCTAAGCCGCTTTCATGAAATTACAGGATCGAATCATTGCCCGAATCCCCGAAATAAGTCTTTTAGCCGGAGGCCTTCTACTCCTCTACTTTTATGGCATATTCCTCCCCTTTTTTCTGGCCCTGGCTTTAGCCTATGGTATTGGACCCATTATTCAGAAATGGCAAAAACTCTTTCGGAATTGGGAGCTTAGTGTAGGTCTATTTCTACTGAGCTTAGGCTTAGTCTTGGTGCTATTCCTCAGTATTAGCGCCGGTTTTATTGCTCGTGACATGCAGCGCTTTAATCAAAGTTTTAGTCTCCTTCTGGAGGAAAATCAAAGTCAACTGGATGCTGGAGCGCAAAAGGTTCAGGCTTGGATGAGTGAATTTGTAGATAGCACCGATCTGGAACAAAAGATTCGTCAACAAATAGCTAGTTTCTCTTCTGGCGATAGTGCAAAAAGCGGTTTATCGCTAAGCATGGAAAATATCAGTGCCGGCTTTAGTAAACTGCAGTCCTTTTTTAAATCAAAGCCGACTGAGGCAGATAAAGGTTTTCAATTACCTCAATTCGGTTTTTGGTATCAATTCGGTTCCTTCCTGCTCTATTTTGTACTCATCCTTTTTTACTATCCCTATTTCGAATCGCTGCGCGAACGTTATCATAATCCGGGCTTATCCCGCAATTGGCAACAGTTCTGGACCGACTTCAATCAGAGTTTTGTGCGGTACTTCAAGTTGAGGACTCGCATTGTTCTTTGGGAAAGCCTGCTCTTTTTAGTAGCCTTCCTAATTCTGGATTTACCCGGAACTTATCTTTATTTAATTCTCATCGTCCTCCTACTCTATATTCCTTATTTACATTACCTACTACTGATCCCCATGGCTCTATCCGGATTAGTCCTGAGCATGGAATTAACCTGGCCATATTGGATGGTGATGAGCATCATTGTCGGGGTTTTCATCTTGGGATCTATTCTAGAAGAAGCCCTTTTAATCCCGAAAATCATGGAACGCCATATTGGATTAAACCCTGTAATAATGGTACTGGGGCTGAGTTTCTGGACTTACTTATTAGACTTTACCGGCGTTTTGATTGGCATACCCTTAACCAGCTTAGGCTTGATATACCTAAAGCGTTTTATACTACCGCAATGGTTTCCTGCTAGCTCAGGGAGTTCAGAATAAGATATTTGCGCAGGACGCGATGTAATTCATCCGGTTTAATGGGTTTAGGGATAAAGTCCTGGCAACCCATCAGCAAAGCTTCACGTTTATCCTCTTCAAAGGCATTAGCGGTAACCGCAACGATAGGACAAGGTCGACTTTGATATTTAGCGCTGGCAATAATCTCACGCGTGGCCTCCAAGCCATCCATAATGGGCATTTGCAAATCCATCAGGATTAATCCGAAATCCTCCCCCACATAGGCTTCCAGAGCCTCTTTGCCATTTTTAACCAAGTGTACATTAAGTCCCTGGCGTTCTAAAAGCAAGCCCAGTACCTTTTGGTTCACCTCATTGTCTTCGGCCACTAAAACCTTCTGACTTAAATGTGAGGGTGACTGGTAGGGATTATCCAAATCATTCAATTTGGCAGATCCTTTTGGGAATTCGAGGCTAAAGGAGAAAGTACTGCCAATAGCAATGCGGCTCTTCACTTCCAATTGTGAGCCCATTAATTTGATCAGTTCATGGGTGATGGCTAAGCCTAATCCGGTTCCTCCGAATTCCTTCTGAATACTGCGATCCGTTTGGGAATAAGCATCAAACAGGCTTTTAAGCTTCTTTTCAGGAATGCCAATACCAGAATCTTGAACAGCGAAGTAAAGCTTGCAGGTGGCCTCATTATCAGTAGATAATTCCCGAATAATGATCCGTACCTCACCATCCTTGGTAAACTTCAGGGCATTGCTAATCAGATTAATGAAGATCTGTTGCAAACGCAGGCTATCGGCAATAATTAAATGCTCTAAAGCCGAATCTTGATCGAGAATCAATTTATTATGGTTCTCTTCGGCTTTAAAGCGGAACATCTGTACCAGATTATGGATCACCTCCTCCAAATTCATGCTTTGAGGATTCAATTCCATTTTGCCTGCATCGATCTTGGAAAAATCTAAAATCATGTTCACCAGATCCCCCAAATGCTCAGCTGAGAACTCGATGGTTCGCATGTATTCCGCGCGCTGGGCAGGATCATGGGTGTCCTTTAAAAGGTGAATCATCCCCAAGACCCCATTAAGTGGAGTGCGAATTTCATGACTCATATTAGCCAGGAAATAGGATTTCACCTTGGCCGTTCGCTCTGATTTACGGGCCGCTAGTTTGAGCTCAGTTAAACTGGCCTGTAATTTTTGGTTCATCTTTCGGAAATCCTCCAGCAGTTCTTGTACTTCCAGGGTGCCGCTTTTAAGATCCTTGAATAAACCCCGTGTTTTAAAGTCACTACTGGTGTACTTCCGCAAGGCATCACCAAACTCCTTGAGGTCGCCACTAATGCGACGCGACAGGCTATAACTGTAAATTAAGATGAGCAGAATCATAAGAACCCCCAGGATATTAATCAGTTTATCCACCTGAGTTTGCAAAGCATTGAGCTCTTTATTGATACCGGATAAGGCTAAATCAAATTCGGCTTCCAAATCGGTATTCATATTGGCAATGGTTTCCACCAAGCCTTTTTTGCCCTCTAAGCTGATCTGGGCCTGAACGGCAGCAAACTGATTAAATGCCAAACGATAAGCACTTAAGAGACTGTCTAATCGACTACCGGGGATTATTTCCATTTCCCTAAGAAGCCTTTGATACTGCTTATTAAAGAGTTTTACATACTCCCATTGATTACGATTTATAAAATCCTTTTCATGTCGACGAAAGCTTAAATATAGCTCCGGCGGCAGTAATTCTTCCTCTTCTATTAAATGAATGGCTTCGCGCATCTGCCCTTCCAAACCAAAATCCTTGAAACCTCTTTGGATATAAAGACTACTTAATTTGGCGACCGAATCATTCAAACGATTCAGGGATTCTTCTAAAAGAGCGAGCTTCTGGTAGGGCAAATCCTCAGCAATGGCCCAGCTTTGTAATTCTTTAACCTCCTTTTTTAGGTCTAAGGTATTGCTCCGAAAAACTTCAAGGTACTCTTGTTTTCCACTTTGATAGAGGACTGTATCTTTATAGCCCAAGAGCTGAAAAAGCTGGAAATTTTGAATGTTGAATAATTGCTTTCTTTGGATTTCCCGACTTTGATTGATCAGGGCATTTAAATCTTCTCGGCGAGTATCAAAGAGATGGTAAGCAAAGCCCCAAAAAACAAAGAGGGCCATGATGATGATAAAACCGCGTAAAATCCGAAACTGTAAGGTCTTGAACATAATTATTTCCTACCAAAAACAGTAAACAAATTTCAGCGCGGCACATGAACTACATGTTGTACAGATATTAATTCTTTTCTCTAAAAACCTAAATCTAACAGTCTAAAAATGAAAAATTTATCTCTTATAAAACTAATCTTAAGCTTTAGCATCAGCTTATTAGCCTTCAACTTTTCGCATGCTCAATCTGATGCCCAAGCAGTAAAAGATGGCTTTAATAAATACCAGGTTTTACTGCAAGAGAAAAAGTTCAATGAGGCAATGACCTATATCTATCCTGAACTTTTTACCCTGGTTCCAAAGGAGCAATTGTTAAAAATCCTAAACCAAACTTTTAGCAATCCGATGTTGGAAGTGAAAATGGGCGAATCCAAAGTGACCAAAACTGGACAGGTTCAAGAAATTAATGGGAAGAAATACATGATCATCACTTACAAAGGGGTAACCCAAATGAAACCAGGTGGTAATGCCGAACAACAGGCCCTTTTAAAGGATCGGATGCAAGCCGGTTTCAATGAGCAGTTCGGTGCCGAAAATGTGACTTACAATGAAAGTACCGGCTTCTTTACGATTCATATGGAGAAAGAAGCAGTGGCCATTAGTACCGATGCTAAGAACTGGACCTATCTAAGCATAGAAGCCCAGCAAAAATTAATGATAGAAAAGATTTTACCTGCCGAAATTGTGGCGCAGGTCTTTTAAGATTCTAAAAGCGAATCACTTTCTGGCGAAGGAATTAAAGCTACCCATCCTAATAGCTTTAATTTCTTCGCCTTTGTTTTGGCTAAAACTGCAGGCTCGTCCAATGTATCTGGCCATTCGAACAAAGCGGCTATCGGGAATTTCTCATCCCCAATAAACTGGCTGCCCCGCAGTTTAGGCGCGATCCCAAAGTATTGTAAGCTCCCCTCCTGTTCGACCTGAACTTTATAAACTGCTAAATCGCCCTGAATAAAATGCTTGGATTCAATATAGGCACGGGCATTCTCTAATGGAAATTCTTCCTGTCCTGGAACAGGCCTTATCCAAACCCATTGATGCCAATAACGATGCAAATACACCGCATTGTAAGCATCGCCCTTGATACGAAATCGGTGAGATAAAATGGAGCTTCCCAATCCTGTATGACCAAAGCTAAAGGGCAATTCGAGTCTTAATGGATGCCATCTTCCTTTGATCAGTAAAAAGCGACTAAGGCGAACACTGCTTACCAGCACCACAAAGCCCGTGGTAATCATATCCTCCTTAAAGCGCATCAGGCTATAGCCTAAATCGCGGTCTTCCCAATACATCAGTCCTAACTGAATAAAAAACAAGAGAATATAGGAAGTCAGTAATCGACTGCTTACCGTGGTTGAATCAATTACCTTTTGATAGCTAAAGAAGGGGGATTGATTGAGGGCATTGTTGAGAATGGCCGCATAAATGCTGATGGTACTGAGGAAATAAATTAGAGTTAGCAGGTAGCCATAAATGCGCATCCCCTGATGCATTAAGGGGAAATTGTAGAAAGTATGGGCCAAGGCAGCCAGTATAAAAAAGAGAAGGATTAGGGCCGGTCGAGACTTATTGTAACGAAAGCGAAACAAGATAATTCCATAGGCAAAGAGCGCCGTATTAAACATATGTCCTACCGTAGAGAGAATTCCCCTCGCGACTATAATGGAGGCTCCTGCACTATTGAAATACAGAATATTCTCGAAGGCCGAAAAGCCCAAAGCACTTAAAGAACAATAGATTAGATAATCAAGGGGTTCATTGAATTGCTTGCGCATTAAGAGGAAACTTAGTCCAAAGGCTAAAACTTTGGCCAGTTCTTCCAAGCCGGCCACCTGAATAAATATGAAAAGGAAATCATCCAGCCAATTACCGCTCAGTTTTATTCCTAGGGCTTTGCCAAGCAGCGGACTGATCCAAAAGACCAAGGCTACGGAGCAGGCTCCTAAAAAGAAGCTGAGGACCATTGGCCCCCATTTTTCTCGCTCAAAAATGTCGATATCGCGGAAATAACGAATCCAGATAAAGGCGATAAAAAGCGCTATAATGGGAAAGAACCAGCCCATATTATAGATCTAACCACCATTCCGTTTTCGGACGATCCAACTCTAAGGCAAAGCGTTCGCCAATCATAGGATGAATCATTTCCTGCCCTTCTTCTTTGGCTTTAGCCTGAAAGCGCACAATGGGGTCCGTCCAGCTATGCAAAGCCAATTGAAAAGCCCCCCAATGAATGGGCATTAGTAACTGACCTTTAACTTCCATCCCGGCGATCACACTTTCTTCGGGCATCATATGAATTTCACTCCAGGCCTCATTATACTGCCCGCATTCCATCATGGCCAAATCAAAAGGTCCATACTTAGCCCCAATCTCCTTGAAGTGAGGACCATAGCCGCCATCGCCACTAAAGTAAATACGTCGTTTTTGGCCAATTAATACCCAGGAGGCCCATTGAGAGCTATTGCGATGTACAAGACTACGACCTGAGAAATGTCGGGATGGACAGGCCACCAATTTTAAGTCTTCTAAAGAACCTTCCTCCCACCAGTCTAATTCAGTAATGCGATCCGCTTCAATGCCCCACGATTTCAGGTGAGAGCCCACTCCCAGAGCGGTATAAAAATGTCCTACTTCATTATTAAGAGCCATAATACTGGGATAGTCCAGATGATCATAATGGTCATGCGAAAGAATAACAGCATCAATATCCTTAAGCTCCTCGATGGGAATAGCCTCCTTATAGGGGAAGCGCTTGGAGCCAAAGCTAATAGGGGCCGAATAATCACCTAACATAGGATCAATTAATATCTTTTTGCCATCCATTTCAAAAAGGAAAGCCGAATGCCCGTACCAGGTGATGTAAGTGAGGCTATCGCTTTGAGCATCATTAAGGCCAAATTGAACCGGCAAACTATCCTCTGGTGAGGTGTTTTCAGCATTGAGATAATCTCCCAGGGTACCCAAAACATCTTTCAATGAACCTACGGAAGTGGGAATGAGATTTTCGAAATGATCTTCCTCCCAATGGGGCGATTGGGAAATGCGTTCCAAATCCTCTCCCACCGGATGCTGACCAATTTGAGGTGAAAAACTTAAGAAAAGTACTAGCGCCAAGCTAAATAGAAGCACTAAGGCCAGAATCGCCAGACCTAGTTTCTTCAGAACCCTTAAGAATGCTTTCATTCTATGAAATCAAAAACGGTATACAATAAAAAGGAAGGCCACATTGCTATTAGCGTTTAAAGACAAAGCTGTTTGATCTGCACCACCCACATCACTTATATTAAAGTTCAAGGACGGACTAAGCTCCAAGCCAATATAAAAGCTCTGACTCAATTGATATTGGGCGCCGAGAATATAAGCCAGACCTAAACCTAAATTCGAACTGCTATTGCTAAAACTCGCGCTAATTCTGGGTTCCGGTCCATGAATAAATTGGAATTCGGAATTGATCGATTTACGATATTCATATCCGACTCCAAAAGCCACTGCCCCAACACTACTGTTAAAGTTGGTATTGGAATTATCTTGATATTGATACTGTAAACTGGCTAAATGAAAACGCCAATAATTTCCTTTATCAGTGGGTTTCTTATAAATGAGCCCAAAATTATTTAGACCTGCACCGCGCAATCCAAATTCACGTTTGGATGCTGGCTTTTCCTGGGCAAAGGCAGAAATACTAATACAGCTTAAAAGGATTAGAGTTAGTTTTCGCATGCTTCATTTTTTTCAAAGCTGCGGAAAATTTTTCAGATCAATGACTTTAATCCCTCCTGATAGGATACCGGTGTATAATTAAAAGTTGATTCAAATTTGTCCGAATTGAAATAGTAGGGACGATCGTACTGATAGATCATTTCCAAAAGTTCCTTCATAATGGGATTGAAGAGACCTAAAATCCGCAAGATTCCTTTTCCCGCCACCTGGGTCTTGGGCTTTGCTCCTACTAAAGCTGCTAGGGTCTCAATGTACTCCTTGCCCGTCAATGGATTTTTGGCGGTGGGCAAATGCCATTCTTCTCCCCAGGCAATTTCGGAATTACCCAAGATCGCGGTTCCTTTGGCAGCATCTATGGTATAGGTAAAGGAATGTGGATTTTTAAGGCTAGCAAACCAATTTGCGGACTTAGCATTTTGAAGAGGTTTTAATACCGCTTCTTCCATAACACTCACCGAGCCCGCATTGGGTCCATAAAAATCGGCCGAACGTGCCACAGTGGCTTGAATGCGTCCTTCATTATGAGCTGCCCATAATTGATTTAATATGCCCAAACGTACTTTGCCCTTTTCACTTTGGGGATCTTTCTTGGAATCTTCGGTGATATTGGACATCTCTGAAGGATGATACATGTATATATTATCGAAGAAAACCAATTTGGCCTTCGCATCGACGCAAGCCTCAATGGTATTAGCCATAATGCGCGGCCAGCTGCTCTGCCACACCTTAATATTGTAGGTAAGTCCAACACAGAGATATACCACTTCACTACCTTGAACAGCGGCTTTGGTGGCCTCTAAATCCAATAAATCAGCCGAGACCAATTCTTCATTACCCATTACCGCTTTGGGATTTCGGGCCACTAATCGAACCTGGTCGGTATATTGAGGTAAAACTTTAGCTAGTTCTTTTCCGATGGCCCCTCCGGCCCCTAAAATTGTTTGCATTTTCTGCTTTTTTGGTAAAGGTCTACTTCTCTTCGAGTCGGGAAAAACCCAAAAGCCTGAACTAAGTAAAAAAGGCGGTGAAGGGTATGTATTGGATGTTAAATGGATTTCTGGAATAATGCCAGATCCAAACAAAGTTTCCTATTGCTTTTTCTAAATTGGCATTTAAATCCACACATATGAAAAGCCTTGTCTTTCTGGTATTACTAGGTTTCGGCTCTGGCCTGATGGCTCAAAACATCAAAACCCGCTTGGAATTTTACGATCAAGGAGAAGGCACGGAAAGGGTTCGGATTATTGTTTCGGTAGATGAAACTCCAGATTCAGTAGCTCATTTGGAAATTGATGGGCAAATCCTGCCTATCAGCAGTACTTCCAGTCATATGAGTATAATTAATGGTGTTACCACCCGTGAAGTTTCCTACACCTATTACTATTACCCTAATAAAAAAGGAGACTTCAGCTTTTATCCTCCCACTATGTATTTTGATGAAAAGAGAGTTAAGGGGAAAAAAGTGGACTTTAGTATTAGCAGCTTTAAAGAAAATGAGGAAAATAAACCCGATGCCAAATCCATTTTAAGCAGCCCCGACAAACGTATTAGCCTAACTAAAGATGGTGGTATTTTAGAAGAATACCGCAATGGAGAATGGATGGTAGTGCGCAAATTAGATAAGGAAACCTGCGCGAAGATTATCTTACTTAGCCAAGAACAGAAAGAATTATGAGTCGCTACCTTTTTGGTTTATCGCTAGCTTTAGTTTTATTCAGTTCTTCCTGTAAAATCCAGAAGAACATTCCCTTGGATGAACATCCTTATGTTCCTGATATCCATGCCATAGTGGCCCATTATGATTTAAGCTTGGGCAGCTTGAACCCCTATGAGCAAAATTCCTTGATAAGCTTCACGGATGGTAGTTATGTTTTGGAATATGTTTTTGATAATCGTAAAGGCCATCCTCTGAATGAAGTCTACTACAGCTATATCATGGAACATAAAACCAATGTTCAAGAAGCACGTAATTCATTGGTAGACAATATCTCAGCCTTCGACGAAGCCTTTGATCCAGAAGTATTTAAAAAGAAGGAACGTCCCGACCTAAAATTACCAGGCGACGAATTTTATTGCACCGAATATTATCGCTCGGGTCAGCCGGTGGGAAGCCTCTTGGTAGCGCGCTTTGGCAATAGTGTAGTCACGATTTATATAAATGCCACCGAAAAGGAATTAGAAGGATTTTTCATGGATTTCTTATTCCCCTATCTCGAAAGCACCGCTCTGGCCAAGCGTAAAAATTACCAGAGCCGGACGCCATTAAAGACGCTTTAAGCAAAGGGGAAATTTGTATTATTGTACATAGTACTATAAGTAAACACTATGCAGGGTCTGGATTACCTGATTATCGGGCTGTATTTCCTCATCATATTTGGTATTGCCGCTTGGGTAAGCTGGCAACAAAAAGGAAAAGCCAAAGATTCAGCTTCCTATTTCCTGGGGGGACGAAATTTGGGTTGGTTTGCCATTGGAGCCAGCCTCTTCGCTTCCAATATTGGCAGTGAACATTTAATTGGACTCTCAGGAGCCGGTGCCCGCGGTGCATTCCCCGAAGCTCAGTTTGAAATATTAGCGGCTCTAATCTTGCTCCTTTTAGGCTGGGTATTTGTGCCCTTCTACATTAGATCAGGAGTTTTTACCATGCCTGAATTTTTGGAAAAGCGCTACAATAAAGGCGCGCGGGCTTATTTATCCATCATCTCCATTATCTCCTATATCCTCACCAAAATCTCCTTTACCATTTTCGCAGGAGCTTTGGTATTTGAAGTATTGATTGGAATTCCCTTTTGGACCGGTGCTTTAATTACGGTGATCGCCACTGGTTTGTACACGGTTTTTGGCGGACTCAAAGCGGTAATTTACACCGATATGATTCAGAGTATTATCTTTATTTTAGGTGGATTAGCGGCTACCTGGTTCGGCTTAAAAGCAATTGGCGGTTGGGATCAAGTCATTCTGGCTATTGATCAGAATCATGAGTCGGCCGATACCTTTATGAGTCTTTGGCGTAATAAAGATTATCCCTGGACCGGTGTATTACTAGGGGCTCCCATTTTAGGGGTCTGGTATTGGTGTACCGATCAGTTTATCGTGCAAAGGGTACTCTCAGCCAAAAACATCTCCACTGCTCGCAAAGGCACTATTTTCGGAGGTTTCCTAAAATTATTACCCCTATTCATTTTTGTATTTCCGGGCATCATTGCCTATGCCCTCTCTCAAACCGAATATCCAGGACTATTTACCATCGAGAATCCTTTGACCGGAGAAATTCGCAGCACTACCGATGCAGCCCTGCCTGCTTTAATACTGCGCGTTATGCCTGTGGGAATCAAGGGGCTTATTGTCGCTGGCTTTTTAGCGGCATTAATGAGTTCGCTTTCCAGTGTTTTCAATAGTACTTCTACCCTATTTACCATCGACTTTTATCAGAAATGGCGACCAGAAGCCACTGAAAAGGAATTAGTGAGGATTGGCCAAATCGCCACTTTGGTGCTGGTGATCATTGGCCTGGCCTGGATACCCTTTATGCGTGCCTTAACCGAAGGGGGCGGGATTTATAAATACCTCCAAAGTGTTCAGGCCTATATTTCCCCTCCTATTGCCGCTGCCTTTCTATTGGGAATCCTTTATAAGAGAATCAACGGTCGCGGCGCCCTGCTCGCCTTATGGACAGGCTTTATATTAGGTATAGGTCGATTAGTATTAGAGTTCCTGGAACAGAGTAACAAAATTCAAATTGAAAGTGCGAGCCTCTTGGGCCAATTGGTGCACATGAACTTTTTACATTATGCCATCTTCCTCTTTGTGATCAGCATTATGGTTATGATTGCCGGCTCACTGCTTAAAGCGCCTAATATCAGTCCGAACTTAGATTGGATGAAAGCGGCAGATACGGATCAAAGCAGAAAATGGAGTCCATCCGAATTGTATGGCTCCATTGCTCTGGTGATAGCAGTGCTGGCTATCTGGATATACTTCTATTAAAGTTCGAAGAGATCTTCCACCTTACAATCAAAAAGCTGAGTCATTTTTAGGGCCAGCTCTAAAGAAGGTGAATACTTATCATTTTCGATGGCATTAATGGTTTGCCGACTCACCTGAAGCTTATCCGCTAAATCCTGCTGCGAAACCTTATGCATGCTGCGATATACGCGAATTTTATTCTTCATTACGGCCCGATTTATAATGCCGATACAATTTGATATCGAAAATGAGATTAAACAAAAGCAGGATTAAGAAAAGCTGGGCAAACATAAAGCTTAGATAGATAGCGCCATAGACCCCCAATAAGGTTAAGAGGAGAATGCCATAATTGATAAAGAGACTCCAACGCAGGGAATCGTTGCGCATCTTATCAATCAACTCATCCTCATGCTTTTCCTTGGAAAATCCGGCGAAGATGCCACTGAGAACCAAAAACACGCTCAGGGCCTCATCTATAAACATGGTGTCTACCCAGTGCCAACCCAATTCGAGCTTGCTAAAGAAATCTTTACTGATAAAGGCCGGTACCTTAAAGGTGAACCACTCTTCCAGAGTTTCATTTCCTTCTAAAAAGATCAGATAAACAAAGCCATAGAGAAAGCAGAAGTAGAATAGTATCCTACTGACTTTCTTATACCGATGGTGAAATAATAAGGTCATACAATTTGAATTTGTTTCTTCAAATGTATAAAATATTTTACATCATGTAAAAATATCTTTACATATTGTAAATGATGTTAGACATAGTAGAATTATAACCATTTCAATTCTATGGGCTCTTGGAATTTTATTCGATTAGACTTTCCTCCTTTATATGGAGGGAGTATTTTTGATGAATCCCGAGAGGGACA
Source organism: Croceimicrobium hydrocarbonivorans (assembly GCF_014524565.1). Lineage (NCBI taxonomy): Bacteria > Pseudomonadati > Bacteroidota > Flavobacteriia > Flavobacteriales > Owenweeksiaceae > Croceimicrobium > Croceimicrobium hydrocarbonivorans. The sequence goes on along the minus strand of NZ_CP060139.1, from coordinate 3,841,961 downwards.
TTCGCTATTTTTTTAACCAACCTAAACCTGAATTCAATGATTTCAAGGCTATTTGCAGTACTTCTTGGTATATGCCTTTCAATTTCAAACCTCCAAGCTCAAATTAAAACAGTTAATCTTCCTGTCGAAGAGGACAGCGAAATACTGGCTACCGTTGACATGGGTAGCAAAGGTTTTTTCGTGTTAATTGGTCATGAAATGGCCGCATCTCCAAAGAGTTCCAGCTATTTTCTCTACAAATTTAACAGTGACTTAGAAGAGGTTTATAAAGCACAGATTCCTTATAAGCGTAGCATTTTAAATGGTCTTCTTGAAGCAGCCGTATACGTTAGTCCCAATGCAGAACATGCTTATGTAGTTTGGGCAGATAAGAAGAATTATATGATTCATCAAGTAAATCCTGATGGACAAACAAAGAAACTACTGCTTACTAAAGCTAAATTTAGAGATAGACCCTATACCTTTTTTTGCACTGATACTCATTTAGCAGCGCTAGTCTACTTTACCAAAACTGAGACTCATTTCATGGGCTTAATCGATCATGAACGATTTCGCGCTAAACCTGCTATTCCGTTGGATTTACCTAAGGTTGAGAAGACAGAAATGACCGATGAAAAGGAAACTACCTGGGATTTTATCCAATACACGGCTGACCACCTAATTTTCAGTCGCAGGTTAAAAATCAGAAATGAAGAAACGCAAGATGCTGATGAACGTGAAGATCGATTGATATCTAAAATCTTTGTAGCAGAAATCGATTATAAAGGTAAACTCAAACGTGAGTTTGAAATTAAAAGTGCTCTGGAAAACAACTACAGACCTATCATTAGTCGTACCTGCGAAAAAGGTCCAAATTCTTCGCAGTTTATAGGGCAATATAATTCAAGCATTATTAACTCTCAGTATTACAGTGGTTCTTTGGTGGGCCTGACAGTTGGTGAATTCGACGTACACCAATCTTCGGAATTAGACCAAACAGGATTTAGGAAATCCAGAACCAGACTTATGCCCAATCTTAATTCTTTTGGCACCTTGATGTACCATCAAAAAACTGATCATTATTTCTATTATGGCATTCACAATTTAGGTGACCTCGATAATGGATCTACACGATCTGAGTTTTTGGGATTCTTTATTAGTGAATATGATGCAAACGGAACTCTTCTTAAACATGTACAGTACAGTGCACCCTCTGAAGAGGAAATGGAAGACAGCGACTTAAGTTCAAGAATGAAAGGTGGCTTTGGTCGCCAAATGAAACTTGAAATTAAGGAAGATGGAAACTTGCGTTTTAAACTTTGGACCTTTCAAGATTTCTATATCGCCGAGCTTAATTCAGATTTAGAGATTCGTGAATACAATCTCTACATTGAGTTGGAAAAAATCACCGATATACGCAAACCACAATCCGGAGACCGGGTAATTTATCCTGCCAATCACCCTGTTTCTAAGTACTTGGCCTCTTTAGGTGATTTGCATTTGGATTTGATTAACGATATGTACTTGCGTGCTATGGAAGGAGCAGCGGGACAGGAAATTCTAATCCATATGAGCGATATGAAAAAAAGAGACAATGCAGTAGTGCTACTGTTTTCAGAGAATTAATAAGCAGTTTCAATAGATATAAAAAAAGCCTCCATTTAGGAGGCTTTTTTTTATATCTATTTAATTTGAAGCGTTCAGCTTATAGCAATCCCTGTTTCTTCATCTCCCCTTCAATTTGAGCGGCCAAAGCATCGCTTATGGGCCAAAGAGGTTGACGCATATAAGCTTCCATAATGCCTTGTAATTTCAGAGTATGCTTCACACCACCGGGATTTCCTTCAGTAAAAAGCATATTGGTGATATCATACAGCTGATAATGTCCGGGACGGGCAGCAGTGATATCCCCAGCCAAAGCCTTGCGTACCATATCGGTAAATACTTTAGGAAAGGCCTGACCACTAACGCTAATCACCCCATCACCGCCTAAGGCGATCATTGGTAAAGTGAGATTGTCGTCTCCACTAATTACCTTAAATCCTTCAGGACGCTCATTGATAATTTTCATTACTTGATTCAAATCGCCGCTGGCTTCTTTGATGGCTATGATATTATCAAAATCACGGGCTAAGCGTAACGTGGTGTCCGCGCTCATATTAGATCCGGTTCTACCGGGAACATTATAAAGGATAATGGGCAAGGGTGAATTCTCACTCAGGGTCTTATAATGCTGATAAATTCCTTCCTGCGTAGGTTTATTGTAATATGGGGAAACGCTCAAAATGGCAGAAACTCCTGTAAAATCAAAGCTCTTTAACTCCTCTACCAGAGCGGCGGTGTGATTTCCTCCAACACCATAAACTACCGGTACACGTTGTGCATTGCACTTTATAACTGCATCCAATACCTGGCGTTTTTCCTGTTTACTTAAAACCGGATTTTCACCCGTGGTTCCCATCACCACTAGGTATTCTACACCACCTTCAACACAATGGTTTACCAATTTATCGAGGGCGCTAAAATCAATTTCCAGATTGGCCTGGAAGGGAGTAACCAAGGCTACTCCAGTACCTCTGAATTCAGGCATTTTATTGAGCATTTATAAATTTCAGCAAAGCTAATACTTCTTCGCGGCAAGCTTGCGTATAGCCCTCTTTTTCGCAACGCACAACCAGGTCGGCCCAATCGGATTTTCGCTTTTGGAAAGCCACCTTCATTCCTGCTACCGCTGTTTCCGCTACAATTTGATGTACGGGCTCCTCACCCTTACTAAAGTCGAAGAAGAGATCAAAATTATGTTGCTTAAAGGTGCCGAAGTCCAATCCACTAGGCCAGCCCCACCAGCTTTTATCATCCTTACAAATTGATGGATAGGGCCAATTAGGATTAAGGTCTTTGCGCTTCACTGATTGGTAAACCAGTACTTCCACATTTTTACCCGCCGTTTCAAAAAATTGAATCCAGGCTTCAATCTCCGTTTCCTTGATTTGGGTAGCTTCAAAGTAAAGGGCAATGCGCTCTACCCCTTCCCAGCCCTTATAATCCGAATGATGCTGTAAATTGAGTTTTTGCAATTGACGATTACGATACCAACTTAAAACACTCATAATCCAATCATTTCAGCAAATTCATTTTCATCGATAATCCGCACCCCTAAATCCTCTGCTTTCTTGCGTTTGGAAGGCCCCATGCCTTCTCCAGCCACTATTAAAGAAGTCTTACCAGATACCGAACCGGTATTCTTACCACCATGCTGCTCAATCAATTCCTTGAGTTCATTGCGACTAAAGCGTTCAAAATTGCCGCTGATTACAATACTTAGTCCGGCCAATGATTCTGAAGCGCCCTCCTGTTTTACGATCTCAAATTGCAAGCCTGCCTGCTGCAAGCGCTCTATCTGCTTGCGATTTTGACTATCGGAGAAATAGGCCACCACGCTTTCAGCAATGCGATCACCAATTTCATCCACATTCACCAATTGCTCTGCAGTTGCAGCCATTAGGGCCTCAATAGTCTCAAAATGACGGGCTAATTTCTTAGCTACAGTTTCGCCTACATAGCGAATTCCCAAGGCGAATAATACCCTTTCAAAGGGAATAGCTTTGGAAGCCGCAATCCCATCCACAATATTTTGAGCCGATTTTTCGGCCATTCGCTCCAGCGGGAGAATATCTGCCACCTTAAGATCATAGAGATCCGCAAAATTCTTAATCAAGTCCGCCTGCACAAATTGCTCAACGGTTTCAGAGCCCATACCTTCAATATCCATGGCCTTACGGCTGATGAAATGCTGAATTCTACCACTTACTTGCGGGGGACAAGTCTCGGCATTGGGGCAATAATGCTGGGCTTCATCCTCTGCTCTTTGCAATTCGGTGCCGCATTCCGGACAATGACTGATATATTCAAATTCTGGCGCATCAGCGGAACGCTTGCTATAATTAACCCCTACCACCTTAGGGATAATCTCACCACCCTTTTCTACGTAAACCCAATCACCAATGCGTAAATCCAGTTTTTTGATCTGATCCTCATTATGCAAACTGGCACGTTTTACCGTAGTTCCGGCGATGGAAACGGGCTTCAGATTAGCCACAGGAGTAATGGCACCGGTACGCCCTACCTGATAGGTCACTGTTTCCAATACTGTTTCCTGCTGCTCTGCTTTGAACTTATAAGCAATGGCCCAGCGCGGACTTTTGGCGGTAGCTCCCAGGCGCTCTTGCAAGCGAAAAGAATTCACCTTAATTACAATGCCATCAATCTCAAAGGGCAATTGATGCCTTTCCTCATCCCAGCGATTAATGAATTCGAAAATCTCATCAATGCTCTTGGCCTTATGCAAATAGCCCTTCTCCGGTCTGGGAATATTAAAACCCCATTCACCAGCCGCTAAAACCGCATCATAATGGTTGTCAAATAAGGGCTGCTCCAGCATCACGAAATAGAGAAAACAATCTAAGGGACGTTGCGCCACTAAGCTGGAATCCTGCATTTTCAAGGTTCCTGAAGCTGAATTTCGGGGATTGGCAAAAGGCTCCAGCCCTTCATCAATCCGCGATTGATTCAAGCGAGCAAAGCCTTCCAGCGGCATAAACACTTCCCCGCGTATCTCAAAATCCTCCGGATAGTCCTTACCTCTTAAATGCAAGGGAACCCGAGGAATGGTTTTAATATTATTGGTAATCTCATCGCCTTGACTGCCATCACCCCGAGTTAGGGCCTGCACCAATTGGCCATTTTTATACTGAATGCTTACCGCTGCTCCATCGTATTTAAGCTCGCATACAAATTCCAAATCCTCATCGGGTAAGGCTTTTTGGGTGCGCTTGAGATAATCCTCCAGTTCTTCTCGGCTATAGGTATTGCTCAGGGAAAGCATGGGATGCCGATGCGGCTTGGTGGGAAAATCTTTGGTGATGCCACCACCCACACGACGGCTAGGCGAATTAGGATCATCAAATTGCGGGAATTCCGCTTCCAGCTTCTGTAATTCTTTTAATAACTGATCAAACTCGAAATCGGAAATCTCGGGTTTATCCAATAAATAATAGAGGTAATTATGGTGATTAAGCTCCTTGCGTAAGAGCTCAATTCTATTGCGGGCTTCATCTGGACTCATAGTCCAAAAATAAGACCTTGGCTCAGTGTTTCAGGCCTAGCCCTGCTAAATTATCAACGTTCCTTTGTCGAAGTTTGAAGCTTTAAAATGCTGAAATCTTGCTCGTAATTACAAGCCTTGATATGATCCGCTTCCCGCTTTCCAGATCGCTCATCTCCAAAGGCTTGTCGCTTTAATCGCTTTTCAGAATTGTAATACTCTTCGCTGCGGTACCAATAGTGATTGAGGCGCAAGGGTTCATGCAATATTCGTGGCTCTTTGGCCTGATAAGTACTGCCATCCGAATAAATAAATTTCGCTCCGTTTTTAGCGAAAGGTCGATGAGGACCTTCTAAAAAACCCTGACAATTAGCGAGATACACTATGGGTTTAAGCATTTTATGCTCTCCCAAGCTCCAATGCGCCCGCCAAGTTAATTGTTCGAGCATGGATTTTTGTGGATCAAATTTGGGCAAATTGGAAGTACCGAACATCAACCAATTAACCACCACTGCTGCTACTTTTTGCCCAATGAATTGCTGAAGGAAAACATCCAGCTTTTGCCCCTCATGATGAAAAAGGAACTCATCGACATCAATAGTAGCGACCCAACAATCTTTAGTTTCCTCTTTTTCAATTAGTTTGAGCAGGCGATTCAGTTCGAGGGCCTGCAGTCGCGTATTCATTTCTGGGCTCTGGCTTTTTAGAAGAACCACCTGATTTTTATCGAGATAAGGCTTTAAGACAGTTTCTGGATTATCAGTACTGTAATTGTCTGAAAGATAAACTCTTGATACCCCCTGATTGAGATGAAAGTCCAGCCACTCTTTTAAAAAAGGAGCTTCATTTTTAAAAACTGTGGCTATAAAAAAAGGCGCCTGCTGTACCGCTTGAGCAGGATACAGCAGGGCCTTTAAGCTTTTAATTTTATAGAGTAGCTTAAGCCACACTATTGATCCTTAAGGAGTTTACGGTATTTGATACGAGTGGGATCCACATCACCCAGGCGTTTTCGCTTATTCTCTTCATAATCGCTAAAGCCTCCTTCGTAATAATACACATTGGAATCGCCTTCAAAGGCCAGGATGTGGGTACAAACCCGATCCAAGAACCAACGGTCGTGAGAGATAATTACCGCACATCCGGCAAAGTTCTCTAAACCTTCTTCCAAAGCTCGTAAGGTGTTAACATCTAAGTCGTTGGTAGGCTCATCGAGGAGTAATACGTTACCTCCTTCCTTCAAGGCCATGGCTAAATGCAAACGGTTTCGCTCCCCACCGGATAGACTGCCAATCTTCTTATTCTGATCGGATCCTCCAAAATTGAAACGACTGATATAAGCACGGGCATTGGTCTTGCGATCCCCTACCATAATTTCTTCATCGCCTTGAGAAATAGCCTCATAGATCGATTTCTCTGGTAGGAGGTCCTTATGACTCTGATCCACATAGGAGATTTTCACAGTGTCACCTACCTCAAATTTACCCGCATCAGGATCTTCTTGCCCCATAATCATGCGGAAGATGGTAGTTTTACCAGCACCATTAGGTCCGATAATCCCCACGATACCCGCTGGAGGCAAGCTGAAATTTAAATCATCATAAAGAAGCTTATCACCAAAGGCCTTTTTAACCGACTGGGCATCAATCACATTAGAACCTAAGCGCGGTCCATTGGGAATGAAGATTTCCAATTTCTCTTCACGCTCCTTTTGCTCCTGATTTAAAAGGTTTTGATAATTATTCAAACGCGCCTTTCCTTTCGACTGGCGGCCTTTAGGGCTCATTCGCACCCAATCCAGCTCTCGCTCCAGGGTTTTACGACGTTTGCTTGCTTGCTTTTCTTCTTGCTCCAAACGCTTGGATTTCTGATCCAACCAAGAGCTGTAATTACCCTTCCAAGGAATTCCTTCACCGCGATCGAGTTCCAAAATCCAGCCCGCCACATTATCCAAGAAATAACGGTCGTGAGTTACTGCAATTACAGTTCCCTTGTATTGTTGCAAGTGTTGCTCTAACCACAGAACCGACTCAGCATCAAGGTGGTTAGTAGGCTCATCCAGAAGTAATACATCAGGTTGTTGAATTAACAATCTACAGAGTGCCACTCGACGGCGTTCCCCACCAGAAAGCACCGAAATTGGGGTATCAGGTTCCGGACAACGCAGGGCATCCATAGCCCGATTCAAAGTCGAATCCAGTTCCCAGGCATTAAGAGCGTCGATGCGATCTTGTAATTCGGCCTGACGTGCCATGAGTTTCTCCATTTTATCGGGATTCTCATAAACTTCCGGCAAACCAAAATCATCGTTAATTTTATTGTATTCATCCAGAATGGCCACAGTTTCGGCGGCCCCTTCTTTTACTACATCCAAAACAGTTTTGGATTCATCTAAATCCGGCTCCTGCTCTAAATAACCTACCGTATATCCGGCAGAGAATACAACATCACCCTGGTAGTTCTTCTCTACCCCGGCAATGATTTTTAATAAGGTGGACTTACCCGAACCATTGAGACCAAGAATTCCGATCTTGGCGCCGTAGAAAAAGCTTAGGTAAATATTCTTTAAAACGGTCTTGTTATTCTGAGCATAGGTTTTAGTTACCCCGCTCATTGAGAAAATCACTTTCTTATCGTCCGACATAAATCTAATTTCGTAGCGTTACTGATGATGATCATGCGAAACTTCAAAGATACACTCTCCCTACTATTCGCCCTAAGCCTTTGCCTGCTTAGTTTATCAACATTCGGGCAAAGCGAAAAAAGCCCCCTTAGTTTAAATGGTTGGGTGCTCGATGGACATTCTAAGGAGGTGGTTCCAAACGTGCATGTAATCAATAAACGTACTTTAAAAGGAACGGTTAGCAATGCCGATGGCTACTTCGAAATAAAGCTGGAACTGGGCGACAGTATTATCTTTTCGAATATCGCTTATAAATATTTCTACTTCATCTATACCAATGACAGCCTGCAATTGAACGATGTAATTGTAGCGATGGAGGAGCAAAATTATCTACTGGAAGAAGTGAGTGTTTTCAGCTACGAGTTGAGCACCAATAAACCCAAGGAGATGAAACTTCGCAAGCCCAATATCCCTTCCAATGACGAGATTGATGATCCTGAAATCATTCAAGCGGGAATGGATAATCCGGCCGAATACCTTTATAATCTCTTTGGATCCAAACCCCGTCAACTACGCAAATTGGCTCAGTTAAAAGCGGAAGATGCCTATCGCGAAAAGCTGGAGGAATCCAATAATCGACAGGCCGTAATGCGCATGACCGGCTTAAGTAAAGATGAACTGGAAGCCTTTATGTTTTACTGCAAATATGTACCGGTAAGTATGCATCAATTAAATGATTACGAATTTCTTCTATCCGTTCAAGCTTGCTTCCGACGCTATATGAAAGACCGTGAATTAGAGAGTTTCCTTAATCAGTTCGATTAGGCTTTTTATACTGCTTTGTTTTTGGCTTTCGCCTGATAGGACTTTAGCGCTGTTCGGAGGTTTTAAGCTTATACCTTTCTCCTAAGCTATTTATTAGAATCCTGCCCCTTCAAGGTAATTTTAAGCACCTTTTTTAGACTGAGACCTTGCACGATGATGGAGAAAATCACCACGATATAGGCCATCGTCAAGAATAAATCGCGATTCATACTTTCTTCCAAGCTCAAGGCCAAAGCAATAGAGATACCACCGCGAATACCACCCCAGGTAAGCAACAAGGCGGTTTTAGGGGCAAAGTCCAATCTTTCTTTATGGTATTCAACCGGACCTAATACCGCTAAATAGCGCGCTAGGAGCGTAATGGGAATGGCCAGCAAACCCAACAAAATATAGAAGCCATCCAATTGAATAACCAATAATTCCATCCCAATAAGCACGAATAAAATCGCATTAAGGAAAACATCCAGAATCTCCCAAAATTTATCGATATACAACTGGGTATTAGGACTCCAAGCCTTAGCTGGCGATTTATTCCCGATGAATAAACCTGCAATAACTACTGCCAAAGGACCACTAAAATGAAGTGCTGAAGCCAATGAATAAAGCCCCATCACTAAGGCTAAACTCAACATCACTTCAGTTTCATAATGATCGATAGAACGCATCAGCCGAAAGGCCAAATAACCACCTGCCAAACCCAAAGCTAAGCCACCTCCCACTTCTTCCAGAAAGAGAATTCCGATTTCACTAGCGCTAAAATCAGCTCCAGAACCGGCGGCAATGGATAATAAAGCTAAAAAGACCACCACACCCACTCCATCATTGAAAAGGGATTCCCCTACAATTTTCACTTCAAGGTTTTTAGGCGCTCCGGCTTCCTTTAAAATGCTTAAAACCGCAATGGGATCGGTTGGAGCCAACATGCTACCAAATAACAAACAATAGATAAAATCTACCGGGTAATTCAGCCATTGCAAAATGAAATAGAGCATGCCTCCAATAAGACCGGCCGAAAGGAGAACCCCCACCGTAGCCAATAATAAGATCGGACCTATATTTCGCTTTAGGGGCGCGAACTTCACATGCAGGGCGCCTGCAAAAAGCAAGAAGCTGAGCATAATATCGAGCAAGAGGCTTTTAAAATCCAAAGCCGAAACGAATTGAGAACTCAGGTCCATTAGCCAGGGTTGCCAATTACCAATCACTATTACCAGCATAGTGAAAGCCAATGCCATGATCATTAATCCTATGGTAAAGGGAAGCTTTAAAAAACGCTGATTCACAAAGGCGAAAAGAGCCGCAAGCGTACTGATAATCGCAAATACAGAAAATAGTTCCATTCGAATCGATTGGGTTTAGAGCCCGAATTTCTATTAAATAAAATTTAACGGCAAGCAATTGAACAAAAAGCTAAACTTGCAGTTATGATAGTATTACTATTATATTTGTGAGCACTGAACTTAAGATATGCGAACATTACTAGGAAGTCTTAGAATTCAAATCCCGGAGCAACTCTACGTTAAAGACCCGGAAACTACTGATCTCGGCAAACGTATAGTTGAACACAGCATATTGCTAATCAATGAATTAGGCTTCGAATGTTTTACTTTCCGCAAATTAGGCGCAGCCATTGGATCGCCAGAAAGCACTATTTACCGCTATTTCGAAAACAAGCATAAACTCCTACTCTATCTGATTTCCTGGTACTGGGCCTGGCTCGAATACAAGGTAGTTTTTGCCACCGCCAATGTAGAAACCGCTGAGGACCAGCTCTGCAACAGCATCCGCACCATTTGTGAAACCGTAAAACAGGATCAGAATTTCTCGCATATTAATGAGGAAGTATTGCAACGCATTGTAATTGCAGAATCTTCTAAAACCTTCTTAACCAAAGAGATTGATCAAGAAAACAAGAATGGTTATTTCAAGAATTATAAAAACCTGATTGAAAGATTAGCGGGGATTATTTCGGATTTAAACCCCGATTTCAAACACCCTCGCACCCTGGCTTCTACCCTTTTAGAAGCAAATCATCTGCAAAAGTTCTTTGGGGAACATATGCCATCCATAACGGATATCGCTACCCAAGACGAAGACCTGATACACTTTATTGAAACTATGACCACCAGTATTTTAAACTATGGCCCTAAACGATCCTAAACGACCGCTTCGCCGATTTTGGAAGCTACTGGCGACGGAGCGAAAAGACATCGGCAACATATATATCTATGCCCTTTTTAATGGTTTGCTCTCCCTCTCCATTCCTTTGGGTATTCAAGCTATTATTAACCTTATCCAAAGTGGAACCACCTCTACCGCCTGGGTAGTGCTGGTAATAGTGGTTTTGGTAGGCCTTATTCTGGCTGGGGTATTCCAAATTTTCCAGCTCAGTGTGGCAGAACGCATTCAACAGCGCTTATTCGTAAATGCTTCTATTGAATTCGCCTATCGTATTCCCCGACTTAAGTTAAGTGCTTTAAAGAATTACTATCCACCTGAATTGGTGAACCGTTTCTTTGATGTGCTTACCGTTCAAAAGGGGCTCTACAAACTGCTATTCGACTTTTCGGTAGCCAGCCTGCAGATTCTGTTCGGCTTAATCCTGCTATCCCTCTACCACCCTTTCTTTATCGCCTTTGGCTTCTTCCTGATCTTTATTCTGATCATTTTCTTCCGCATTACCTCTCGTCGCGGATTGGAAACCAGCTTGCAGGAAAGTCAGTATAAATACGAGGTTGTTTCCTGGTTGGAAGAATTAGGTCGAAACCTGTCTACCTTCAAAATGGCCGGTCGCACCAGTCTCCCCATGGATCAAACCGACAAGTTGAGCTCCAATTACCTGCGTTCGCGCCGCTCTCACTTTGCGGTTCTGGTACGTCAGTACACCTCATTAGTGTTCTTTAAAGTACTGATTGCCGGTGGCCTACTCTTATTAGGAGGTCTATTGGTATTTGATCAGCAAATGAATATCGGTCAGTTTGTAGCTGCGGAAATCGTAATCGTGCAGATCATTTCTTCGGTTGAAAAGCTGGTCTACAGTATCGAAACCATTTACGATGTATTAACTGGTTTGGAAAAACTGGGGGCCGTTACCGATTTGGAATTGGAGAATCATGATGAAGAAGAGCAAATCCAATTAAAAAATGGCGATAAGCTCAAGGTAAAAATCAAAAACCTTAACCTCGATTCTCCGCAATGGGGTCAACGTATTTTGAGTGATATCAACCTAGAAGTCAACCATGGTGAGAAAATTGGCATCACTGGCACCATGGCTTCCGGTAAGTCTTCGCTACTGCAATTAATTGCGGGCTTGTTTGATTCCTATCAGGGTAGCCTTCTTTATAATGACATCCCCTACAATAAGGTGCAATTGGAAACCCTCCGCAGTTTGATAGGTGATAATTTACGTCAGGAGGAGATTTTTGAGGCTTCTATTTTAGACAATATCAGCCTGCGCCGTGAGTCGGTAGATCAAAAACAAGTTATGGAGCTCCTGGAATTAGTTGGTCTCAAAGATTTTGTTGAAGATCTGCCTAATGGCATTTTCACCACTCTACCCACTGGAGGCCTAGGTTTGGCATCCAGCACCCGAAACCGCATATTAATGGCTCGAAGTCTCGCTGGCACCCATAGCTTACTACTATTGGAGGACAATTGGTTTGATGTAGATGATGATACCCGTATTAAGTGGTTAGACTACCTCTGCTTCGATTGTGGACAATCGGTAATAATTGCTACCAACAATAAAGCTTCATTAGAGCGCATGGACCGTATCCTAATCCTGGATAAAGGTCGAATCGTAAAAGAAGGAAGCTATCAAGAACTTAAAAATGATCTGCCATGCTAAATATATCGCCCGAAAATGATGTGGCGAAAAAGATAGATCGCCGTCGCTACTCCAGTATGCGGGTCTTTTTAGATGAAGCCCAATTACAAAAGAGTCGTAAACGTCTGTACCTCATTTTCTTCTCCATTTTGGTGGGCTCTCTCTTTTTGCCCTGGACTCAGAACATTCGCTCGAAAGGTTATGTAACCTCTCTTCAACCGGAAAAAAGGCCGCAAACCTTGCAATCGGTAATTGGCGGTAGAATTGAAAAATGGTATGTGCGCGAAGGAGACTTTGTTCGCAAAGGCGACACCCTACTCTACATATCCGAAACCAAAAATGACTATTTCGATCCGCAACTTTTAGAGCGTACGGATGCGCAAATTCAGTCAAAGCGTTCCTCACAAGACAATTACCAACAAAAGGCCGCTTCCCTGGAAACCCAAGTGAGAGCGCTAAGGGAAAACCTACGCTTAAAATTGCAGCAGGCCCAAAATAAGATTGAGATCAGCCGCCTAAAAGTAGTAGCCGATTCCATCGATTTGGTGGCTGCTCGTACTAATGAAAGCATTGCCGAAGCGCAAATGCAGCGAATGGATACTCTTTACAGTCAAGGTTTGTATTCCAAAACAGATTTGGAAAAACGTCGCCAAAAACTGCAGGAAACGACCTCTAAACGCGTGGCACAGGAAAGCAAATTACTGGCTGCTCGCAATGAGTATATCAATGCCAAGGTAGAGTTGAATGCCATTTCGGCCGACTACGACGCTAAGATCTCCAAGGCCGAAAGTGAGCGCTATGCCACTCTTTCCTCCATGTATGGCACGGAAGCCGAAGTAAGTAAATTGGAAAATCAATACAGTAATTATGCGGTACGGACCAGCAACTATTATTTGCGCGCACCACAAGATGGATACATCACCAAGGCCCTGAAAACTGGTTTAGGTGAAACGGTTAAGGAAGGCGAGCAAATTGTAACCATTATGCCGGCCGACTATGATTTGGCAATTGAAATGTATGTGCGCCCTATCGACTATCCCCTTATGCATGTGGGGGAAGAAGTACGCATACAATTTGATGGTTGGCCAGCGATCTTCTTTAGTGGTTGGCCCGGAGTATCAGTTGGAACCTTTGCCGGTAAAATTGTAGCCATCGATAATTTCACTTCCAGCAATGGTATGTATCGATTGCTGGTAGCTCCCGATCCGGAAGGAGTTGAATGGCCGGATGGAATTCGTCCGGGGGCTGGTGCTAAAACCTTTGCCCTCTTAAATGATGTGCAAATTTGGTATGAAATCTGGCGTCAGATCAATGGCTTCCCTGCCGATTTCTATACTCCGGAAAACAAAGCTGAGAACCCAGAAAGCAAAAGCAGTGCTAAGAAATAAGCTCCTTATTTTAGGCTTAAGCCTGATTTTAGTTTCAAGCAAGCTATCGGCGCAAAGCCCCGACTCCATTGCTTTTCCGGTGGATAGCTTCATGACGATTGTTTTAGAGCAACATCCCATGGCTCAAAAAGCCCGCTTAATTGAAGAGCAAGCCAGAGCGGCTAAACTCAAGGCTAGTGGTGCTTTTGATCCCAAGTTATTTAGCGAAGTAGAGCAAAAGCGCTATGGCGATTACCTCTACTACAGTTTGCAAAATTCGGGTTTGGAGATACCAGCCTGGTTTGGTTTTAAGGCTAAGGCCGGATACGAACTAAATGAAGGAGTATATCTCAATAATGAGAATACCGTTCCCGCCAGTGGACTTTGGTATGGTGATATTAGCTGGACCTTAGGACAGGGCCTCTTTTTAGATGAGCGCCGGGCCAGTTTAAAGCAAGCGCGACTATTGGAAGAATCGGCGGAGTTCGAAATCCAATTAGCGCTAAACGAATTATTGAAAAATGCCCTGCAGGCCTATTGGGACTGGTATGCTGCTTATCAGGAGTATAATATCTATCAGCAAGCTTATGAAATGGCTCAATTTCGTTTTGAAGCATTGAAAAGATCGGCTCTTATCGGCGATAAGCCAGCGATAGACACTCTTGAATCCCTAATACAAGTGCAGGATCGCCAAATCAAATTACAGGCGGCAGAAGCGCAAATTATCCAGACTCGCAATCATCTTAATACCTTCTTATGGTTGGATGGTCGTATTCCTTTAGAGTTAAGTACAAAGAGCTATCCCCAGTTTGAATTGGGCCAAATTGCCAATCCCCTGCCAGCAGATTGGTATGAAAAGCATCCAGCCTTGCAGGCCTATGCCCTTAAAATCGAAGGCTTGGAAATTGACAAGCGCTTGAATCAGGAAATCTTAAAACCGGATTTAACGGTACATTATAAGTTCTTGAACGCCCCTACTCAGAATGATTTCTTTAGCCAGTATTCTACAAACAACTATGCTTGGGGACTTAAGGCCAGCTTCCCCTTATTTATCCGCAAGGGTCGTGGTGAAGTACTAAAGTCGAAACTAAAAATCCAGGAAACCGAATTGGACTTGGATTTAAAGCAGATTCAGATTCAAAATAAAGTGGAAGCCTTAAGCGCTGAGCTCAGTCTCCTTATTCAACAATTGAATAATGCTCAAAAGATGCGAGCCAATTATGCACGCTTGCTCGAGGCAGAGAATATCAAGTTCCGCAATGGAGAAAGCTCCCTCTTTTTGGTGAATTCCCGAGAGCTTAAGTATATCGATAGCCTAGTGAAGCAATTTCAATTAGAAGCAAAGCTAAAAGCCACCCAGGCCAAATTAGAGGCCGAGGCGGCAATACTTTACAATTAATCTTCCCAGCGAACCTTAGATTCAATTTCTGAGATTCGACGTCCTTTAGGATTCTCTTTGGCCGGTTTCCCGAGGTAAAAGAGTCCCATAGCTTTATGATCTTCGTCGAAACCCATAAAATCGCGCAGAGCCTCGCTAAAGGCCACTTCGCCGGTGCTCCAATAAGAACCTAAGCCCAAGGTGTGGGTCATAAGCCACATATTTTGCACCGCCATGGCCACGGCAGCTACTTCTTCTATTTCCGGAATTTTTGGATTGGTTCCGCTTTTCATAGCAATGCCAATCACATGGGAAGCCATTGCAGGTCGATTAGCCTTGCGATCGAAGCGAATTTGATTAAATCCTTCGGCTTCGGGATCCGCTTGATCGTAGGTGGCTAAAAATTGCCCCAAGCGATTCAAAGCTTCCCCTTTATAGACCACAAAACGCCAAGGTTCTGTATAACCGTGGGTAGGCGCCCAGTTGGCTTGTTCTAAAATGAGTTTAACAAAATGATCATCGATCAATTCCCCGCTATAGTCTTCGGGTTTTATGCTGCGCCTTTCAGCGAGAATGCGTTTCAGAATAGCTAATTCTTCTTTCATTTAAGGTAATTGAGAATACTGTGTAGACGTTCTTCCTCGTCTTTTTGTTTTTGACTAATCTTGAAAATGGCTTTTTCGTAAAATTCGCGTCGCTCAAAGAGATGCTTCGCGATAAATTCTTTGAGATCTTGGTCGGCCAGATGCGCAATTAAGGGACGTTCCCTGCGGTCTTTTGCCAAAACATCGTACAAATCCTGGATGGATCGCTCTAAATAAATGCTAATGCTGGAACGATTAACTTGATCCATATTATCATAGTAACAAGGCGTTCCTCCTCCCAAAGCCAACACAAAATCAGGCTTTTGTAAAATATCAAGTAGGATTTCCCGCTCCTTTTGACGGAAAAAGAGCTCTCCCCGATTAAAGATGAGCTCCGAAACCGACTGCCCGCATTCCTCCTCAATTAAATGATCTAAATCGAGTAGTGGTAATTCTAAATGCGCCGCCAGAAGCTTTGCCAGGCTTGATTTGCCTGATCCCATATATCCGAGCAAAGAAATTTTCATGGAGCTAAATTACTGCGAATAAAGGGAATGCGCTGCGCAAAATAGAGACATTGAAATTTCTTCATAATTTTTTCCTTTTAAGGCTTGGTCAAAACAAAAGATTGACGCTATATTTGCAGCCCCAAAACGAAAGGGGTATAAATGATTCAGTAGCTCAGTTGGTAGAGCATCTCCCTTTTAAGGAGAGGGTCCAGGGTTCGAGCCCCTGCTGAGTCACCAAGAGCTTCGGTAAAACGAAGCTTTTTTTTTTAGATTTGAAATACAGATCTAAACCCTTTGCCCAGGTGGTGGAATTGGTAGACACGCCATCTTGAGGGGGTGGTGGCCTTATGGTCGTGCAGGTTCAAGTCCTGTTCTGGGCACTGAAAGTCTTCGTAGCAATACGAGGACTTTTTTTTGTTTTAATCACTACGATTGACGGGGATCTTCTTCCTTTTTAAATACGATAATTCGCATTTTGGAATAAATCAGCAGCTTGAAATCATCTGCTCAATTCTACTACCCTATTTTTGATTTAGATAAGACTAGCTGGGGAACCTTCAAAAAGGTCAATAAAATCACCAGGGTTCCTATCGAAACAGGAATTATCGAAGCCCAATTCATTTTATGGCCTTTGGGCTAAATGAAATTAAACTACCAGATTAACGAAGCTAATTAATTGTACATGGCATTTGGACTTTCTCCCAAGCACATTGAACATTTCGATAGTGCTGGCCTTTCCGCAAAGGAATCGCTGGTTATTGCATTTGAAACCCTTAAGGACCTAGGCTGGAAAATTGGAAATATTGCTAAAAACGGTATTAAAGCCTACACCCATTTTTCATCAAACTCCTGGAGTGAAGAAATACTTATTTATATTGAGAAAACGCAGATTAGCCTAAAAAGCGAAAGCAATGGCAATCAGCTTATAAATGGGGTCAACAACAGACAGAATACGGAAGCTTTTATTGCCAGGTTCAAGTCACTTCAACAGGAACTTGAGCCCTCCTATTTAGAATCAAGCTATTCAGAACTTGAGACACGTTTTACTGAAAACTCTGAAGAGCTACATTTTTCCAAAAAACAAAGTGGCAAGGAGAAGATCCTGGATTTCTTTTCCCTCTTTATACCCAGAAATGGCTTTTTCATTAGTCCTATCCTGCTGAATGTAAATATTTTGATTTTCATCCTGATGGCTATGAGCGGGGTAAATATTTTAATGCCCGACAATGAAAGCTTACTGCTTTGGGGAGCCAATTTTCGACCGGTCACCTTAGATGGCGAATGGTGGCGCTTGATCAGCAGTTGCTTTCTACATATTGGCCTGCTACACTTATTGATGAACATGTACGCCCTTTTATACATTGGCGTTTTACTAGAGCCTTATTTAGGCAAAGCGCGGTTCTTAAGTGCTTATCTTCTAAGCGGTCTGGCAGGCAGCACGGCCAGCCTTTACTGGAATGAATTAACCATAAGCGCAGGAGCCTCTGGAGCGATATTCGGTATGTATGGTGTTTTTCTGGCCATGCTAACCACTAACCTTATCGAAAAATCAACCCGGAAAACTATGCTATCTAGCATAGTGATTTTTGTGGGTTATAATCTTATGTATGGTCTCAAAGGTGGTATCGATAATGCCGCCCACATAGGAGGCTTATTAAGTGGTCTATTAATTGGCTACGCCTTCTATCCCAGCCTATTAAAGCCTGAAAAGCCTATTCTAGCACAGCGTAGCATAGCCCTTCTATCTCTATTTATTCTAAGCATTTCAACCTTAGTTTTAGTATATAAAAATCCCGGAGATCTGCTTAAGTACCAAACTGAAATGGAAGAATTTGCTCTCCTTGAAGAAAAGGCCCTTGGTATTTATAATCTACCGAAAACTTCAACTGATCTAGACTACCTAAATGAGATTCGTAATACCGGGATACCTAGTTGGAAAGCAAATATTGAGCTCTTGGAGAGAATGGAACAGTTGGATTTACCCACTGACATTCATTCGCGTATTACCAAACTTAAGGACTATTGCAACTTAAGAATCAAAGTCTATGAGCTGATTCAAAAAGGAATCTTGGAAAAAACCGACTTTTACTACTCTGAAATTGAACAATACAATTTGGAAATAGAACAATTGATAACAGATTTAAACAATTAGAATTTCGACTAAAACCTCCTGCCTTTTTAAACCAGATTGGTAGGTTTTGATCTGAAATTTCAATTTATACAAAACTTAAAACCAATACTTTGGGATTAATCACTGACTTTCTTTTTGGTAGAAAAAAATCAATAAATGATCCATTACTTGGAACCTTAACCACTAGGGTAAAGAGCACAAAACTGAAAAAAGACTATTCCTGGATAACTAGTTATTTGTTTGATCATCAGGCTAAGGAATCCTTTTTACTGCTGGAGGGTAATGCTCTGGGGCCATTTCCTAGTCAGCTCCAAGCTGCTCAGTCCCTAATCAAGGGCTTTGAAAGTATGAAGAGTCAAATTGATCTAGAATTGCAGAAAGAAGAGCAAAAGTCCTTAAAGTATAAGGACTGGCAGTCTAAACTTTATTTGGCAGCTATATATCCGAATCATAGCAAATCAAATGCTTTAGAATTAAACTTTGAAGCATTGGATGAAAATGATAACCACTTCTTCTCCTGTACTTGGCAAGATGGTAAAATATCAGAATTAGAACTTAAGTAAGCACCAGGCTAATTCTTCAAGAATCATTTATTCCAGATCAACCAAAGAATGCTAAAACCATTAACGCTTTTATTGAGCCTATTCTTCCTATGCGCTTGCTCCAATTCAGTTACTAAAGAGCAGCTATTAACTAAGCAGCCATGGACTATCAATAAGGTAGAATACTTAGAAACTGGCGAATGGGCACCAAGCTATATCAATCAAGGAAGCCTCTGGACATTTTCTGAAGATTACAAGGCTAGTTTCAGCATGAACAATGATTTTCAGCAAACTTCAATTCATGGAAATTGGGAACTCAAGGCTGACAGCCTCTATTTTAATTCTCCAATGGACTCCTCAGTAATGCTGATTGAAGAATTAACAGATTCAAACTTAAACTGGATCTGGACAGCTCATAATTTAAAGTTCTATTTAATCAAATACCAGGAAAGGGATTAATTAACTGATATTGAAAAGATAAGCCAGGCTAAAGCTTCTAATACCAGCCTTAAAAACTAACGGAATTCTATTAACCAGATTAAATACCTTCATCACCAAATCATTTTCAAGAAAATGGATTCCCCAGAAATCAGCCGATTATCCCGCCTCAGCGCTATTCTCATTCAAATTCAAACCAAACGAATAGTAACCGCCACAGAATTAGCTGAAAAATTTCAGGTTAGCAAGCGCACCATTTATCGTGACTTCAAGGCGCTTGAGGATGCTGGCGTTCCCATTTTTACCGAAGAAGGCAAGGGCTATAGCCTGATGGAAGGCTATAAACTGGCTCCAGTGATGTTTAGCGAAAAAGAGGCTAATGCCTTGATCCTGGCCGAACAGCTAGTACTTAAAAACAAAGACGCCTCCTTTATAAAAGATTATTCCCAAGCCATTGATAAGGTTAAGGCCATCCTTAGATATGCAGAAAAGGACAAAGCTCAAATCTTAAGCCAACGCACCCAGTATAATGAAATCAAGAATTTGGAGCGCAACAGTGCCAACCTCTCCGATATTCAATATGCGCTTACCAATCACCTGGTCCTGAATATCAATTACCAAAACAAAGAAGAGCAAACTAGCCAAAGACAGATAGAACCCTTTGCCTTGCTCAATAGCGAAAACTGGTACCTGATTGCTTATTGTCGGCTTCGTAAAGAATTCCGTTTTTTCCGTTTAGACCGAATCCAAAAGCTCGAATTGAGCAATGAAAAGTTTGAAGCCCATAATATGACTTTGCAGGAGTTTTTCGATAAAAATCAATAAACCATCCCGACCCTTGACATAGGGCTGTCACAAGGCCCCATTAGGTTTGCTGCCAATTCAAATCTAAAAACATGTCACAAGTCAATCAGTCTAGCATTTCCCCTATTAATTTCCCTAAGCCTCAGCTAATTCCTATAAATGGAATTGAATTAGAAGTTTTTGAAGCCGGTACCGAAAATGCCGGTAATCCCATCGTTCTCTGCCATGGCTTTCCCGAGCATGCTTATTCCTGGCGCTTCCAAATTCCAGCTTTGGTTAATGCGGGATTTCACGTGATAGTCCCCAACCAAAGAGGCTATGGTAATTCTTCCCGCCCAGAGAATGTTGAAGCTTATGATATCATTAAGCTTTGTGAGGATATGGTTTCCCTTCTTGATTATTTCCAATACGACAATGCTGTGTTCATGGGCCATGATTGGGGCGCTAATGTGGTGTGGAATTTGGCCTTGCTGCATCCAAAGCGGGTATCTAAAGTCATTAATCTAGCTCTACCCTATCAGGAGCGAGGCCGCAAGCCTTGGCTAGAAATGATGGAAGAATTCTTTGGAGAGGACTTCTATTTTGTGCACTTCAATCGCAAGCCTGGAGTGGCCGATGCTATTTTGGAGGCCAATACCGCCCAATTTATCTCCAACCTTTTCCGGAAGAATCTCCCGCCTGCTCCACCAGCGCCGGGTATGCTGATGATCCAATTGGCTGAAGCTGAAATGGCAGCGGGCGATCCAATACTCAATGAAGAAGAATTAGAGGTCTTTGTTTCTGCTTTCCAAAAATCCGGTTTTAGCGGCGCCATTAATTGGTATCGAAATCTAGATCGGAACTGGCATCTAATGGCCGATGTAGAAGCTCGAATTGAGCATCCTACTTTAATGGTCTACGGCGATAGAGATATTATTCCAAAGTCTGAAAGCTTGCCCAACTTTGCCCCGAATTTAGAGGTGCTTAGCTTGGATTGCGGTCATTGGATACCTCAAGAAAAACCAGAGGAATTGAATGAAGCCTTAATTAAATGGCTAGCTAAATCTTAAGAAGGTATTCCCAGATCGGTCTGAGCTTAGGTTCAGGCCGATTTTCTTTTAAACAGACTTTGAAGGAGCATTTCTGCAAATAATAATTCTAAGGTATTGATGATATCAATAGGTTTGTTCTCTAATAAAGCCGAATAGCCTTGATCCTTAGAGCCCTTAGCCCCAACGAAAATAAGGAAGAGGAAATCTTCCAGTCTGACGAATGTCAACAGCTCCTTGAAATTTACGATCAGTACTATCCCAAAAAGGGATATGATTTTCCATGGGTGGCTTATTTGATTATCAGGAATAATCAAGTGCTAGGCACCGGGAGTTTTACCGGAAAACCAGTAGATGGACAGGTGGAAATTGCCTATTGGACTTTTAAGGCTTTTGAAGGTCAAGGCATTGCTTCCTTTGCTTGTAAAGAATTGATTTCCATCGCCCAAAAAGAAAATCCCAATATTGTTATTAGTGCTAAAACCGCCCCAGAGAACAATGCTTCCACCCATATTTTGGAGAAAAATGGCTTTCGGCTAATCAAAACAGTTCAAGATGAGGAGATTGGTGATGCTTGGTTGTGGATATTACAATAGCTAACAAATGATGTCAAACGGTTCAGGTATCACAAACATGAAGGCCCTATTCATCTGCACTTTGCTCATCCTCCAAAGCCCTTCCCTATGGGCTCAAGAAAAGATCATCAAAGCCTTAGGCATAAAAAGCAAATCGGAGATTAATCAATACTTTGAAAATGGAGTACTGGAGTCCTCAGACACTATTAAAGATTTGATTCAATACGATAGCGCTGGAAGGATCGCTAATATCAAAGACTTTAGCTATATGAATATCTATCCATCTCCTATCAATCAGCGGCATTATTATAATGAAGATGGCTCTTTGGCCTTCGAACTGAGCTTTTATCCCGATTCAAATCAACTAAGTGGCGATTCTCAGGATACCTTTAGGTTCCAAGAATATGTTTATGACCCAAAGGGTAAATTGGTGGAAACCAAGCTTCAGTTTTTCGACCTTGGTGAAACTATTTATTATCAGTACAATAATCTCGGGAAACTAGTCTCGGCAATGGGATATGACCTAAAAGGTAATGTTAGCACTTTTAGTATCCTGAAGTACCATAAAGACAGTTTAATAGATCTTTTCGTTACCGGTTCAAATTCAATGTCTAGTGAGTATCGCTATTTTTATGAGCCAGAAACCAATCAATTACGGTACAGAGAAACTTGGAATCGAGGATACAAGATAGTGGAGCACTTTAACAGTCTTGGAGAAATTAGTTATAGCAAAGTAAGCCACGACAATAAACAGGTAGCAGAAAGAAGGTATATTTACACAAATGGCCTTCTTACAGAAGAGCATTATTCCGAAATTACAGAGGAAGGCGATAAGAATCTCATTTATCGCACTTTCTATATCTACGAATAATAAAGGTTTTACTAATTCGCTCGAATCGCAAATGGGTATTAATAAGAGCTTAAGCTTATCTGGATGAGAATACTTTTCGCTTTAGCCCTTTTCTGCAGCTTAAAGCCCATTATGGGGCAAAATCAAAAACCTATAAGCCTGGGAATAGGCTTTGCAATCGCCGCTAATCCTTATCAATTTGAGGATTTTACGATTCCTGAAAACCTATACCAAAATCAAGGTTTATCAGAAAAGTGGAAAGATGAGAAAGTGGAGCCCTTTTTCTTTAAACCTGATTATGGATTGTATCATTTTATCTGTTTAGAGCAAAGTCCAACCTATTTTAAAATCTTAGTAAACGATTCAGCTATCGGCTATCTCCCTCGGGACTCAAGCTTTTATTTCAAGACATGGGAGGAAATATTAGTTGAATCAAGTGTGCAAAGACTCACTAAGGATAATCCAATCCTAGTTGAACTAGAAATTCAGAGTCAAGAATTGATCAAGCCCTGCGATATTGAGCTTTTAAAGGTGCTAAGTTTAGTGGAAAGAAATGGAGAACACTGGTTGCAAATTGAATTCTCACCCGATTGCGAGCCTTATCCCGAAGAGTGGAAACTATCTAAAAGAGGCTGGATTAAATGGCGCGATGCCAACAATCTTCTGGTTACAATTAGGCTTCTTTATTAAGCTAATTTCTATTTCGCCAAATTAGCTTACTGCTTGATCAGGCAGAACAATCTATACCCCAATCCCAATGCGGGTCATACTATGGAATGTGATATAGAACATTGAGTACTTGGGCAGAACCTTTTTCGCCACCGATTCAAATGACAATTCAATTGATTTATATCTGGCCCAAGTCCAAACTTAAATAACTATAAACCAACCTATAGTGAATTATTGGAAGTAGAAATTAGCCTCAATTCTAGTCAGCCGATATTTCAAGGTATTTAATACTGTGACTTAGCAGCCGATATTCATTTATAATTACCGATAGCGAATAAAGAGAGCCCCAGTCATGCCAAAATTGATCACTATTATTGTGAATAATTTTCAATTGAAGATGAAACAGCTTTTCTACTTATTAATAGTAGTCAGTTTTTACCCCCTGATGGGGCAAAACCATCTGGAATTAGTACAGGCCGAAAAATTTACATTTCCGCTGGATTCTAATCTCAAAGAATTTAAAAATTGTGAGGAGTATTTTAATCTAGCCGGTCAAATTAGTGATCTACACTACTCAAATGTTCGACGATATAAGATCCTGGCTGACTCCTTAAACAAATTAACAGTTGTCAGGGAACAATTTGATTATATAGTTGAAGTTGAATGTATTACTCATTTGAGTGATAGCCTAAATTTACCTGCAGACTGTTCTACACCATGGTTTATTGAGCCAAACCCCTGTATTGAATACACAATATTCATAACAAAACATAAACCCTTTCGATTTATGGACAATAACAAAAGCAGGACCTTGTTTTACCGAGAGGATTTTATGCGGAACAGATAAAATAAGCTATAGCAGCTTCTCAAAATCTAAACAATCCGCGCTTTCAAAAAAGTCCATTTTCAAAGCTGCAGAAAAGTATCAAGCAAGTCCCGTTGAATCAATTTGACGGACTCCTTCCCCTAGTCTTAAGCTCAAATATCACGCTATAATCTGCCATAACCTAAGGGTGGATTACCTCCCTTTTCCCAAACTTGAAATTCACTTCTAGGATTTCAAATGTATCAGAGCTGACATCTACTCAATCAAGCGCCACTTAGTCCAAAAAAGGCGGAAAAATGAGTATCAATTTTTATTTTATACAATTGTCGTTTTTTACACAAAAACACTATATCCTTTTTATATCAAGGTTTTGCGGTATTCAATTTTAGAATAATTTACCTATCAAATTTTTATTTTAAGGTTTTCAACAAGTCATTGTTAATTCTACATTTGGAGATATCCTAACCAATCATAAACTCCCCATGACAGTAAGGAAAACTTTAGTCATTCTTTTAATGATCCCTCCTTTCCTGCATGCAGAGAACGATTCACTACGGCTCAATCGACTGCAACAGGACATCCGGATTATGGAAAGCCGCATCAGCAATGTGATGCAAACTCAGAATCAGGTTTTACGCGAAACCCAGGCCCTGCAACTGGAATTGATTCGAATGGAAAGCAATAGCGATTCCCTCAATCAGAAGGTAGCGAGCCAAATCGCAGAAAACCAGAGTCAAATGGAAAATTTCCAGGCACAGCAAGTGCAAACGGAAAGAGCCTTGAATCTGGCACTGGATCAATTCCAGGAGCAGTTTGAAGACCAAAACCGAGTGGCGGCCAAATTAGAGGCGCAACTGGCGGGTCAAATCAATTATCAATTACTAGCGGCCGGAATAGCCTTTCTGGTGCTGATCATCGCCTTTGTGCTGATCAACCGCCGCAGTGTAAATCGCAGTTTGGCCAGCAGCCAGGCTAGCTGGAATCATTTTCAAGACCACTTTCTTAAAAACAACTAATCATGCAAAGTCAAGAAACCACAACTCGAAACGGAAGATCAAATGGCTATCGCAATGGCCATTCGGAAAGAAATGGAAAACGAGATATGCGCAATGGCAATGGTCATCAGATCAGTAATGGTCATACTAGTATGAACAAGTCCAAAGAAGCCAAAAAAGGTAAGCTCGATAGCATCACCTTTATTTATGGCTTTGGTGCCGCCATCGTACTGGTAGGTGCCATGTTCAAATTCCTGGGCTGGTCCTTTGCTAATGAGCTCTTTATCGTTGGTTTAAGTATCGAGGCCGTTGTATTCCTTATCTCTGCTTTCGAGCG
Source organism: Croceimicrobium hydrocarbonivorans (assembly GCF_014524565.1). NCBI lineage: Bacteria > Pseudomonadati > Bacteroidota > Flavobacteriia > Flavobacteriales > Owenweeksiaceae > Croceimicrobium > Croceimicrobium hydrocarbonivorans. The sequence continues at coordinate 3,816,571 of NZ_CP060139.1, read as the reverse complement.
CAAGGAGGAAGAAAAAGAATACCAATGGGAAAATGTATTCCCGCAACTTAATGGTCAAGGTCAGCCAATGAATGGCAGCGCCGGCAACTATGGTGAAGCGATGCAGCTCTTTAATGCCAGTATGGAAAATATGAGCAGTGAGATTCACAATCTATCCCTTAGCATTCGTGATATCCGCGCCAATATGGAAGCATCAGCCCAAAGCTCTGTGGCCATGCAAAATCAGATGGAAGATTTTATCCATTTGATGGACCATTACAATGCCAATTTGCGCAGTATCAATGATAAGTACGACCGGGTATTGGAATCCTAGTCTGAATAGCGCTGCACAATGGCGAATACCATTAAAATATCAAAAGCGAAGAACCTGATCTTCAAGAAACTGAGCTTCTTGTACCTGGTCTTCATTTTGTTCCTCTTTTTATCCAGTCCGGGTAAGTTTTTGGATCATTATGAAAACCTGGTTCCCGCACAGGAAGTGGTTCTTGAAAAATTGAGGACTCAACTCGAAGAATTGCCGGAAGGCGACTCCAAGAGTCAAAATCTCAAGGCGCAAACGCTATCCAGCTTGCAAAAGTTAGAGGAAATCCGCACGGGCTATTACGATTATCGCAATACAAACCATATTGCTGGTGAGAAGCTCAAGGAGAACCTCTTTGCTACCAACGAAATCATTCAAGGTAGCTATGGCACCCGTTTTCAGGAAACCCTCGAAAACTTCAACCAGGCTTATCTGGAATTTGGCGGTTCGGATCTAAGTGCCGAATTACTCAGTCCTAAAGATTTTGCCGATCAAGAAATACAGGCGCGCGATTTCTTCTTTAAGGAAACACCCAATGCCGTGATCGAGTCGGTGATTAATCATTTAGAAACTGTAATTCTCATCCACAGTATCGAAGCCTTGAAAGGCGAGAAAATCGAATTACTCAAACAGGAAGTAAGTGAAGCGGATCAATTAGATCTGATCCAAAACTTCAAAAAGACCCTTTCCAAAGGTGAAAAGCTCCTGTTTAAAGTTCGATTGCCGGATAGCATTCAAAATTTGAAGGTATTGATCAATGGCAAGGACCTCGCTCCCTTTCAGGTAGATTCGGGCTTTCAACATTTTGAGTACCTACCCGAAGCTCCCGGAAATTATGTAGTGGACCTATATCTTGACGAAGAACGCTTCTTCCATAATTTCAAAGTTACCAAGCCAGGCATCAAACTTAATCGCCAGGGCTCCTCCTACCTCTCACAGGTTGGGGAAACTCAAATTCTGCAACTAAACCCGCAGTATTTACCGGAGGGGGATTTAAGCTTTGTTTCGGAGCATGCTGATTTGAGCTATGAAAATGGCCTATTGAAGATCACCCCCTACAATCCTGGTGCCTTTGATGTATTCATGAAGCTGGACGACAAAAAGGTAGATTCCTTGAGCTTATATGCCAAGGACGTAAATACCATCGATGTTGCGCTTATGGATATTGCCGGCAAGGAGAATGGGCTAAATCAATTAGCCTATCTGGAAGCAAGTAATCCTTTTTGGCAAGTTGTGAATTTCAAATTGCGCATTAAAAGCCCTGGTGGCCGAGATCAGGTATTTCACAATGCCACTCGTTTCCTGCGCAGTGAATTGAAGGAAGCAATCCTCAGAGCTCCTGAAGGCAGCATTATGGCTTTTGAGAATATCAAAGTAATTGGCAAAAACGGACATAGCTATCGCGACGGCCGAGCTATCCTTAAAATGAAATAATGGCAAAGTATATACGCATCAAAAAATCCAAGAACCTTCGGTTTCGTTTGATCAGTATCCTTTACCTACTGTTCATTTCCCTATCTATTATTCAGATTCCGATCGGCTGGCTAAGAGTAAATCCCAATTTGAGGACTACCTTATTAAGCTTCGATTCTGAATCTAAGGAAGGTGATAATATCGAAGGATTAAAGAAACGCATTAAGACCATGGAAAGTGATTTCATGGCTTTCGCCGGATCTGATCCTCTTACCGGTGATTTATTAAATCCCGAGAATTATGCCCAAACCGACCAATTTTTCCTGGAAGGTAAAAAGGGAGAAGAGCTCTTTTTAGCACTTCAGGCCTTGGACGATAGTGTCAACCAACTTCCAGAAAACAATTCAACTCGCATAGCCTACTTAAAGCTATTTCAAAGCGATTTGGAGCATGGATTGGAAGCTAAAAGCCATCAAAGCTGGACCAGTTGGAAATTTTCTCATGTTCCGGCTACCGTGGTACAATTGCAAATGGCAGATCTACTTTTAAAGCTCAATCTTTTACAGGGCGATCTTAAAGTGGAACCTGCCGGTAATGGCGATAGTCCGGAATTGGTTTTAGCTTATAATATCGACGAATTACATATTGGCGACACCGCCTATTTTGTTTACCAAGGTGAGGTTCGTCCTAAGCTGGAACTCACAGTAGGAAAGGGAAAAGCACAAAATTATGACTGGGAAAAAGACAGTCTGGTTTTCGTGGCTTTGGATACCGGTTCCTATAAATTGGAATTCCAATTAGGTCGTGAGCAACGCAGCTTCCAGTTTGAGGTATTACCCGGGAATTTTAACTCAAAAAGTTATAATGCTCCAGAAGCCTATTATTCTGGACTCCCCTTTTACCTACCTCTGGAAAACTGGCAAAGTCAACTCGACTACAGCTGTACTTGTATGCCCGGACGCACAATCCAAGCTCAAGGAAATAAGCTAAGGGTACAACCCTCCAGATCCGGCTGGTGCTATATAAAAGGCATGGACCCAAAACTTCAGGCATTGGCCTTTGAAGATTCGGTATATATCCATCCTTTGCCAGCTCCTTTGGTTTATGCCAGTGGTATTTCCCAAAATCAAATCTCCAGAACGCGCTTAATACAAAAGCCTGAGATCGACCTTAAGGTATTATTCCCAGGACAGGATGAGGCACCTCAATTAGACATCAAAGAGGTTAGAGCTAAACTTTATGGATCTTTTGGAGAGAAGACGGTAAGCAGTCCCAACAAACTCATTTTAGAGGCCACTGATGTTAAGGGCCTCTCCTATATCGAAATAGAAGAAGTACTGATTCAAAGTCCCGATGGCGAGATGAAAATCAGTGATCGACTCATCATTAATGTGTTAACTCATGAAAAGTAAAATCTACTCAATGCTGCTTGCCATCGGCCTCACCGGAGCTGGCAGCACAGTGCATGCGGCCTCAGACACGCTGCGCTTTGAGAAAAACACCTTCTTTAAGGAAGGTCAGAGCCTGGAGGCCTATGCCGGCTCTGTGATCGAATTAGGCCCTGGAGTACTGCTCCTTATCGAAGGGTCCTTATGTTTAGAAGGAAGTGCTGAGAAGCCCATCCGAATTATTAATAGTGACCCTGAAAACCCAGGGGTGGGAATTCAAATCCAGGCTCAAAGCGCCGATGCCGCGGTTAAAATTCGAAATGTAGAATTCGAAGATCTGACCCAAGCTTTGCGTTTTGATCCCTTTTGGTATCGAAAGGAAGTCATTTTAGAACAACTTCATTTTCAGGGGAGCACCAGTGGTGAGCCGGTATTGTACTTAGGCGATCCTTATATCGACCGTAGATGGGGACGAAGCATCGACCTCAAGGTAAAAGACCTGCTCTTTGTCAATAATCGCTCCGGCATGGTTGTCGAAGCCTACGGCTCTCCATTGGTGAACTATGATTTTGACCAAATCCATTTCCGCGATAATTATTTTGAAGGTCCGGAACAAGCTTTGGTTCATTTTGACCTTTATCCAGATGAGCGCAATCCTCAAGATATCGGAACCTTTATCTTCGATCGTAACCGTTTTGAAGATGACGATTACCTGATTTCTGTAGGAGGCAATTTTGAACAGGAATTGAAAATTAAATCTCTAGCTGCCGAAACTAAGGAAGTTAGCATCTTGGATCATCGCGTAGACCATCGCTTAGCCCAATTAGAGGTTATAGAGCTTCGTCCTCTCGAAACCAAGGAGGCTACTGACTTCAAAATTCTAAAGCATGTGCAAGACAGCATTCAAATGCAAATTGCCAATGTGGGTCAGAAAAACCTGATGTTCACCCTTTTGGATGAAGCAGAGAATTCGTTGGACTATGAATTAATTCGCCAGAAGGATCACAGCTGGGTAATCTACACCGAAGGACCAGCTAAATTCTTAGAATTGGCCGATGGATATCGCATCATACTTCCTAAGCCTGAAGTGTCTGAAGTTTTAGACAGCACTCAAAAAGAAGATTTACCCGTTTATGCCGAGGAAGAAGCCTTGGATACCGCTGCCGCAGAAGAAAATACGGCTTTAGCCAATTTGGGAAATCGCGTTCACAATTTCTTCACCAAAGGCACTACCCCAGTAAATCGCTGGGAAGTTGGACTATGGGGCGGCGGTGGTATGTATGGCGCCGGCGATATCAAACCCAAATTTGAGTTGGTAGAGGATTTGGCTTACACCCCTTCTACTATTGATTGGAGCTTTGGCGCCTATGCCCAATACAACTTTAATACGCGTTTTGCTGCAAAAGCCTCCTTCTACCATACCACCATTTCCATGCATGATTTAAGCTCGGTTGGCTTTTTCTCAGGCACCGCTCCATTAATGGGCTATAATGATGAGTATCAAGAAGTACAAATGTCGAAAAACGCCTTCCCGATCAGTTTCATAACCCAAATACGAAGCTTGGAATTCGAGGGTATTTGGCATTTACGGCAATATCAATTAAAACCCAATCAAGGATCCAAGTTGATCCCGAGTTTGGGACTATCCATAGGCGCCTTTCACTTTACTCCTTATCGAACTATTTACAGCGAACGAAAGCCTGATGAGAATTACCTCTCCTATCTGGCAAGAATCCGGGATAATCGATACAATCTAAGAAATCTGGGGTCTGAAGGTCAAAACTTCTTACCTGGTGCTAAACCCTACTCGCAAATTGCGGTATCCACCGGATTGAGTTTTAGTACCACCTGGCTTTTCCGAAACTTTAGCTTAAAAGGTGAAGTAAAAGCAGTTTACACTTCGACTGACTATTTGGATGACTTTGGCCCTGGTTTATGGTATGGTGGCGATATTGAAGCTATGCGCGCCAATCAGCAAGTTGGTGAACTCAGTAATCGCGAACTATATGGAATCACCAAAGAAGTGAAACTACCTCGGGAAAACACCTTCCGGTCCACCGACGGGCTAAATGACTGGTATTTCCAGGCTCATTTAGGCCTATCCTATTTCCTCGATAAACCCAGGGAAAAACCAAAGGTTCCGAGTTTATAATTCTCCTTGATTCAATTTGAATCACCCATCAAGCCCATCCCCTAAGGATGGGCTTTTTTTCTATAGGGACATTGAAATTGAGGCTTCAAGATTAAAATAAGAGTGCTAGCTTTAGGAATATGAAAATAAGCCTCTACATCGCCAGCTCAGCCGACGGCTATATCGCCGGTCCTAATGATGATCTTTCCTTTTTAAACCCCATGCAAGTGGAAGGTCAGGATTATGGCTATTCGAAATTCATCAATTCAGTGGATACGGTTATTACCGGACGTAAAACCTACGAGTGGGTAAGAGCTCAGGGCATTGAGGTCCCTCATCCAGAAAAACGACATGTGGTACTCAGTTCTAAGCAAATGGTACTGCCTGGCAACATTGAAGTATGGAACCAATCCATTAGTGCCTTATTGCAAGAATTGGAAAATGAGGGAGCTCAACATGCCTTTCTGGAAGGTGGAGCTCAGATCATCCAGGGCTTTTTGGAGCTAAATGCTATTGATGAATTAATCTGGTTTAAGGTTCCCATAATTCTGGGTGAGGGTCAGCCTCTATTTCTCAAACAAGAAAAACAGCATATGCTTAAGCTAATCAATGCCCATTCCTATTCGAATGGCATGCAGAAACTACACTATCGATTTTAAGACTTAGGTATGCAAATGGTAAATCGAGATCCTTTGCCGTCTTCGCTTTCTACCCGGATTTTCCCTTGATGTAAATCTACCACCCCTTTCACAATACTCAAACCAATACCAATTGAGCTTTCACCAGCGGTTCCTACTCTGCGGATATCTTTATTCATCCCTTGAAAAAGGCGTTTGCGGATAGACTCAGGCATACCTATACCTTGATCTTCTACCGCAATACAAAAACAATCCTTTTCATCGCGACCAATCAAATGAATAGCCTTTCCTTCTTTGGAGAACTTAATCGCATTAGAGATAAGATTTTCAACCGCTCTAAAAAGCTTGTTCTCATTAGCCAACACCACTAAATCTTCTGGGGCATCAATATGTAGATCTAAGCCTTTCTCTTCTAAACGAATCTTGAAGGCTTCTCCCACTTTTTGCAATAAGGGAGCTAAAAGGAATTTTTCTTTATCAATGCTTTTACCGGCAACCTTGTTTCGAGTAGCCTCATTGAGTTCAGCCAATATGGTGTAAGCATGGTTAATGGCGTCAAATCCCATATCCACTAAGCCCAGATTTTCTTCCTTCTGTAGCTCTGCTCTCAATAATCTTAAGATACCATCAACCTGAGAAATAGGATTGCGTAGGTCGTGGGCAATCATGGCAATCGCCTGATCTTTCATTTCGAGCAGATCTTGCATCTCATCAATGCGACTTTGCACATTCACATAAGGACTGATGTCCATTACCATACCGCGCATGCTTACCACTTTTCCTATGGCATTGCTGCTAAAGCTACTTTCATTATAAACGTGTATGGTTTTACCAAAGCTGGTTTGCAAGCGATACTTCAGTTCAATTTCGGAGGCTTTCTCCATACCAACCTCCAAGACCTTTCGAACCTGTTCTCGATCATCCGGATGCACTAGGCTCCAGTAATCATTAAACATAAATGAATGGGAATGAGATATATTCATCATTTCGTAGAAGGAATCCGAAAACCAAACGGAGTTCTCTTCCAGGTCCACCTCAAACCTAAAAAGCTTCTTCTTAGTTGTACTCAAGTTCAAAACCCCCACTTCCTAATTTTCCACAAATATTAAAAAATGTTATTAAAAAAACACAAAATCCTATAAAACATATCATTACAATAAAATTATTTATCCGTTAATTTGCTTTACAAATACGACAGGAATGCTATTTCTCAACACTCTGACCTGGAATCGGAATTTTAAATCAGATTCTGATGCCATGAAAAAAGCGCAACACCACCGGACTTTAATCCTGGAGTGGGCCAATCAGATAAGCTTGGATGAAGTATTGGAGCGTGGCAGAGATTTGCTCTTCAATTATTATATGACTGAAGAGGAGGCCGTTTTTAGTGCGAGTAGCATGAGTCGTGTTTTCGATTACCGCGAATCCATCAAAAGGCAGTACCCTGAATTTATTAGCACCGGCCTGGGTTTGCAGTTTATGGAGCTTTTAGAGGCTATAGATTTGCTTTGGCAAGAGACGCAGGCACCGGTAGCCGAATTGGTTAAAGCCGGGAAGTTTCAGCTTAATAAAGTAAATGGCGCGGCGACTTATGCTAATTTCTGTGAGAATGCCCGCGAAATGCCCGACCTCTTTGAGGCCACCAAGTTTTTGGTAGATGAGTATTTGAATGTAGAAATCTTGATGGTATTAATGGATGGATACCTTATCCAGGCAGGGCATTACCCACATGATTATGCCGAAAAAGCCATCCAGCAATTAAGAGCATTTGCCGCCAGAGGAAAGGCCATTGGATTTTGGAGAGGGCATTCGGAAGGAAAATCTGACATCTTAAAGAACCTCAATATTGCATCGGACGCAATCCCCGGTTAATTTAGCGCCAAATTAGTCCCATGAAATTGAAAAGCCTGGCCGCCCTCGTCATTGGCAGTTTACTCTTAAGTTCTTGCTTCAGTCATCACTACAGCATCGGAAAAGGCGTACGCGTTGAGAAAACTCGTGAGGTAACGGAGAAGAATCATTTTATGGGATTTGGTGTAATTCCCGTTAAGCGCTGCCATATTGACCAAATGGTTGGCGATACCTTGAATTATGAAATCTACACACGATCTACTCCGCAAGACATGATCGTATCCACCTTAACCATCGGGATTTACACCCCAACCACTACTACGGTTACCATTCCCGATGAAATTTACAAGCGTAATACCAATCGCAAGGTGAAACGCAAAGAGTCGAATTAAGGCTTAGGCTTCTTCTTAAACTCGGTATAGATTATCTCCTCGCCCCACTGCACCTGAGAAGCATGCTTTTGGCTTGAATCCCTATTAATTGGCGACCAATATTCGGGATACTTAAAAGTGAGCTCTTTATTTAAATAGAGACCCCGAAGGCTATCCGCTCGCAAATACTGCTCTACTCCTTCTCTAATGACAAAGGTTTCGCCGTTTTCCAATTGAAAGGCTAGATCTACATTTCCAATTTCATAAATACGCTCTACCCGCCCGGTTTCAATTCGAGCTTCTGCTTCATCAATGGGCGGTGCCGGCCTGAAGATTATGATCAAGATTAATACGGCCAGACTAAAAATGAGGTATTTAAGAGCAGGTCTTTTTTTCATTAGGCATCTATTGAATCAAAAAAGCCGGCTTCAAAGGAAACCGGCTTTTATATGATTTTCGAATAATCTTATCCTACTAATTCTTGAACCTTGCCAGCCGCTTCAGCCAAAGCAATGGCAGAGTGTACTTGCAATCCAGAATTATCAATCATTTCCTTCGCCAACTCAGCATTGGTTCCTTGTAAGCGAACGATGATAGGAATGTTAATGTCTTCGATGTTTTTATAGGCATCGATAATACCTTGAGCAACGCGATCGCAACGAACGATACCACCGAAGATATTTACCAAAATTGCCTTTACATTCTCGTCTTGTAAAATGATACGGAAGGCTTTTTCTACCCTTGCAGCATCAGCAGTACCTCCTACATCCAGGAAGTTTGCAGGGTTTCCACCGGCCATTTTAATGATGTCCATGGTAGCCATCGCTAAACCAGCTCCGTTAACCATACAACCTACGTTACCATCTAGGTTTACGAAGTTTAAGCCCGCTTCACCAGCCTCAACATCAATAGGATCTTCCTCACGCTTATCACGTAATTCAGCGTAATCTTTATGACGGAATAAACCGTTGTCATCTAAAGTTACTTTCGCGTCAACCGCTAAAATCTTATCGTCAGAGGTCTTTAATACCGGGTTGATTTCGAAAAGGCTGGCATCAATACCGTCGTAAGCCTTGTATAAGCTGCTCACGAATTTCACCATTTCTTTAAAAGCGGCACCGCTTAAGCCTAAGTTAAAGGCAATCTTGCGAGCCTGGAAACCTTGTAATCCTACTTTTGGGTCGATTTCTTCGGTGAAGATGCGCTCCGGAGTTTTGTCGGCTACTTCTTCAATGTCCATTCCACCTTCGGTAGAATACATAATCATATTGCGACCGGTATTACGGTTCAACAATACAGACATATAGATTTCAGAAGTTTCGCTTTCACCAGGATAGTATACATCCTCTGCAATAAGCACCTGATTTACAAGCTTACCCTCAGCTGAAGTTTGAGGAGTAACCAGCATCATACCCAAGATCTGCTCAGAGATGGTTTTTACATCCTCTAAAGACTTGGCCAATTTAACGCCACCGCCTTTACCACGGCCACCGGCATGGATTTGGGCTTTAACTACCCACCAAGAGGTTCCGGTTTCTTCACTCAGTTTCTGAGCTGCTGCCACAGCTTCATCAGGGCTGCTTGCTACAATACCACGTTGAACGCGTACTCCGTAGCTTGCCAAAATATCTTTTCCTTGATACTCGTGTAAATTCATCGATTTGCTTTTTTGCTGATGGCCGCAAAAATACCATCCAAAGTCTTAGCAGGAAAATTTTGATTGCCTTTTATCTACCTTTGCGGCCATTTACTAATTCACCCGAATTTCTAAGATGTTGCAGCGTTCTGCCCTTCTCTTTTTCCTTCTGCTTTCCTGGGCTCTGTCCGCGCAAAAGAAAAGCCTGGAGCCCTTAAAAACGAAGGCTGAAGTTGAAATAGACGGTTCTCTTCAAGATTCTATCTGGCACTATGCCCCGGAAGCCACTGATTTTGTGATGCTTTCGCCCGGAAGTGGTGAGGCTATTCCCGCCGGATTTAAGACCACCGTAAAGGTATTTTATACCGATGAAGCCATCTATTTCGGAGTAACCATGCTCGATCCACGGCCTGATTCTATCTTAAAGCAGGTGACGGTTCGGGACGATATTAACCAAAATCACGATTGGTTAGCTATTGCCATTAATCCTTTTAATGATGGCCAAAACGATTTTACCTTCTTCCTAACTTCGGCCGGAACCCAGGGCGACAGCCGTACCACCGCCAATGGCGAGGACTATTCCTTTAATTCCATTTGGTATTCGGCTGTACAGATTACCGAAGAAGGCTGGGTATGTGAATTGAAGATTCCTTATATCTCCTTGCGTTTCCCAAATGAATTAAAAAAGGATTGGGGTTTTAATGTAATCCGTTCCATCCGTAGATCACGAGAGGAATACTCTTGGAATTATATTGATCGCGGTTCGGGCTATAGCTGGGAATATCAGGCTGGTATCCTGAGTAATATTCGCGACATTAATCCACCTATTCGCTTATCCTTAATGCCCTATGCCTCTACCTATGTAGATCATTTTGAGGATAAAACCACCCTGGACTTCAATGCGGGAATGGACCTTAAATATGGGATCAATGAAAGCTTTACGCTGGATGCGACTTTAATTCCGGATTTTGGCCAGGTAGCCTTCGATAATCAGGTCTTAAACTTAAGTCCATTTGAAATTCAATTTCAAGAAAATCGCCAATTCTTTAATGAAGGTACTGAGCTCTTTAGCCTGGGTGATTTATTCTATTCACGACGGATTGGTGGCGCACCCAAAAACATTACTAATCAGGATTTAAGTGGTAATGATACAGCGGAAATTACCGTACGTACAGAATTTACCCGCCTTTTAAATGCGACCAAAATTTCTGGTCGTACCAATGGTAACTTGGGTATAGGCTTTTTAAATGCCGTAACCGACAATAATTATAGTACCATCGATTCGGCCGGGCAAACTAGTCAACGCTTGTTGGAGCCTCTTACCAATTACAATATTCTGGTTCTCGACCAGCGCTTTAATCGCAATTCAAGTGTAAGCTTTATTAATACCAATGTGCTGCGTAATGGCGAATATGCCGATGCAAACGTGGCTGCCTTATTGGCCAGTGTTTATACCAAAAGCGGTCAATACCGAGTGGATGCTCAAATTAAGCGCAGTGATCGCTTTCAAGGCTCTAATGCTACCAGAAGTGGTGAACAGTATTATTTGCGTTTTGGTGATATAGATGGCAATTGGAGATGGGCCATTCGTCAGGATGTGATTAGTGATGATTTCGATCCTAATGATTTAGGCTTTTTGGCTCGGAACAACCAGATTCGGAATTACAATGAACTGGAATATGCCACCTTTAAACCCAAGGGGCCATTTAACCGTACCAGCTATACCCTCTTTTCTGTTTACTCACAGCTTTACGACAGTCAACGTTTTGAAGAATTCTATTTGGGTTTAAACACCTTTTTCCTTTTGAGGGATTTCACCGGTACCGGTCTTCGTCTGCGTTTAAAGCCTATTGAGTCCTATGACTATTTCGAACCAAGAGTAGCGGGTTCCTACTTCTACAAGCCCTATAATTACTCTACAGTTTTCTTTATCTCTACCGATTACCGCAAACCCTTTGCCCTCGATTTGGATTTTGGTTACGACCGTACTCCAGATTGGGATCGCGATTACTATAATATTAATATCGAACCTCGTATTCGTTTGGGCGATCACTTCTTTATCATTCCCCAAGTTACCTTCGATTTATTCTACAATGATCGCGGCTTTGCATCCTTAGGTTCAGGAGTACCCGTTTTCGGCTCTCGCGATGTAAAGAATTTGATCGCCCTAATTGACGGTCGTTATGCCTTCAATCCAAAAGCTTCATTGGGTTTAAGATTACGTCAGTTTTGGAGTCGGGTAGATTATCAAGACTATTACAATCTCAATGCGAATGGAACCTTAAGCCTTCGTGAAGGTAACGATGATTACAACCTATATTTCAACACCTTAAACTTGGATCTTCGTTTCAGCTGGTGGTTTGCACCGGCTTCAGAAATGGTGATTTTATATCGGGTGGCCCTCTCCAATCTTGGGGATGACATCAACAACAACTATCTTCAAAATTTAAATAATGCCTTCGATTCGCCAGTACAGAATAACCTGTCGATTCGCTTGGCTTATTTCCTCGACTACCACCAAACCCGCAATCAATTGCAAGGGAAATGATCATACGCGCACAGAATATTCATAAGTCCTACGGACAACTGGAAGTCTTAAAAGGAGTAGATCTGGAAATCCAATCCGGTGAGGTGGTATCTATAATGGGAGCCAGTGGCGCAGGTAAAACCACCCTTTTACAAATATTAGGCACTCTGGAAGCCGCCGATTCTGGTGAAATCTATTTTGGAGATCAGGAGATTAGTCGGCTTGGAGCTGCAAAAATGAGTCAATTTCGAAATCAACATTTAGGCTTCATTTTTCAGTTTCATCATTTATTGCCGGAATTCACAGCATTGGAAAATGTGGCTATCCCTGGCTTAATCAGCCGTAAGGCTAAACAAAAATGCCTGCAACAAGCCGCTGAATTGCTGGATTTTATGGGACTCAAAGATCGGATGTCGCACAAGCCTTCTGCCCTTTCAGGTGGTGAGCAGCAAAGAGTAGCAGTGGCCCGAGCCTTAATGAATCGCCCGGATTTGGTATTGGCGGATGAGCCCACTGGCAACCTCGACAGCCATAATGCCGAGGAAATTCACAAATTATTTGACCGTATTCGCCAGGAGTTTGGCAGTAGCTTCGTGGTGATTACGCATAACCGAGCCTTGGCAGAAACGGCTGATCGCCTGATTGAAATGCGCGACGGAAAACTTTTGGTATAATTGCTATATGACGCTTACAAATAAAATCCAATCCCTTATAAATAAGGAAATTGAAGCCATTCAAAACATTCCCATCGACGGAGTAATTGAAGGCGCTATAGATCTCATTTACGAACAAGTACATCAGAAAAAAGGCAAGGTAGTAGTATCAGGCATGGGTAAAGCCGGTCAAATAGGTTTGAACATCGCCACTACCTTAAGTTCTACCGGAACCCCAGCTATTTTCTTGCATCCTAGCGAATCGCAACATGGTGATTTAGGGATGGTACAAGAGAATGATGTAATGATCTTAATTTCAAATTCGGGGAAAACCCGCGAGATTATCGAATTGGAATATCTGGTAAAAAACCTCCATCCTGAGATGAAAATCATCGGGCTTACCGGTCACCCAGACGGGGCCTTAGCCGAATTTTCGGATGTGGTTTTATTAACCGGAAACCCAGCGGAGATTTGCCCATTAGGACTCACTCCCACTACCTCTACCACGGTAATGACGGTGGTGGGTGATGTATTAGTGACCCTCTTGATGGAGCGAATTGGTTTTAGCAAAGAAGAATACGCCAAGCGCCACCACTCCGGCTACCTTGGTGATAAAGCACGAATGAAATGAAGTTTACCTTAATTGCTGGTCCTTGTGCCATTGAAGATCGTGATTTGGCCTTCGCCATTGCTCGTGAAGTAAAAGGCATTTGTGATGATCTTGGCATCCACTACATCTTTAAAGGTAGTTACCGCAAGGCCAATCGCTCCCGCTTGGATTCCTTTACCGGAATTGGAGACATCGAAGCTTTGGAGATTTTACAAGCCATTGGCAAGGAGCTCCAGGTTGAGACCATTACCGATATCCACGAAAGTCAAGAAGCAGCCCTTGCCGCCCAATATGTGAATCACTTGCAAATCCCTGCCTTCTTATGTCGACAAACTGATTTGCTATTAGCCGCGGGCGAAACAGGTAAAGGGGTGAATATTAAGAAAGGACAGTTCCTTTCGCCAGAAGCCATGAAATGGCCGGTTGAAAAGGTACAGAGCACTGGCAATCAAAATGTTTGGGCTTGCGAACGTGGAGTGAGCTTTGGCTATTCCGACTTAATCGTTGATGCAACCAGCATTGCCCGCATGAAGGACTTAGGGGTGCCAGTTATTATGGACTGCACCCATTCTGTACAGAAACCCAATCGCACCGAAGGTGTAACCGGTGGTGATCCTCGTTTGATTGAAACCATTGCGCTTTCCGCCATAGCCACTGGGGCTGATGGCTTCTTTATAGAAACCCATCCCGCTCCTCATACCGCACAATCGGATCCTTATACCATGTTGGAATTAAGCAAGCTGCGTCCGATTTTGGAAAAATGCATGAAAGTGCGTGAAGCACTGCAATCATGACCGATCATTGGGATAATCTGAGGGCTAACCTCCATTATTTACAGCGGACCATTCCGCCTACGCATCGCCTCTACTCTACTATTGAGCGCTTTTCCCGTGGAGCCAGTTTGGAGGTTTTCGATCTTTTTCGCATTGCTGAAGAAACTGGATACCCCGTAGAAGTACTCTTTAAAAAGCGAATCGATCAGCGACCTAAAAGGGTGAAAATGCTGGTAATGGATTGCGATGGAGTAATGACCAAAGGGGAAATGATCGTAAGTACCGATGGGGAGCACACCAAGGTTTTTAATGTGAAAGATGGCATGGGTATTAAACAGGCTCAGGCCGCTGGTATCCTTACCGGAATAATCTCCCATGGCCATTCTACCGGCGTAGTAGAATCCCGAGCCCAACAATTAGGTATTCCCTTGGTATATGTGGGAAAAACTCCAAAGTTGGAAGTCATTCAAAATTGGTGGAAGGAACATAATATTAGTGCTGAGGAAACAGCCTATATCGGTGATGACATCAACGACATCCCGGTTTTGAAAGCAGTAGGTGCTGCCTTTGCTCCTGCCGATGCAGTGGAAGAAGTTTTACTCCATCCCGACATCCATATCCTTAGCCGTAAGGGCGGTGAAGCCTGCATACGGGAGTTGGTAGATCAACACCTTTTGTTTTAAGCCTTTTCCCTTCTTTGCCCGCCCAAACTAGCGACTAGAATTAGAATCCCACCTAGGAAAACAGTGAGTTCCGGTGTTTCCTGAAAAAGGAAATAGGCAGCGGCAATGCCATATACGGGCTCTAAGGCGGTAACCAAGGCTGCAGTTCTGGCTTTTAAATCTTTTAGAGCCGCCAGAAATAAGAAATGCGACAGGGCGGTAAACACCGTTCCCAACAGAATCAGTAAGCCAATATCCTGAGCGGTAAATTGAGGCCAAACTGCAATGCAGAATGGTAATAGAACCAAGGTGGCCCAAATGTCCTGATAAAAGCCAATTTCCAAGGCCGAATGTTTCTTGACCAGGTCTTTATTAAGTAGGTTCAATACAGCGAAACTAAAGCCAGCAAAGAGACCCCAAAGTACGCCATTGGTTTCCGGCGAAGCCATATCCCAAGGTACAATTAAGGCTGTTCCGCTTATGGACATCAAGGCCCATAAAACATCAATCCCATGAACTTTCAGTTTCCAGAATACACTTTCCAGAATCAAAGTGAATAAAGGAAAACTGGCAAAGCTTAACAGAGCTAAAGCCACCGAGGTCTCCTGAATAGATTTGAAGAAAGCGTACCAATGTAAAGCCAAAATGGCTCCGGAGACGGCAGTTCGATACAGGAGTTTTACACTCAATTTTGGAAGAGCACCTTTTCGTAAACCCAGAATAATAGCGAGGGCTATTGCTGCAAATAAGACCCTCCCTCCTACAATGATCAAAGGGTTGAAATTAAGCCAGCGGCCAAACAATCCGGCTAATCCAAAAAGTGCTACCGAACTGTGTAAATAGAGCAATGATTTTTGCCGTGCCAAGGCTTATACTTTCGTTTTCACCGATTGCCAGTTCTTAATCTGCCATCGGGCGATAGCCGTAGCCACCTGTTTATCATCCTTATCAAAGAGATTGATATTGCAGTCTACAAACACTCGATCTGAATTTTCCAGGGGTTCAAAAACCCGATCTTGTAACCAATCTTCTGAAACTTCAAATCGGGCAATGGCTTCGCTTTTCGCTTGATAATGGTATTCTAAATCCAATTTCTGCAAGATGATTCGGTATTTATTCGGATCCAGAATTCCAATTAAAAGCAAACCGGAACTAATCTCGGCAATAGTGGCTAAGGCACAAGCATGAATACCCTTGAGGTGATTTAAATTGGACTTGCGATAAGGGGCCTTAATCCGTAGTGAATGTGTGCTAATTTGCTCAATTTGAAATCGATGTGATCGATTAAAGGGCACAAATCGGCGTAAGCCCTGCTCCAATAAAAATTTATGGTATTTGCTCGTCTGAGCTTTTTGAAATAGGCGACTTAAATTCATGCGAAGCTTTATCACGAATATACGAAGCGCAGTGATTAGGAATATCCTAATTTTAGCGACCATGATTTTTCTATTCAAATCGCTATTCCTGCAATCGCTGTTTTTTCTTCAGGTCCCAGAACCTGGCCCGGAAAGAGAGATTGTTGAAGTGATGGGAGACATAGCTGCTGTATCCCTGATGCTGGTATTGCCCATTTTCAGCATTTATCGCTGGACCAATAAACAGTATCCCTTGAATCTCAAATTAAGTTACCGTCCTTATTTGCAGGAAATTCCGCTGTACAAACGCCTGCCGCCCAAATTGCAAAAGCGCTTTGAGCGCAGAGTACAGCAGTTCATTAATACTAAAAAGTTTATCGCCCGAGATAAATACATGCAGGTCGACGATCGCAAAAAAGCCTTAATTGCCGCTACAGCGGTAGAGCTCACCTTTGGCTTTCGCCGATTTTACTTCGATCATTTTTCCCGCATCTTAATTTACCGGGATGACTACTACTCCACCATCAGCAAGCAATACCATGCAGGTGAAGTTAATATTCGTGGAATGATCGTTCTTTCCTGGTCCTCTTTCGAAAAGGGAAATTCCGATCGCAATGATGGTCAAAATCTAGGAGTTCACGAAATGGCTCATGCCCTAAAGTTGGAGAACAAAATTTTGAACTCCAATTACGATTTCATTGATCCCCGTGATTACCATTTATTTCTAGAAGAGTTCGAGCTATTTACCAGCAGGCCAGCCTATAAAGGTGAGTTTCTGAGATCCTATGCTCGCACCAATGTGCATGAGTTTTTTGCCGTTTGCTGCGAGAACTTCATTGAAAGACCGGCACAGTTTCAAAAAGAAATGCCCGTACTTTACCAAGCTATAAGTAGAATCCTACGCATGGATCCTTTAGTATTTTATTAATCTGATTTTATGAATATTGATGATTTGAGAGAAGCCTTAAATGCCTCTCCCAATAACCGTCCCCTCCGATTAATTTTAGCCAATAGCCTTTTTGAAAAAGGCCTTTATGAAGAAGCCGAAAGCCACTTCCTAAAAGTACTTCAGCAACAAGAGGAATTAAAGCCCCGCTTGGCTTTGGCGCAGATATGGCTCAAGACTGAGAATCCTTCAACTGCCATTGTATTTCTGGAAGATTCCATCGAAAAATATCCTGAGGAAGCTCAACTCTATAGCCTCTTAGCCAAAGCCCATTTGGCCGAAGATAATATCGCTGAAAGTCGGGATGCCTATGAAAAGGCGCTAAACCTAGACCCCAATTGGAAAGATGCTCAATTGGATGAGATGTTCCGCTTAAGTGGAATGGAGGTAGATGAAAATCCCATCGACGAATTATTCATGGAGAAACCTGATATAGGATTTGCCGATGTAGGAGGTATGGCCGAAGTTAAAAGGGAAATCGCCCTGAAAATTATTCAGCCCTTACAGCATCCCGAACTCTATAAAGCCTATGGTAAAAAGATAGGTGGCGGCATTTTACTTTACGGTCCTCCAGGATGTGGTAAAACCTATATAGCCCGGGCCACGGCTGGCGAAATTAATGCTCGTTTTATCAGCATCAGCCTCAATGAAATCCTCGATATGTGGATTGGCAATAGCGAGAAAAACCTGCATCAGTTTTTTGAATTAGCCCGCCGCAATGCTCCCTGTGTACTCTTTATTGATGAAGTAGATGCCCTGGGTGCCAGTCGCAGTCAGATGAAAAACTCCGGCAGCAGCACCGTTATTAACCAGTTTTTAGCGGAAATGGACGGCATCCAAAACAGCAATGAAGGTGTACTTATTTTGGGCGCTACTAATATGCCATGGAACTTAGACCCTGCTTTTCGCCGCCCGGGTCGATTTGATCGAATCTTATTTGTTCCACCACCCGATGAAGAAGCCCGACTGGAGATTCTAAAACAACAATTGAAGGAAAAGCCTCAAGGAAAAGTGGACTTCAGTAAGCTTGCTTCTAAAACCCAAGAATACTCTGGTGCTGATCTTAAAGCCATCATTGATGTAGCCATCGAGGAAAAGCTGGAAGAATCCTTCAAAACGGGGAATATCAGTCCGCTGGAAACTAAGGATTTATTGAAAGGAGTGAAAAAACATAAAGCCACTACCAAGGAATGGTTTAGCCAGGCGAAGAACTTTGCCCTTTTCGCTAATAATTCCGGGAATTACGATGCCATTCTCGACTACTTGAAAATCAAGAAATAATATGGGAGCTGCCCTGGATCGCATTCACTTACTTATCGAACAAGATCGTTATGATCAGGCCGAGAAAGAACTTGCGCCAATATTGGAGCAAAATCCAATGGACTTTCAAGTGACCTATTTGGATACCTATTTGAGTATCCGAAAAGCCCCGAAAACCGCCAAAGCAAAAGTCGAGCATTTTTTAGGGCTCTTCCCTTTTTCTGATTTAGCCTTCTATCTCAAGGCTTATCGAGCCTTTCAAGTTGACTTGAATCAGGAAGCCATAAAGGCGATAGATGAAGCCATCTCTATTGCTCCCAATGATCCGGATCACTGGGCCATGAAGTCTTTGATCCTGATGAATATGCTGGATAATCAGCAGGCCCTGAAAGCTGCAGAACAAGCCCTTAGCTTAGACGCAGAGCACACCCAAGCCTTGAATAATCGCTCCATCATTCTATCCAGGCTGGGGCGCACGGCAGAAGCGATGGAGAACTCCAGTCATACTTTGCATCACAATCCTCAGGACTCTTTTAGTCATTATTCCACCGGATTGATTCACCTGCAAAAGGGCCAGCATAAAAAGGCCATGGAGCATTTTCAGGAAGCCTTACGCTTAAACCCCAATAATGAAGCGGCTAAAGATGGAATGCTCAGCGCCATTAAGGCTAGCAATTTATTCTACCGCCTTTATCTGCAATACGAGTTTTGGATACTGCGATTAAATCAAAAGAACCGCTATGCCTTTATTCTGATCTACTTTATCATTTTCAGACTGGTGCGGTTTATGGCTGGCTTAAGTGCTGACTCCAAATTATGGCTAACGCCGGTAATTGCGCTATTAGGTCTCTTTGCCCTTTCTACCTGGATTTTAGATTCACTATCCGATGGACTGATGGTTTTCCATCGTTTTGGCAGGCATTTAGTCCTTCCTAAACAGCGAGTTATGGGGCTGCTTACCTTGAGTTTCACCATTTTGGCCCTACTAACTTTTATAGGACTCAATTTGGCTGGATACTCCGAAGTGAATTACGTCTACGCCTTAGTTTTTGTAGGCATGGCTATTGTATCGGGGAGCTTACACTATATGGAAAAGCCCAATTTAATTGGCTATCTGGGCTATTCCATAATTGCCTTGGGTGCGATCCTAAACATTTGCGGTTTAGTACTAGGTATCCCTATCGATGCCCTCTTAACACCCTTTTTCATTGGCCTGGTAGTTTATCAGATTAGCAGCATATTTCGTTCAAATCGAATCAGTTAAACGGCCACTTCCCCATGCTGACTAGCATCTAAGCCTTTGAGCTCTTGCTCTGGGCTTACCCGTAATGGAATCATCGCATCTACCAATCGATAGAGCAATAAGGAGCCACCAAAGGTGAAAACAGCGGTAATAATTAAGGCCAAGATATGATAAAGGAAGGTTTCATACTCACCACTGGTGAGGCCTACTTCCCGCGCAAAAACGGCGGTTAAGATCATCCCTACAATACCGCCAATACCATGACTGGGAAATACATCCAAGGTATCATCAATTTCACGGGCATTCTTAAAGCGAATGGCAAAATTGCTGGTTAAGGAAGCGATAAACCCAATAAATATGGACTCACCCATGGTAACAAAACCTGCCGCCGGGGTAATGGCTACCAAGCCTACAATCGCCCCAATACAAGCGCCTAAGGCCGACATTTTTCGATTTTGAAAACGATCGTAGAAAATCCAGGCGATCATACCTGCTGCCGAAGCTAGATTAGTATTGGCGAAAGCAGCCACTGCATCAGCATTAGCGCCCAAAGATGATCCGGCATTAAAGCCAAACCAACCAAACCAAAGCAAGCCTGTACCTAATATGATAAAGGGCACATTGGCAGGCTCATGGGATAATTGTTTACGCTTACCTAAATAGAGTGCTCCTGCCAGGGCGGCAAATCCGGCCGACATATGCACTACCGTACCACCGGCAAAATCCAAAACCCCCATATTTCGAAACAGGCCGTCCGGATGCCAGGTCATATGCGCTAAGGGGGCATAAATTAAAAGAGTGAAGAATACGATAAAAAGGATATAAGACCGAAAGCGAATTCGTTCAGCAAAGCTTCCTGTAATTAAGGCCGGTGTGATGATAGCAAATTTGAGCTGGAATAAGGCAAAAAGTAAAAAAGGAATCCCATCTGCAAAATCAG
Organism: Croceimicrobium hydrocarbonivorans; assembly: GCF_014524565.1. Classification (NCBI taxonomy): domain Bacteria; kingdom Pseudomonadati; phylum Bacteroidota; class Flavobacteriia; order Flavobacteriales; family Owenweeksiaceae; genus Croceimicrobium; species Croceimicrobium hydrocarbonivorans. The sequence continues at coordinate 3,795,873 of NZ_CP060139.1, read as the reverse complement.
GATTAGGAGCTAAGCCCACTCCTTTCAAATTGAAATAGGTTAAGGGATTACCAATCAAGCCCTTCCAACTATCACCAAAACAAAGGCTAAATCCCACCACCACCCAAAGGATACTTACCACACCTAATGCGACAAAGCTCTGCAACATGGTCGAAATCACGTTCTTGCGATTTACCATACCACCATAGAAAAAAGCCAGTCCTGGAGTCATTAATAATACGAATGCCGATGCCACCAGCATCCAAGCTGTATCTCCTGCATTAATATTTTCGGCCCCTTCAAAACTGTAGTCGGAACCTAAAAACAAGGCTACTAATACCAGTGCACTTAAAAAGATAAAATTTAGCTTTTTGCCCATCTCGAAATATTTGAATCGAAAATAGGGGCCACTTCTTTAAAAAACAAGAAAAACAAATTAACACCCCAAATAAAACAGGGGTCAAATTCAATTATCATGAATTTCATTAACTAAACCCCTCAATTAAACAGGGTGACTCTCATAAGTCATCAAAATCAAATTTTGAATTACTATTCTATAGACCCCTACTATCTTTGGGGCCATGATCAAGAAGCTCTGCTTTCTATTAGTATTGCTAACCGGGCATTTGCAAGTCCTGGCCCAAATCAACAAGCATAGTATTGACATGCAGGGCGATACCGCTATTGCTGTTCTTGATTACAAAGGTCCAAGACCATCCAACCAAGATTGCCTGAGCATTCACTTTCCATTGCAGGCCTATTTAGATAAAGGCTCTTTTTTAAATGATCAACTAAGGGATTTTCAAGATCCAGATCTGCATTTTGCTAAAAAAGATGAATTAGCCTGGCTGCAAATCGATAAGCTCCTTTTGAATGACAAAGAGGTAGTTGCTTCTTTAGAAAGTGAATTCCTGGAGCTTCCCTTAGATCAAAATGACAGCCTGCAGATTCATATTGAGTACCGCTTTCTTTTACCGGATGCGAAATTCACCGGGAATGGCCGGTTAAAATCGGAAAGTCGAATTATTGATTTACTTCCCAGAATCATTCTCCATTCGCAGCATCGTCATCCGCTTAGTTATAATTACGATGGCTATTTTGCTTCGGAGCATTTCCAACTAAGTCTGCATCTACCGGAAGGCAAAGAGGTCGTAAGTAATTTGCCTATTCAAGTTCGTCAAGGAGAATGGTTTCATTTTGCTGGCCAATCCAAATCCTTACAATTCTTCATTGCCAAGCATTGGGAAATCTATGAATTGAAATCAGGTTCTAAACTGTATTTAAGTCAAGCTGACCCCATTTTCCCCGCCAATCTAGAGCTGGCTTTAGAAGAAGCTGATGCCTTTTTTAAGCAAGAAATTGGACGAGAATTAAGCCAGAAACGCAATTATATTTTCCTAGACTCCAAAAAAGGCGAATACCAAAGTGCCGAACTCATCAGCCTGAAAAGGCCAAAAGATTGGATTGATCTCCGTTTTGATTTAGTTCAAGCTTTGGCCGAATCCTTCTTTCGCTATCAAAAAGCTACCGATGGCTGGCAAAGGCCTTGGATAGCTCGCGGCATTCCCTATTATTACAAATATCAGTTTATTGAAAGTCGCTATCCGCAAAAGCGTTGGATACCTTTTCAAAGCCCTATTCTAAATGGTCTTTTCGGTTTTGATGAATTTGATTTCGCCTATCAAAATCGTTTCCTCTTTCTCTTTTTGCAACGCCAAGGCTTGGATCAATCATTAAGCTGTCCGGTAGATTCCCTTTCTCGTTTAAACTACGAGGCCATTAGTCAGGCGAAAAGCTTTTTAGTGCTTAGCCATTTGCGGGCTTACCTCAGTCCACGCGACTTTGTACGCTCTATGCACAACTTTGCCGCCAATGACAGCGCAGCGTCTAGCTATACTGCACTGGAGTATTCCCTCCGCTATTACAGCCCTAAAAACATGGATTGGTTTTTTGGCCCGGCCTTGCATAGCGCAGGATTGTACGACTATCAATTAGTGCGTCAGGAGCATTGCCCAACCGTAAGCACGGCTACTATTCGCAATACGGGTGATTTAGCCCTGCCCTACTCCCTTACCGGATTTAAGGATGGGAAAGCGGTATTAACCGAATGGTATGGTGGCCATGAGGGCAAACGTTCGGTGCAGATGTACCATGAAGAGTATGATAAGGTGGTGATTAATGCACATCTCAATCATGCTGAGTACCGACAAAAAAACAATACCTATTACAATCGCTGGCTTTTGCCAAGAATGGAGCCTTTGAGCTTCCAATTGTACAACAGCTTTGAAGCAGCCGAGGCCAGTCAGATTTTTTATGTTCCCAGTGTTTACTACAATGCCTACGATCAATTTCTGCTGGGGATAAACCTTTCCAATCGTTCCATTCTGGTTCAAAAACCTTTTGAATACCTATTGGTACCCGAATACAGCACCGGAACTGGGAAATTAACCGGAACTGCTTCAGCGGCCTACAATTGGGTATTACCAAAAAGCAATTTCTTCCGGCAAATCCGTTTAGGTGTTTACAGTCGCTACAACCATTACGACCGTGACCTGGCCTATTATCGCATCTCTCCTTCTCTAAATTTATACCTGCGTAAAAAGTATCCTCGCAGTCCTTATATACAGAGCCTACGCTTTAGAGGAGTCTTATTAAATCGCGAATTAGCCCCGGATCAAGAGAATCCGCAAGGAAATTTGGAAACAGCCAGCTTCTCGGTTTTTAATGCTAATTACCGCATGGAATACACTTCCCTGCTTAGACCTACTATTTTCCGTTTCCACTTTGAAGCGGCTGATCAATTTGGAAAAATCTTCGCTGATTACGATCAACGTTGGATGCTGCCCAATAAAAAGTGGTTAATCTTAAGAGGCTTTGCGGGCGCTTTCCTGTATAATAATCTGGCAGATCAAGGTTTACGCGATAATTATTACAGCTTTGGCCTCAGCGGAACTCCGGATTACCTCTTCGATTATTATTTCATTGGTCGCTCCGATCAAAGTGGAATTTGGAGTCGGCAGTTTTTTACTACCGATGGTGGCTTTAAATCGGAAACCCAGGCATTCGCGGATTCCTGGTTATTAAGCTCTAATTTAAGTGTGCCCTTTGTAGGTCCCTTAGGCGCTTTCGCTGATATCGCCTGGTCTGAAGAGCAGATGTATTGGGATTATGGAGTGCGTTTGGCTTTGCTTACAGATTTTGTGGAACTGTATCTTCCTATTCAAAATCAGGATCGCAATTTCTATTCAGAAGCAAATTACCTTTCTAATGTGCGCTTTGTATTAGACCTGCAATTAGGCAATATCATTAATCGCCTACGCCGCGGCTATTATTAAAAAAGGCCTGCCTCTTTCGAAGCAAGCCTTATATCAATTATACTATCTTTTTACTATTCAGCGAAATAGCCAAACTTGAAGCCCAATGTAAGGTTTGGACTGTTCAGAGCATCGCTAGCGATATAATCATTATCCAATCCCATCGCCATCAAATAACCTGCATTGGCTGTAAACTTCATCCATTTGGTGAGGTTTAATTCCATGCCCAAATTTGGGTTGATCACAAAAATGCCATCATTAATATCCATATCGTAACCATCACCTACCCGATCAAAAGAAACAGCTCCACCACCAATAGGCAAGGAAAAATTAAGGTGCACCACCTTGGTTGGACGATAAATATATCCCAACCAAAGACCGCCATAGCCCATGTCTAATTCATGTTCCACAGGTATACCCACATAGGGAATATCATATTTATGCTGGGTGTTTAAGCCCATTCCAAAACCACCGATAAAAAATTTACCATCGAGGATCACCCCGCCTCCACCACCGGAGTAATAGGCGAAATTGCCATCTACACTGCTAAATTGAAAAAGAGGACCGCCAAATCCGCCCACCTTAAAATTAGATCCCAAAAGAGTTTCAGTTTGGGCTTGCATGCCTAAAAAGGCCAGACTTAGTAAACTGAGAAAATAGAACTTTTTCATTTTGATATTTTAGTTTGAGCCCATCAAAACAAGAACCAGACCAAAGCGACCAATCCCATTTAATGAGCATAGAAATTACTTGTAAAAATAACCTTGGCTTAACGAAAATGCAGCCCAAATAGTTCGATTTTTATTCAAACTACCCTCATGCGTCGATTTACCCCCTTAATTATCGGCATATTACTGATATTCAATCTATCAGCTCAAAATGTCGCTTATTACAATTCTATAAATACCTCTGCAACTGGTAGCAGTTTAGAAACTGCATTAACAAATCTTATCACTACTACTCATACTACTAACATTAGTTATAGTACGGCCTTTCAATTATTGAAAGATGCTAATGAAGATCCTAATAACACTGCCAATGTTATTCTTATCTACAGTGGTTTAAGTGACCCAAAAACAAATAGTTATGGTGGCGGTGGTACCGGAACTGCCAGTACAGGCTGGACGCGTGAGCACATTTTCCCAAAATCTTTAGCCAATCCTAGTTTAGGCACCACTGGCTCTGGGGCCGATGCCCATAATTTGGCACCCTGTACCAATAGTATTAATGGTTCCCGAGGAAATAAGCGTTACGAAAGCGGTTCAGGATCCTATGGTTCCGTAAGTAGCACTGGTTTTTACCCTGGCGATGATTGGCGTGGTGATGTAGCCAGAGCCATCTTTTATATGGACTTGCGCTACAGCAGTCAATGCGAGGCAAGCGATGTAGCCACCATGACTTTACTTCTCCAATGGAATGCGATTGATCCAGTTTCGGCATTAGAAGATCAACGCAATGATGAAGTTTATCAGGCTCAGGGGAACCGTAATCCCTTTATTGATAATCCCATTTTTGCTACTCGCATTTGGGGTGGTCCAACTGCTCAAGACCGTTTTACCAATGCCATTGCAGATCCACAAAACTTTAGTCTGACCGCCGCTGCAAGCAGTATTAGTTTTAGTGCTACTGCCAATTCATCCAGTGACGACGTATTATTGGCCTTTACTTCTGCCAATGGAAGCTTTGGTGCACCCAGTGGAAGCTTAAGCGCTGGAAGTAGCATTAGTGGTGGAGGTACGGTTTTGTATAAAGGTCCTGCTGCCAATATTCCGGATCATACTGGTTTAAATTCTGGCACGGTTTACAAATACAAATTATGGTCAGTTGGCAGCTCTAATACCTACAGCACCGGTATTGAAAAGTCGATCAGCACTACTGGTGGTTCCCTAATTTCTCTATACCAAAACAGTTTTGAAGGCACAGCCAGCGATACTTGGAATTATACCGCCAACCCTACTGCCTATAATTTAAATGATGATATCTGGGATGTGGTAAGCTCCAATGGCGGAGTAGCCAATGCCAGTGATGGCAATCAATTCTGGGGAATTCGTGATTTGAATAATAGCAATGGCGGTGGAAATTTTTACCACATCCTCGAGTTCCAAACCATTGATATCAGTGCTCAAAGCAATGTTGAATTGAGCTTCGACTATTATGCAGAAGCCTTTGAAAGCAGTGACCTTTTAGAATATGAGCTTCTCTATGATAATGTCAGTCAAGGAGTAGTAACTCTCTTTCAAGGTGCTACTGGCGGTATATCCAGTGGTGGATGGCAAAGCATTAGCCTATCCATTCCCGATGCGGTTAATCAAATTCAATTGCGTTTAAGAGCCAAGCAAGATGGTGGATCCGATTTTGGGGGTTTTGATCATATAGTGCTGGAATCCGCTTTGACGGCCCCTCAGCTAGCAGTAACAGCTTACAGTCCTACTGCCGCCCAAGTACAGTTAACGGCAAATAGTAATGGGGATTCCATCTTGCTGGTTTACGGCGAAGGCGCCAATTTAAATTTTGGCACCGCCAGCGGTTTGTACAGTGTTGGGCAAAGCTTTCAAGGAATTGCTGAAGTGGCCTATTTCGGTCCTGCAGCCAACCTCGCTCCTATTACTCGACTAAATGAGGGGGCCCACTATAGTTTTGCGGCCTATAGTTTTGATGGGAATTCCTATAGTAGTCCAGTAAGTGCAGCTCTTAGCCTTCCTGATGCTGAAGGCAGTGGTAGTGCTCAACTTTATTTTCAAGGTTTCGAAGGAGATGCCTCCGATAATTGGACCTTAAATTCCGGTAATGGAGCTATCAGCAGTGATCTTGGTGCTTTGGACTATCCTCCGAATGAACGTATTTTAAGTGGATCCAATTCCTGGCAGGTAAACAATAGCAGTCAAAGCTTAGTGTTGGCAAGGGTAAACACTTCATCGGCCGATAGTTTAAGTCTGGTTATCAATTTAAGTTCTACAGCCTTAACATCCGGAAACGGAGCTGACGGAGCGGATTACATTAAAATTTACCTGGATATAAATGGAGGCGGATTCGGCGCAAGCCCAGACCTTACTATTAATGGCAATAACAATGCTAAATGGGGTTATGGAAGCTATTCCAGCGGTAGTGGCAGCAATACCTCCAGTGGACAAATTATTAGCAGTTCCGGACAAAACCTCAGCTACAGCCCTGCCGGCGGAGGTTATCGTGAAGCAGATGCCTACCATCAGATAATTTTCGGTTTAAAATCAGTAAGCTCCCTGGCTATCAAGATTGAAGCTTCTAATAATTCGACCAACGAAGTTTGGAGTATTGATGATATCAGCTTGAGTCGACATTCCAATGCATTGGTTTGGAATGGTAGTATTTGGAAAAATAATGAGGCACCAAGCAGCAGCACTCAAAACCGAAATTTGATCATTTATCCTGGTGAAGATGCTGAAATTGATGGCTTGGCTCAAGTAAACTCTCTGGATCTACGCAGCAATGCGGTCTTATTGGTTGCTAGCAATGGTAAGCTGAGTTTAAATACTATCGTGAGTGCGGCGGGTTCCTTGATACTGGAAGCCGATAATTTGGGTACGGGCTCTTATGTGGGTCCATCGGTTTACCTGAATTTGCAATACTATATCGATCGCGCTGGTTGGCAACCGATTGCTTTTCCCTTTTCGGATGCTCGCTTTAAGGATATCGAATGGAGCAATGGCGCCAAGCTAAACTATGCAGCTACTGCGGGCTCCAGTACTTGCGACTCCTGCAATTTGTTTTATTACGATCCGGATCTGAATAATGGTCAAAACATTGGTACTAATGGCAGTACAGCCTACGGAACCTGGATTGGAGTGCACGATTCCAATGCGATCGTATCGCAGGACAAAGGATATTATCTCTTTGTTGGTCCACCCAATTTTGGAACGGTTCCTTTAATTATCAGCTTAAGTGGCACTACAAGGTCGGCAAACCAAAGCATGAACACCCAGGATGGAAACGGAGGTTGGAATTTATTGCCCAACCCCTTCCCTACGGCTTTGGATTGGAGCGCCAAGAGTGATTTTAACAGTGAAGGTTTTGATCAAAGCTATTGGATCTACAATGGCAGTGCCTACGCTGCCTATGTGAATGGCACGGGTGTGAATAATGCCAATGGTTATATTCCGGCCGGACAAGCCTTCTTCGTGCATTCATCCCATGCTCAAACTGGCGCCGGCATGAATACCCGCAGTTTTGGACTCGGTCAATCTATGCGCGCAGCAAATAATCGCGGTAGACATAAAATGAATGAGGAAAAAGCCATCCGCTTGGGTTTGCGAATTGACACTAATTTCTTTTCTGAGATTGCATTGCGTTATCAGCTAGGAGCTGAAGATGATTATAATGCTAGCGAAGATGCCCTTTTGGCCGGAGGTTTGGATGAACAATCTTTCTATTTCCAATTAGATGCGGATAAGGCACTAATCATCCGTCATGATGCGCCTTTGGAAGGATTTAAGCTTTATCCCTTGCAATTGGGAAGTAAAGCTCTTGCTCAAGGCTATATTCAATTGAAGGATGCTCCTGAAGATTATTTCTATTATTTCCTAGATGCGAATAACAATTTGATCGACATTCAGCCAGAACAGGAATTGGAAGCGCAAAGCTTAGGTCAGGGACTACAATTAGTAGTATCAAAACATCGACTTAGCGAAGTGCATTTCAAAGAAGTGTTTTGGTATTTGGATGCTGGGGACATTTACCTCAACTCTTTTAAAGAATGGAAATCCATTCGCGTGCTGAATGTGCAAGGTCAGGTTATTTATGAAACAGAGGAATACAGTCCGCAAGCACTATTAGCACTTAAGGAACATGCGGGAGTACTGCTTTTGCAAATTGAATACCCTAATGAGGAGAAGCTTTTAAAGCTGATGCGGTAGTGGTTTTCCCCTTGATGTGCTATTGTCCTTTAGATTTTATTAAGACGGTTTTCAAGATCAATATTCGTTAATTCACCACTAGCCTTTCTAAGAATAAACGACTATCAGTTTTCACTTCAATAATGTATTGACCGGGATGCAATGAGCCTAAATTTAAATGGAACTGATTAGCAAGAAAAAGAACATCAGTATCATAAACCTTCTTCCCGGAAAGCTCAAAAATTCTGATGTGCGCAAGACCATCCTTCAATTCAGAATTAGAAATCTCTAGATTAATAAGACCCTGCGTTGGATTTGGGTAGAGATTAAGTTGCTGATTGGGTAGCTCCCATTCCACAAAACTTATATCAGAGCCACAATCTCCAGATCCTAAACAACCAGAGTCATCAAGGCTTAATAGCCAAACATATACACTGTAAGGGCTCGGATTTAAGTATCGATCGAAATAGGTTCCGGTTGCTATGATACCCTTATCCCCCCAATGATCTGCACTATAGAGCGAACTATTATCTTCCCAATCACCATGATAATAAACACGTCGCCAAATGGTATTTAAGCCCTTATCTAGCTTCCAGACAAAACCTTTTTCCCCTTCCAGATAATAATTCCCTATCACATAAATAAACCCACCTTTTTGCCATGCGCACTCTATTGTAAAATAGGCTTCTTCATCAGAATAAGCACTGTCATTAAGGACTACACCTGATGTGTCAACTATCCTGAAAATTGCCTTTCCTTTATCTACTCCACTATCTTGAGATGATAGAAAATAGTGAGGAATAAATAAACTATCATGCCCAATGGGAACCACACTTGCATCCAGTCCATTTAAGCCCATGTACTGGTAGCGCTTATCCCAAATTTTATTTCCCTGCAAATCCGTTTTAACCAAAAAGCCCTCTACAAACTTATGGACATAAAAACAACGACCAGTTATGTAGTAGTTGTCCGCCATTCTCCTTAATCGGTATGGAAAGTAGGCATGGCCATAACCAGGAGTATAGATGGGCCTGAAGTCGCGAATAGTTGAATAGCCCAAAAAGTTAAGGGCAGTATCATAGCGGGCTATATACAAGCCTAGTTGCAGATCTATATTAGCATAATGCCCAAGCAGGACGATTTGATTGGAATCCACTAAAACATCAAAGGAGTTTATAGTGGTGGTTCCAGGTAAATCTAATTTTACAGAATAGAGTGTATCTAAATCGTTGTTTATCTTATATAATCTAGGATATGCCGTATCATGAGTCGGATTGAAAAAATCCTGAACGCATAAAAGTGAGGAACCACTGATTCGCTGTAACATGTTTCGCCTCATCCCAATAAGGCTAATTCCCTTTTCCTGTACATCGTAGTAATTAGAATCTAAAAGTTGCCCTTGGCGCGAAAACTTCTTATAGGTGAAAGCCGTGCGATTACCTTCTACCACAGAAAAGCTGTACAGCACGCTATCCTCAACTAACATTGCGGGTGAACCAGTAGTTGAAAGCCGATTTGAGTAGCTCTTTATGTCAAAGGTCTGGGCATAGCTGGAGCCTCCTGTTAAAAAGAGAAATATTAATATGTATGAGAAATATTTCATTAAAAGAGTTAAAAGGCGGCGAGCTTACAGACGGCTCTTCTAATTGGTATTAGTGAATTAGAACCCTAACCATAAACAAGCTTGTATTAGTTTTCAGCTCCAAAACATACTGACCTTGATTAAGCTTACTTACATCCAATCGTAATTTCCCTTGGAAGAATTGAACTTTTTCCTCTAAAACAAGCTCACCATCCAAACTAAAAATGTGAGCAGTTCCCTGCATATTTTGACATTCAGGAAGTCCCATTTCAAGGTTCAGGTAATCATGTGCCGGATTTGGATACACGCTCAAACCCTGTTCGGGTAAAACCCATTCCACAAAGCTTATATCAGAGCCACAATCTCCAGCTCCTAAACAACCAGAGTCATCAAGGCTTAATAGCCAAACATATACACTGTAAGGGCTCGGGTTTAAGTACCGATCGAAATAAGTTCCGGTTGTAATAATTCCATCATCATTCCACTGATCAATATTATAAAGCCAGCTACTATCTTCCCAATCTCCATGGTAATAGACGCGCCGCCAAATAGTATTCAAATTTTTATCTAGTTTCCAAATAAAACCTTTTGTACCGTCCAGGTAATAAAAGCCTGTTAAAAGAATAGCACCATCCGCCGAACGTATTGCATTGGTAAACTCAAACTGCGTTTCTTCCGCAGGGTAAACAATCGAATCCCATACATTGCAATTTGAATCCAAAACTCTAAAAATGGCCCTATTATAGCCATTCCCATTTATATATTTACTTCGATAAATTGATGCCTGAAACAAACTGTCTTGGCCTATTGGAAGAATTTCAAAACTAACCGTATTAGAGTCTAGATACTTGTAGCGCTTATCCCAAATTTTATTTCCTAGTAAGTCCGTTTTAACTAAAAAACTCTCTACAAACTTATGGACATAAAAACAACGCCCAGTGATGTAGTAGTTATCCGCCATTCTCCTTAATCGGTATGGAAAGTAGGCATGGCCATAACCAGGAGTATAGATGGGTCTGAAGTCGCGTATAGTTGAATAGCCCAACAAGTTAAGGGCAGTATCATAGCGGGCTATATACAAGCCCAGTTGCAGATCTATATTAGCATAATGCCCAAGCAGGACGATTTGATTGGAATCCACTAAAACATCAAAGGAGTTAACCTCAGTAGTTCCGGGTAAATCCAATTTCACAGAATAAAGCGTATCTAAATCATTATTTATCTTATATAATCTGGGAAATGTCGTATCACGAGCCGAATTAAAAAAATCCTGAACGCATAAAAGTGAGGAACCACTGATTCGCTGTAGCATGTTTCGCCTCATCCCAATAAGGCTAATTCCCTTTTCCTGTACATCGTAGTAATTAGAATCTAAAAGTTGCCCTTGACGTGAAAACTTCTTATAGGTGAAAGCTGTATGACTACCATCTATCATAGAAAAGCTGTACAGCACGCTATCCTCAACTAGCATAGCCGGTGAACCAAAAATATCCAGCCGATTTGCGTAACTCTTTAAGTTAAAAGTTTGAGCATAGCTGGGAGCTACCATGAATTGGAAAAAGAAAACTATACAAAAAGTACGCTTCATAAAACTTGATAAAGAGAACTGCCAATCCCAAGAAAACTTGCAGTAAACCGATTAGTAAAAACTAAGGTCCAAATTTCATCTTCAAAAACTTAAACATCATGCCCTTCAAAATACTCAATAAAAATAAAAAGCCGTCTCGGTATAACCGAGACGGCTTTGGTTTGGACAACCAGTAAATTGGAGCTGCGCTTAAGCGTCCTTTTTACTATCGTGAACCTTCTTGATTCCTAAGGCGGCACCAGCGGCAGCCAAAATGGCTAAGCCAGGAATGGGCGCGGTATTATCGGAAGAAGGCGGTGCAGGCTGTGCACTCATTTGAAGACCGAGCATTAAGAATAGCCCTAAGCCTAGTACTTTCATTGTTTTCATGTTCTCTTAGGTTTTAATTAAAACTTCTTGATCATCACCTTGCTGCTGTGGCTTACTTGCTCACGATCCAGCATATGGATCAAGTATACTCCGGCACTGAAAGATTCAGTTCCGATATGGTGTTGGATGTTTTGGGCGTCTAATTGACCTTGGTAAATCAATTGACCGCGCATATCGCGTACTTCAATTTCTTGGAAGCCTGCTTTGAAATCATCATTGATCACCAGATTTCCATTGGCATCTTGATACCAGCTCAAGCCATTGCTGAAGTTTTCTTCTAAGCCAATACTCTGATCTGTTCCCAACAATAAGTAAAAGCGATTGTGGATGATTCCAGTTTGATTTACGCTAAACTGATAGTCATTCAGACTTAAATCGGTTTTGGTACCATTTAAGCTGTCTACTAAGATGATGGCATTAGTTGCATCCCAGGTATTCAGAGAATCCAAAGAGATGGTATACATTCCTTTGTACCATGCATCCACACCTAATGGAATGCTCTTCACCATGCCGCTTTGTACATAAGGCAAACCTTGAATACTGTACTCTAAGCTATCCTGCATAGAATAGAAAGAATGGTATTGATTGGCCTTGTAGATAGGAGCATCGAAAAGGTTATCGTAAGCATCACTGGCGCGATTATCCAACATGATCAAGATTTGGTTTGCCGCAGAATCTGTGCTTAGATTAAACCAGGCTCTCTCGCGAGTCTCGGTTTTGAAGAATCCAGCACTGGTATTGCCGCTCACATCACGCATGGCATTGGTGAAAGTGAAGCTTAAATTTCCACCGGCATAGCCAGGTGCTACCTGTACAAAGAAACCTTGCATCGCACGAGTACTGCTACTTGGGCTATTGCGGTTAGAATTAGGTGCAGCCACATGACCGGAAGCATTCCAACTTGCATATTGTGCATCACCAGCATTTGATGGACTAGCATCCCAATAATAAGCAGTAGCAACGATATCGCTATGAGCTGAAGCAAAGGCGGTGAAGTCAATAGCAGATGGATAAGGGTTACCTAAAAGGATATAGTCTCCAGCGCTAACACTATTCACGGTAATACTTACATCCCCATTATTGATGTCCCCACTAAAGGTCTTGCTATCATTGAAGTTTACTCCTCCATTTAAGCTAGGTGTAGCGGCATATCCCTGACCAGGATTCATGGTTCCGCTGGAATAAGATGACCAACCGGTACCGGTGATATATTGATACAGGTCATTGGGGTTAGAAGCACTAAATACGGTAGCAATATTGGCATTGCTAACCGGTGAAGACCAGTAACTAAAACGGGTTTGGTTAAAAGGTGTAAAGGCACGGCTTACGCTATAGCTTCCACTGCCTGTGTTCGCATCACTAGCCTTGGTTTGTACCAGGCTGGCACCGCTTTCTACTACAATACTGCCATTGTTGGCGATATCACCATGAACGGTTAATACATTACCCGAGCTAATGGTTAAAGTTGCTCCAGACTCTATGCTCAAATCTTTCACCGCTGCATCAGCTATAAATGAATAGCTTTCGCCGGTTTTCACAGTAGCATTGGCTGAATCTGTACTACTGTTAGGAGTAGTATTCCAGGCAGAGCTGGTATAGATAAGCTCAGTGATAGCTGCTGTTCCAGGTGTACCACCATTAGCATAAGAAGCTCTCCAATTGGCCGCTTGGGTATTATCAGAAGCTAAATCCATTAAGGTTAAACTTGGACCATTGCCATCCGCAGAACTTGGCCAAGGAGAAGCATCATCATAAGTTACTTCGTCGATAGTAAGATTTGCACCACTTGGGTCGTATATAATAGCTACCGTTTCGCTGGCATTACCCAAATTGTTGCTATTGTTGGTAGAAGCCACATTGGCATTCAGAACATTTAAGCTGTTGGTGTCTGGAGTGAAGGCATTGTCATTATTGAAAGTACCATCGCCATTACTTCCTAACGCAATAGTTAAATAAGCACCATCATTAAGGGTGAAACCATTTAAATCAAAGTTGTTTCCAGAATAGCTTAATCTCCAAGAACCGTCGAAGCTAATAGCGGAACCCGAAGCATTGTAGATTTCAATCCACTCATCATCGGTACTGCTGGAATTGTACATGATTTCGCTGATCACTAAGTCACCGGCGGAAGGAAGGGCTGCAGGGGTAGCATTACCTCCACTAACTTCACTAGAGAATTCATCATCATCGGCGTTTCCACTTACTACTTTATAAGTGTATCCATATACATAATAGGTGGTTCCGGTGGTTAAACCTGTAACGGTAATACTACCATTGGCATCGGTGGTTTGATTGGCCACACAATAGGCATTGTCATTAATACCAGCGTCAGTAGCAAAGGTGCCACTAGCATAAGCTAAATTGGCCGTATAGTCAATACCATCCTGACCGCTAGCACTTAAATCGATACCATTTGAACCATCCGAAACAAAGATTAAAACACCATCCCAATCTGTTCCGTAAACACCACTGGGCTTAGTCCAGCTAATATCCATAGTAGTGGTAGTGAAAGTTCCAATACTTAAACCAATTGGTGTAGGCACCGCACCAGCTGCAGGGCGAATTCCTTGAATCCAGGTAGTGTTGGCCCCTCCGTTTGGAGCACCAGGAGTACCACTGGTAGAAGCATCGGTAGTCCAGTTTGAAGGATTGCTTAAAGCGGAGTTTGCACTGGAAGATCCGGTATAATAAGTAACCTGACCTGAACCTGGTCCACTAATGGTTGAAGATGGATGCGTAACCGCTATATCGTGAACAATCACATTGCTGGCATCACGAATTGCGGCAAGGTCATCACCATCAGAGTTTCCGAAGGATCCCCAGGTACCTGAGAAATAGGTACTGTTGTTTGAAGCGATAGTTACTTGATGATCGCTAAAATCAGTATTATCTGTAATGGTTGCGTCTACATCGGCACTATTATAAATGGCAATCACAGTACCGGCATCAACATTCGACCAGGCATTATCTGAACTAAATTCTAAGAATTCAGAATAGGAACCATCATCATTATCACCGATATCCCAACCACGAAGGTCAGTTCCATTTTCAGTAACCACGATTTCAATCCATTCTTTAGATCCACCTGAACCTTGAGACATTTCATTAATGAATACTGCAATTCCTGAACTAGGAGTAGCATTATCTTCCACACCGGTACTCCAGTTTGATCCTTTACGGGCAAAAACCTTGAAGAAGTACTGAGTTCCATTACTTAAACCGGTGATAGTGGTACTGGTGCCGGTGCCATTGTAAACTACGGATCCAGCAGTTGGGAAACTTGGATTATTGGCATCCGAATAATCCTGAGAATTGGCAGTATATCCACTACCGCTTGGAGTTCCAGAAATAGTTGCCGTATGAGCTACTACAATTACTTCATCAAAACAAGAAGGATTAGTCCAGCTTAAATTCGCTTCTGAACTTCCAGCACCAGCACTAAATGAGCTAGCATCGGCTGGATTGGTATTAATTATAGTTTGAGTTCCTGCACCACTGGCTGTTCCAGAAGTATTGGTACTTCCATTAAATCCAAGATCAGCATCTTCAATTAATGTAACTGCAATGGTGTTAGTGGCAGTAGCAGCACAAGGGAAATCTACACTTATAAAGAAATAGCCGGTTGAGCCATTGGTAAGGATCTGATTAAAGGAGCTAAAAGATTGTACACCTGCGGCAGTTGGACTGGCAATAGTTGCCAAAATCTGATCTGAACCAGCATCGAAGCTATTGTCAGTAGAATACCACAGTTTAAGATTGCTAATATCAGAAGCTTGGTAAGTTCCTGATGTAGTGATATCCAATCCATTTAAGTCGGCATTAGCATCGCTAATTGCAATCTGAAAACTGGAAATCACATGATTAGCACTATCGCCTGGTACATTGGCAGCGGCAATCTGAGTACCATTATCGGCTAATACTGCGCGAGGAGTTGCAGATACAATGGTTTGAGTTCCGGCAGCACTGGAGTTATTGGTCACATTACCAGCATTAAAGCTAAGGCTAGGAATTTGCGCGGTTAAGGTATTGGACGCAGTGGCAGAAGCATTTACATCAGCCACTAACCAGAAATATCCGGAGGTCCCAGAAGTAATAGTAGTTGATAAACCACTAAAGCTTAAGCTCTGAGAAGTTCCGTTTCCATTGCCTGCAATATCAGAACCAATTTGACTAGCCGAGCCAAAGCTATTGCTGCTGGCGTAGAATAGTTGGAAATTATCGATATCATCAGAATCAAAACTACCATTAACGGTTACATCAAAATCACTGATAGTGGCATCGTTATCAGCAACAGCAGCCGAAACTGCCGCCAAAATATGATTTAAGGCTCCTTGAGAAACATTAGCGGCTGAAGGTTGAGAATTGTCTTCAACAGTGATGCTAGGTACAGTGGCAGTACTTAGGCTGATATCATCAATTCTCCAATAAGAGAAGCGATCACCATTAGAAGCATATAACCAACGAACATAAAAACTGCTATTTCCAGCTCCATTGCTAGTACTGATTTGTACCGTTTCAGTTCCGGTTTCATCTGCAGATACTGTTTTAGTATATACATCATTAAAAGTGGAACCGTCGGTACTGGTTTGAACTTTAATTACAAAATCAGCACCAGTACCACCTTCATAATAATCCAGGTTCTGCTTCCAGCTTAAGTCAATAAGGTTAGCACCGGAAGCGTCAATTGCCTCCGAAGTAATTGCACTGGTACCAGCATTATCATTGCTATACGTTAATTCTGCTTCATAGGCTGAACCTCCGGCATTGGCGCTATTGGCCACGGTGAAATCCGTAAAGGTCCATCCTGTGGGCACTGTAGAATTAGCAAAGTCCTGGCTATAAGGTAAAGGGGCATTCTCGTTATCGATGATGCTTAAATCCAATTGATTGGCAGAACCAACGGCGGCATTAGAACCCCCGGCTACTGATTGAATCTCGAAAATCAGGTTTTCGGTACCTTCATAAGATGCATCATCAGTAATAGTTAAGGTGATAGTTTGGTCGGCCGCACTTCCCGCTGGGAAAGTAACATTTGCCTGGGCAGCTGGACTAGGATAGTTATTTACATCAGCGGCTGTACCCGTACCGCCTGCTATAATAGCTACAGAGCAGGTAGTAGCATTGGTCGCATCTTCATTCGTAATGGATAAAGTAAGATCATAAGTGCCATCTCCTTCATTTACGGTAGCTGAAGAGCTGGCAAAATTTACACGAGTATCAGAAGTAGCAATCGTTCCTTGTACCAACACATTGTCTAATTTGTGGTATTCAGTTCCGGCCCCATTATTCATGGTTACTCTAATTTCTAGAGTCCCTCCGTTTAATCCACTTTCGCTTACGACAGCGGAGGTAAAATCATCATTTAAAGAACCATTGGTGCTAGCTTGGGTCCAGGCACCACCGTCAATACGATATTCGGTAACAAAGATGTCCGAAGCTTCCATGGTTCCATCTTCTGCTGCATCAAGACTGATACTTACATTAGCATAGGCAGAGATGTCAATTGAAGGACTTAACCAGTAAGCATCACCATCAATATCGCGAGCTTCGAATACTTCGCTCACTACTTGAAACCAGTCGGTGGTAGCTGTTAAGGAAGCCGAACTAACATCTACTGTCCAGCTTACCCCAGATACGTCGATGGTTGGGGCTGGGCCCACCGCACCTTTTCCGTTCTGTCCGGTAAAATCCTCCGAATAGATAGTAGTTTGACCATAGAGAATTGTACCTAGAAAAAGGAACAATCCCACGAACTTTAATTTTTGCAGCATAATCCAGAATTTTGATTAATGCCACAAAACTAGAGGCCAAAAAGCCCTGAAAATTTCGATTAAAGTTATAAGTAATTCAAAGCAGGTTTAAGCGTTTTTCAAGCAGATGTTAAGCTTTTTACCTAGCTGTTAAGGAAAGCTAATTTTAGCATGAAAAAGGAATATCACTAAATAACCTAAAAGAATATAGCCTATTATATCTATTTGAAGATTAGCAATATCTCACGTTTCTACACTATCTTTTTTAAGACTCCAAACTTAACTTAGCCTTCACCTTAAAAACCCAACCCTTTTGGCTTCATACTGCCTTAACAAGCAAAAGGTATAATTCACACTAATAATTGAATTATTCATATTCAATTAAGGCGCCAATCGCTGGAGCTTCCAATCTTGATTTTCTGATTTCGTATACAGAACCCGATCGTGTAATCTGGAACTTCTACCCTGCCAAAACTCAATTCGCTTAGGCATCAATCGATAGCCGCCCCAATGTTCAGGTCGTGGTACATCGTCCTGGTACTTAGTGCTAAATTCTGCCAATCGATCTTCTAATATCTGCCGAGATTCAATTACCGTGCTTTGAGGCGAAACCCAGGCTCCAACCTGAGATCCATGAGGACGACTTTTAAAATAGGTGGTGGATTCTTCAGCGCTTAATTTCTGTACTTCACCCTCTACCCTGATCTGTCTTTCCAGCTCGGGCCAGAAAAAGCACATGCTGGCTTTAGGATTGGCCGCAAGCTCCTGACCCTTAGCGCTCTGATAATTCGTGTAAAATTCGAAACCACCTTGATCAATACCCTTTAACAATAATACTCTACTATGGGGCATTCCCTTGGAATCTACCGTGGCCAATACAAAGGCATTTGGATCCTTTGGCTTCGAGGCCTCATATTCTTGATACCAGTTTTGAAATTGCGATAGTGGATTCTCAGCAACTTCATTCAGGTTTAAAGTTCCTTTTTGATAATCGACTCTTTGGTCTTGCAATTTCTCTTTCATGGCCTGCGTTTTTTATTAAGAATTCGTTGATAATTCTCTTTGCAAAAGTACCCATAAGCCACTATCTTCGATCTACGATGAGTCTAAATTTGAGCATCCCGGATAAAGGAAAAATCTTGATTGCCGAACCAATGTTGGGTGATCCCAATTTTGATCGGACGGTAGTTTTATTAGCCGATCACAATGAGGAAGGAACGGTGGGTTTTGTTCTGAACCGAAAGGTGGATGTAGATTTTGATGATCTGGTCCTAGACTTCCCTTCCTTTGATGCTGAGATATTTGAGGGCGGCCCTGTTCAGGGTGATAACCTATTCTTCTTACATCGCAAAGGCGACTTAATTCCCGGCAGTGAAGAAATTATGGAGGGAGTTTTTTGGGGAGGTGATTTAGATATCCTTAAAGAGATGATTGCCCTTGAAATGGTATTGCCTTCCGATATCCGATTTTTCCTGGGATACAGCGGTTGGTCTTCCGGTCAGCTTAATGATGAGCTTAGCCAAAAATCATGGTTAGTTGCGGACAGTACCGCCGATTTGATCTTTGAAACTGAAATAGACGGACTCTGGTCAACCATTATGAAACAAATGGGCGGAGATTATGCTTTGTGGCATAATGCACCCATGGATCCTAGTCTAAACTAAGCGCCACTTTCACATTCAGCTTTTTCAGCATTTCAGCGGCTTTTTCAGAAGCATAGGTTTTACGACGGTATTTTTCTACCCATCTCAATCCATGCATGCTATTGCTAAGCCATACTTCATCAGCTTTTTGCAAGGCAAAGGGTGAGAAATTCTCTTCCTTCAAGTCTAGGTCCAATTGCGGAGCTAATTCCATAATCTGCTTCCGCATTAGCCCTTTTAAACATCCACTGCTCAAAGGTGGAGTAATCAGCTCCTTACCTTTCAACATGAAGATATTGGCATTGGTAGATTCAATTACTTCCTTCTTCTCATTGAGTAGCAATACATCATCCAGATTATTCTCCTTCGCAAATACACTGGCAATCGCATACAACTGCGCTGAAGTACTCTTGATATTCCCTAAAAGGCCACTTAATTTATAGTAGTCTTTAAAGAGGTCTACCTCCATTCCTCTTTCATTGAGCACATAGGCATCGTGCTCCCAAGGTTTAACTGTAATGAGGAAATCAATTTCATTGCTTTCCGGACTATACAATCCTCCGGCCTTTCGAACCACCAATAAACGGACTCTCGCACTTTGATCTTCAAGCTGATTTGCCTTCAAAGTTTTACGAATCTGCTCCTCGAGATACTCTGGCGAAAAGTTCATGGGAATCTCCATTCGTACAATTCGCATACTCGCCATTAAACGGAAATAATGATCCTCAAAGAAATTGAGACGATTACGGCTGTATTTAAGGCTTTCAAAAATGCCATCCCCATAATTCAAGCCCCGATTATTGAGCTGAATGTTGAGATGCTTATTGCGAATTATATAACCGTTGAGATTGTAGTTCATGCTCCCCAAATTGGCCGACAAAGGTATAAAGCAAAAAGCCCCGAACCAGTGGTTCAGGGCTTTTGTATGATAAGCTTTTTAAATCTTATTGCTTAATGAAACGGCTAGTTGCCGATCCACGATTGGTTTGTACACTAATAAAGTACACCCCAGGCTTTAAGCTTTCGATAGAGATATCATTTTTCATTCCTTCTAAGCTACCAGCGCTAACCATGCGACCGGTATTATCCATAATCTCATAGCTGCTTAAATCAAGATCAGCATCCATCAACTCTAAGGAAAGAGTGTGCTGAGCAGGATTAGGATACATGGAGATAGACTTATTGAAGTTGAACTCTTCAGTTCCGATCAAATTCATTTGATAGATCAAACGAGGAGTTACATATCCTAAGATAGTGTCCTGGTAAGCACGACCGAATGCTGGTGACATATTAGGGTTACTAGCTAAACCAGCCATGTGATAGGTAATTACGGGAGGACCAGCAATTAAAGTATCAGAAGCGATAGGACCATTTGGATCCCACCATTGCCATGGAGAACCGTTGTTGTTAAACAAGCTTCCAGCTAAAGGACGAATCACTGGATATAATCCTTCTGCATTCGCTACAGTAATAGTATCAAATGGAGCGGGGAAAATATAAGGATAAGTTACTCCGTAACGAGCACGAGCAGCTAAAGTGATCGGATCATTATAGGTATTGTTAATCCAGGCATTGTTGTTACCTAAGCTATTGGCTTTAAGCTGGAATATATTAGCTCCAGAAACATCTACCACATCATCTTGAGTGGTGGGCACTACTACGGTACCATTTCCGAAAGGTGCAAATGGATCGCGCACACACTGAATAGAAATCATAGAAGGATCACCAGCTTCCAACCAGGAGATATCAGCCAAAGCTCCGCCCATGTTCACACACATGCTCACATCAGTAGAATAACCATTGTCTCTATAGAGGTTCAAGTTCCCCCCTAAACCTTCGAGGTTACCTACCAGGTTAGAATCTACAAATGATTGAGAAGTGGCAGGATTGATAAACTTGGCAATTTCTACCTCGGCCCATTTGTCCAAAGTAGCATAAGCCAAGGCTACATAACCTCCAGAGCCTTCACCAAAAAGAACAATGCGGTTAGTGTCGATTCCAAATACACTGGCATTGTATTTAGTTATACGAACCAATTCTTTGATATCGTGAATAGAACGATATACAGCGTTCAATAATTGGGCACGACGTACAAATTGGTTAGGATCTAAAGGGTTCCAGCCTAAACGATAATCAACAGAAAATGCAACAAAACCGCGCTTGGCTAATTTCTCACACATTACAATAGCAGCACTATCTTTTCTAGAACCATTAATACTGCCGTTCAAGCCGGGAGGCAGGAAGTTACCGGTGTGAATATAAATAGCAAGAGGACGATCAGTAACAGTATCACCAACTGGCATATAAACATCAGCATTCAGATCAGTTACTTTAACATCCGTGCTTGGATCTGCAGGATTATAAAAGGCTGCAGGAATAGGCTGCCCGGTTGCCAAGGCAGTTTTTAGAGCGGTAACATCAGCTACAACCTGAGTTTGATCGCTAAAGTCTGAGGTAAGGAAGTCGATATTTGTGGCATACCGTTGATCAGGAGTAACGGTTACCTGGCTAAATACTTCGGTAGTGTATCGCTGGGCTGAAGCCACACCACTGAAGGCCAAAAGAAGTAGTAATGTTTTTTTCATCTGCTATTTATTTGTTGTTTCGAATTTAAGGAAATTTTTATCTGGAAAATCAGTCAAGCTCGACCAATACTGAAAAGTACGCTAATCGGCCTACCCTTGGTCCACCGTAAACCTGAAATACTTTATTGTTTAAGATATTGGAGGCACCAAGCTTAAAGGTACTGTTCCAAGGCTTTACAACATAACTTACTTGGGCATCTACCAAATCATAGGTGTCGATAAAGCCGGTAAATTGAGGGGATCCTTCGAAGGTAAATCCTTGAATCCATTTGTAGGTTACCGCGAATCCCAAGTTATGATCTTTGCCTTTCCAGGGCTTATAATCACGACCAGAGAAGCTCAAATTGTATTTGTGCTTAGGAGTATTAAAGGCTGGTACAATGGGATCTTCGGAGCTGGATTTTTCCAATTCATCCTTATAAAAAGTCTCGGTGATAAAGTTTGATTTAGGAGTTAGATCAATGGAATTGTAGCTATAGTTTCCACTCACGCTTAAATGATCATCCAAATAATAATTCACACCGGCATTAAAGCCTTGGGTAATTACCAATCCTTCTGCATTGGCCGCCACACGATAAGCTCTTAAACTGCGAATACGGTCCGTGAATACCGGATCAAAGCGTGGGTCAAGCCCGAATTGATATCCAATAAAGCTGGTATACCAGGAGTGGAAATAATTGAAATCCACAAATACCCTTTTAAACCAAGTTCCGCGATAACCAATTTCGGCAGTAGTAACCCGCTCTGGCTGAATGGGTGCCACATTAAAGAAATCGAGATTATCGCGATCTAAATTCTCTTGAGAACGGTAATAGTCAAAGGAATCAAAGGTGATCAAAGAATCATAGCCTTCGATATTTCCTAATAATACAGCCCTACCTACATCATAACGCAGGTATTGATCTTGTAAAGTTGGATTACGAATGGCCCTCCCTAAAGATCCGCGGAAGGTGTGATTTGCTCCTAAATTATAAACCAGGGATGCTGCCGGAGAAAAGAGGTAATCAAAGTTTTGATTTTTATCCATCCTCAAGGTGAAGCTGGCTTTTAATACCTCTCCTAAAAAGAACTTCTCAGCACCGTAATAAAAACCGAATTCGGAATTGGATATCTGGCGGTATTCCTGAGAAATTACATTACCAACGCTATCGGTTTTAATGGAAGAGGCAATTACTTCATCAAAAATATTACCGCGCGAATTGGGACGATACAAACGGAAATTGCCACCCACTCTCATTTTATAGCCTTCGAAGGGTTCAAATTTATATTCGCCCATTACATGATATAAGGCCGAGCGATCATAAAAACGAGAACCTCCATCGGTAAAGGTTCGGGAGGTTACATCATTGAAAATGGAATCATAAGTGGCAGAACCAGGCAATGGACGACCTCCGGAAATAATTCCTAATAAGGAATCATGGAAATTGCTCAGCAACTCATTGTATTCTCTTAAAATATCTTGATACTCATTGGCATAAAAAGCCGAATCGAAGCTAGGGCTAGCTACATTAAAATTGGCGGCATTCTGAAAGGCATTGGCAAAACGGAAAGGTGCGCCAGACCAGGCAGAACTATAAGTTTGATTCCAAGTGGCTTCATCTCCTAAAACCGCATCATTCATTTTGAAGGCAGTTAATACCGCATCGTAACTCTGGCCTGCATCTTCCACTGTGGCATAAGCTCGTACAAAGAATTTATCCTTCTTAGAAACTTCTACAATGTTTTGCATAAACTGGATACCCTTCAGACTGAAGCGGTTTTCACCTTGATACACTGTAGTACCGGTACCATAGTTTAAGGTATAATCAAAACGCAGGTCTTTATCAGTACGATAAGCCAAGTTGATATTCCCTTTAAAATTGCGGGTATCATAATCTACCAAATCTATTTCCTGGTATCCCGGACGATAGAAGATGCCTAAACCCGGACGGTTATTGAACTTCACATCCTCAAAAGACTCTCGCTCATTATTAGAGGCCAAACTTTCATCGCCATAGATATTCACGGCATCATAGCGCCCCGGATTGGTGCGATCCACTTTCGAATCATCTACCGGATCGTAATTATCCGCTTCCCAGTCATCGGCACGGAGGTAGAATAAATTAATCTTAAAAGCGAAATCATCTCGACTTTCACTAAATAGTTTGAAAGACTCGGCATAACGCACCGCGGTTTCCGATAAGGCCCGCTCCCCTACTTTTTGCGAAAATGATAATCCCTGATAAAGGAAAGGATCTTTGGTGGTCATGGAGATTACGCCATTAAATGCTCCCGGTCCATAAAAGGCGGTAGAAGCACCGGCGATGATATCAACTGTGGTAATATCCAATTCATTGGCTCCAAGAAAGTTCCCCAGAGAGAAGTTAAGACCCGGAGCCTGATTGTCTACCCCATCAATCAATTGGAGACTTCGCACGGGGGATGTGGAATTAAAACCGCGGGTATTAATGATTTTGAAACCGATACTGGCTGAAGTTAAGTCCACCCCTTTTAGATTACCCAAGGCTTCATAAAAGTTGGGTGCTGGAGTTTCTCGAATAGCCCGGCCATCCAAAGCTTCAACCGTTAAGGCTGATTCTCTTTGTTTTTTACTGAGCCTTTGCTCGATAATATCCACCGCTTCGAGCATTTCGCTGTCTTCTTTTAATCGGATTATAAATTCTTGATCGGTAGATTTCACTTCTACTTCTAAATCTTGATATCCGATAAAAGAGACAATAATTTTCAGCGGGAAAGCGGTTTTTTTTGCGTCTAAACTGAAATTTCCATCCAAATCTGTGGAAGTTCCGATGCTTGTACCCTTAATTACCACATTGGCCATGATCACCGGTTCCTCGGTTTTCGCATCAATGACCTTTCCTTTAATTACCTGAGCCGCAACCGACTGCACCATCAATAAGCAAAGTAGCCCAATAATAATTCTCCTCACTGTGTACTGCTGTTATATATTGTCTAGCAAACTAATTAATTCTTTGCGAATAGACGCTTTCAGGAGCTTTTGAAAATTCTAATTTTGCAGGCCATGATCGGCAATAAAAAAATAGTAGTGGTTTTGCCAGCTTATAATGCTGCTAAAACCCTGGAGCGCACCTACAATGAAATTCCAGGTTCCATTGTAGATGAAGTAGTTTTAGTTGATGATAACTCTACTGACAACACCATTGAGGTGGGAAAATCCTTAGGTATAAAGCACATTATCCCTCATGAAAAGAATAAGGGATACGGCGGAAACCAGAAATCTTGCTACAATAAAGCACTGGAGCTTGGTGGTGATATCGTTATTATGCTTCACCCCGACTATCAGTATACCCCAAAGCTGATTGAGTCTATGGCTTATTTAATTGCCAACGACGTTTACCCGGTGGTTTTAGGTTCTCGTATTTTAGGTAAAGGTGCCCTTAGAGGTGGCATGCCTTGGTATAAATATGTGGCCAATCGCATTCTTACCTTGAGTCAGAATATTCTAATGAGCCAAAAGCTTTCTGAATATCATACTGGATACCGGGCTTTTTCGAAAGAAGTTTTGGAAGCCACTGCTTATAACAGCAATTCAGACGACTTTGTCTTTGATAATCAGATGCTGGCTCAGATTTTCTACAAAGGATTTGATATTGCAGAGATCACTTGCCCAACCAAGTATTTTGAAGAGGCATCTTCGATCAACTTTAAGCGCTCGGCCATCTATGGATTGGGAGTATTAAAGGTTTCCTTGCAATACCGATTTGCCAAATGGGGCTTAATTAAGCCTGCTTATCTAGAATAAGCCTTTCGGCGATAGAAGTAAAATCCATTCTTATGGTAGAGCAATTGAGCATCGGGAATTTCTCGAATCATTTGTCCTACCTTATTTACTTTGGTGGCGATAAGCACATCGCGATCTACCTGTCCGTGGTATAACCATTCGCGTTTATAGGCCTTGGGATCTACATAGGGTTGTACTTCCCCATAGAACCAGGGCACATAGCTTTTATAGCCATAATTCACAAAGTAAACTTCTTCCTGAGCATAGGATTCGAAAAACTCCACCGCTGCTCTTTGTGAAATGCGCTCCACCTTGCCGATAAAGAAGATCAAAGCGGCAAATACCCAAACAGCATTTCCGAAAAATAAAAGTCGGAAGGAAAAGCCCGGATTGCGCTTGCGGTAAATCCAATAACCAATAATGGTAAATAGCAAGATGATTGCGGGAATATAATCCCATGCGGACCAGGGCACTTCAGCATCCATATTGGCTTTGGCAAAGGGATCTTTATCAAAAAGATGAATAATCTCGTCCACATGCATGCCCGCCCAAGGCAAAGCTATTGAGACTGCAATCGCTATAAAGGCAATAAAGCTTAAGCTGATGGCAATCCAAATTTTATGCTTGCGCGGAAACTCACTGATTTGCCAGAGGCTTAAGGCCGATAGGAAACTAATCGGATAATAGGCCATGGAACTATAGTGAATAATCTTAGTTCCAACGAGGGAGAATAATACTAGCACCACCGAAAGGAGGATAATCATCCAACGCTGGAAATCGGCCACATGCGGATGCAGGCCTTCTATTTTGCCTAATCCGCGTAAAGCGAAAATACTAGCGGGAAAACAGCCCAGTAAAAGCACTACAAAATGATAGGCCGGAAATCCACCATGCCCCGCGTCATTAGTAGTGAGCAACTCCCACTGTCGAATGGTGAAATCTACAATAAAGTCGGGGCCATTAAAGCTGTATTCTACTAAAAACCAGAGCAAGAAGACCCCTAGCGCTACTAAGGAGTAAATGAGAAAATCGGAAATCTTCATTCCAAATCGCAGTGACTTGGAAATAGCATAAGCTACCAAGGTGAGGAAGATGATTAGATAAGCTACCGGACCTTTGGTTAAAATGGCCAAGCCGATAAAAATTCCTCCTACAACCAGGTAAAAGCGAGCCGATTTAGAAAGGAAAATGAAGTTTACCTGATTGCGCTTCCATAAAAAGTGAATCAGGAAAAAGAGGCCATTAAATATAAAGAAGTTGAAATAGGGATCGATAATCCCGGATTTGAAATAAAGGAAGGGCAAGGTGGCACCAAACCAACTTAAGGCCCAGAAGAATCCAAATTTGCGATCTACCAAAAACTTACCACTGATGTAGAGAAACGGTAAAACAAGGATTCCTAATAAGGCATTAGGGAATCGCGCTGCGTATTCGCCAATCCCAAAGAGCTCCATAGAGCTAGCTTGCAACCAAAAGAACAAAGGCGGTTTTTCGGTAAAGGTTTCGAAGTTAATGGTCATATGTAACCAATCTCCGCTCATCACCATTTCACGTGCGAGCTCCGCAAAATTGACTTCATCCCAATCAAAAAGGTGCACTCCGCCTAAGAAAGGCAAGAAAAAGAGGGCCCCTATGAGAATCCAAAACCAGGTATTTTTATCGAAGTACTTCATTGGCGTTTAAACCAGTAGGCTTGTACCCAATCCTTATTTATTTTGAAAGCCAAATACAAAGCATTTATAGCAATAAATGCACCTAAAATAGCACCGGCACCCACATCTCGTAAAAAATGCATGGAGAGGTAAATTCTAGAATAAGCCACTCCTAATGCAATGCTGAAACAAAGTAATTGCCAGCCCTTTTTACGAAGGAAAAATGCCAGTACTCCCCAAGCGGCAAAGGCTGCGGTAGTATGACCACTGGGAAAGGAATGATTGTAATGGGCTTTTACGCCTGGTACTTCCCGTAGATCATAATCCAGCTGCTCAAAATAGCGCATGGGTCTGGGTTCGTTAAAATAAGATTTTAATGCTGAAGTGAAAAGCAAGGTGAGCACAGCTGAAAAAATCAGCGCTAACATCGCTCGTCTTTTCAAGAACAGAAAAGGAACAATCAGCATTAAAAAAACTAAGCCATCCCCTAGGTAGGTATACCAGGGCATGGCTGAATCTAAAAAATTAGAATAGTACTGATTAAACCATATCTGTGTTTCCGCCAAGCCATTGCGGGCGGTAAAAAACAGAGCAAGTAAACCAAAGATCAGGGTCGGTGCCAGAAACCATCTTAGCGACCGAATGATTTGGTTGATTCGCATAATTTAGGATCCGATCGTGTGCAGTAATTGGTGAACCTGGCTATCCCAAAGAAGTTTGTCTTCTTCGATTTCATCCTCCTCACTATAATCTACGATGATTAAGGAGGTATCATTGGTTAGCTCATCTACTTCAATACGGAATTCGAAAAAGTACTTGTTGCCTTCATCCTCATCCTCTTCCCAACGAAAGCGAATGAACTGATCTTTTTTTCGAGCGATACGAAAAGCGTCGCGCTCCTCTCCTTCCCAGATAAAAGTATACTTCTCACCACGAGAATTTACATCGTCCGAAAACCACTCAGACAAACCGCTGGGAGTGGACAAATAAGGGAATAACATTGAAGGGGAAGCTTTTACCGGGAATTCAAGCTCGAATTTTGTTTTATCGGACATCTTAGATCATTAACTATTGAGAAGGGCGCAATATATAAAAAAGTAGCAGTGAAAAACCTTGCCACAAATCTTTGTGAATTTAGAAATGTCAGTATATTTGCCGCCCGAAAACGGCGAGGTAGCTCAGTTGGTTAGAGCGTCGGATTCATAACCCGGAGGTCACGGGTTCAACTCCCGTCCTCGCTACAAAAAGAAAAAGGCTCTGATTTTCAGGGCCTTTTTTCGTTTAGTGATTTTGGATCAGTTCGCTTGTATTCAAAGTGGGCTGCATTTCAATTCGTGAAGGAGCATTTTTTATTTGAGATGCCGTCCATTTTCTCAATCTATTTTAAAAGAAATTTCGGAGGATTCTTATCCGCCAGAGGCGGACACGGGTTCAATCCTCGTCCTCGCTACAAATAGAAAAAGGCTCTGATTTTCAGGGCCTTTTTTCGTTATACGATTCTTGTAGCTATTTCAAGCCATTTATACCTTCCTAAGATCTCCTTCCAGCAAGACGCTTTTAGGCAAGGCAGCATCAAAAAATTTCTTGAGAAATATCATTTGAGGAATGGCCCTACTCTTTCCATAAAGTCCGGCCAGGTATACCGCTACCGCTCCCAGGACTGCTATGGGCAATAACCAAAAACCCCAAATGGTTTTATTGAGCACATACTGGGAATAGCTTAAAACAAAGCTTCCTGCGGCAATTAAAATACAGATGGTATAGAGGAACATGAAAAAGGTCCAAATACCGGCTGCAGGTCCAATTAAAACGCGAATCAGCGTACCTCCTTCCGCTTGTTCTTCCAAGTTTAAATCCATTTCTGGCGACCAGGTATGACGATCTTTTTTCTTGTAGGAGAAAATTAAATGTCCGTGCGTATCCTTATACTGCAAAGGCCAATTAGCATCACTGCTCAAGGCCTGTTTTAAGGAGCTCCGTAATTCAGCTGCAGTACGCTCATTACTAAACTTGTAACGAGGACGCATTTGATACTCATTAAGGCTGGGTTGGTTCATGGAGCTAATTTATTAAAAGGCTCTATTCAATGAACTATTAGCAAATCGGGAATAGTATTTTTGCGCTCATGTCGCAGGATGAACTCTATATCCAACGCTGTTTAGAGCTGGCGGAAAAAGGCCGATACACCGTTGCACCCAATCCCATGGTAGGAGCGGTAATTGTGCATCAAGGAAAAATAATCGCTGAAGGGTATCATCATCACCCCGGTGGACCCCATGCAGAAGTGGTGGCCATTTCTCGGGTGAAGAACCCGGAACTACTCAAAGAGTCCTGCATCTATGTGAGCTTAGAACCCTGCTCTCATTTTGGTAAGACTCCCCCCTGTTCTGATCTCATCATCGAGAAAGGAATTCCAGAAGTGGTAATCGCTTCTCGAGATTATAATGCCGAAGTGAATGGCAAGGGCATTGCCAAATTGCAAGCGGCTGGAATTAAAGTTCGCGAAGGAATTTTAGAAGCAGAGGCTCTGGAATTAAACCGACGCTTTTTCACTTTTCACCGCGAAAATCGCCCCTACATTAGCCTGAAATGGGCCCAAAGTGCAGATAGTATTATGGACCCGGATCGTGAAGCACAAGAAAAAGGGATTCATTGGATTAGTCAGCCCGAAACTCAGGTTTTCACGCATAGATTAAGAGCGGAGAACCAAGCTATTCTGGTAGGTCGTAAAACCGTGGAGATTGATAATCCCTCCTTGGATTGCCGGGCTTTTGAAGGATCCGATCCATTGCGAATTGTCTTGGATCCTTCTTATCAATTAGGATCTGAATATCGGGTGTTCCGAGATCAAAATTACCTGCGTTTCAGCCGAAAGGCAGAAAATGAAAGAGATCGATTATTAGAGTCCAATTCTGATTCTTTGTCCTCCCTGATCAAAACCTTGTATGATGAAGGCATTCAAAGCCTTTTGATTGAAGGCGGTGCCCATACTCTGCAATCCTTTATTGATGCAGGTCTTTGGGATGAAGCATGGATTATTAAGGCCAGTCATAATTTAAAATCCGGTTTGCCTGCTCCCAAAATTAGCGGACAGATTTACGATGAATTCAAATTAGGTAAAGACCTCATTCAAAACCTCCGTCCCCTATGATTTGGTTGCTCCTGAGCATAAGTTGTTCGGTACTTATCTTCATCGTATTTAAGCTGTTTAAGACTTATTCGGTTGACAATCTGCAAGCCATCTTGGTCAATTACTTTGTGGCTTTTGGAATTGGTTTAGCTCTTAGTGATGGCGAGCAACATCCCCTGAATTTAGCAGAGCAGCCCTGGTTCTCCTCTGTTTTAATCTTAGGCTTACTATTTATTACCCTCTTTCGATTAATGGCCTGGGTTAGTCAGAATTACGGCATGGCCACCGTTTCGGTTGCGGTGAAAATGGCTGTTATAGTTCCGGTTAGTTTTGGGGTGCTCTATTTTGGCGAATCGCTGGGTGCCATTAAATTGGGGGGAATTCTACTGGCACTGGTGGCAGTTTATATGACTAGCTACCAGCCTAAAAAAATGAAGGGCTCTGCTGCCAATTTTTGGTTTCCCATTATTCTGTTCCTGGGTTCTGGCTTTCTGGATGCCTTTTTAAAATACAATGAAGCCGAATTGGTTCCCGCTGTGGATCAATCCTGGTTTGCTTCCAGCATTTTTGGGATGGCCGCTATTTTCGGGTTGTTCTTTGTCGCTTACCAAAGAATCATGCAAAAGCAAAAGTTTGAGCTTAAATCGGTTATAGCTGGACTGGCATTAGGTATTCCCAATTATGGCAGTATCTATTTTTTACTCCGCTCCTTGAGTATGCGCGGTTTGGAAAGCTCCAGCATTTTTGCTCTTAATAATGTGGGAATTGTATTCTTAAGCGCGCTTTTGGGTTATTTCTTTTTCAAGGAAAAATTGAGTCGTTTAAATCTCGCGGGTATAGGCCTGGCTATAGTTTCCATTGTTTTGATAGCTTTAGCCCTATGATGCAAGAGGCCCTAACCGCCGACCATTACCAAAGCATAAAGGAAAAATCAGAAGCGCTTTTTAAAGACCGTGGTTCGAAATTTATAGCCTTGGCTTTTCCCTTAAAGGATGAAAGTGACTTCCCTGCCATTCTGGAGCAGGTGAAAAAGCAGTACTACGATGCTCGCCACCACTGCTATGCTTATCGTTGCCAACCTACTCAGCCCCAATGGCGTTTTAATGATGATGGTGAACCCGCCCATTCTGCCGGCACTCCAATTTACCACGCCATTCAGTCGCAAGAACTTTGGGATGTTGCGGTAATCGTAGTGCGTTATTTTGGCGGAACTAAATTGGGAGTTGGCGGATTAATTAATGCTTATCGCAACTCCGCAGAAGAGGCTTTGCAAAATGCCCGGCCTTTGGACGTATATTTATATCGGCAATTTGAAGTGCGCTTCCCATATTCGGCAATGGATGATGTGATGCGGGTTTTACCCCAAAGCGAATTTGAAATTGTAGGTGAATCCATGGATAAAGATGCTGGCTATCAGCTGAAAGTGCGAAAGTCCAAAACCGATTTAGCCCTGGATCAATTGAAAGAATTATATCAAATTAAGATCAAAGAACTGGATGAAGATGTTTAAAAAAGCCCTGTACCTGCTCCTGTTAAGTCCGGCCCTTCTTTCGGCCCACGGTAATAAAACACCGCTTCATAACAGCCAGGCTTATGGCAGTCCGATGCTCGAATACCGTCAGGATCATTTCTCGGGAGAAAGCGCTTTAAACCTCGCTTTAGGCTTATTGCCTGATGCGAATTGGACCCTTGAATTAAACAAGAGCGTTCAAAGTCCTGCTGGTCAACACGAACATTACGATTTATTATTAGAAGGTCGTAAACTGGCATTTCAAGCTTTATCCCTTCATTATTATCAGAATGGTAGTCTGCTAATTCAATATCCGGATCTACCTAAGCAATTAAGCAATTTGGAAGAGTTGAAGATAGATACCACTGCCATGCGTCTGGAATTAGATTGCGATAGGATGAATAGTGAGGCCGGTA
This sequence comes from Croceimicrobium hydrocarbonivorans, assembly GCF_014524565.1. Taxonomy (NCBI): domain Bacteria; kingdom Pseudomonadati; phylum Bacteroidota; class Flavobacteriia; order Flavobacteriales; family Owenweeksiaceae; genus Croceimicrobium; species Croceimicrobium hydrocarbonivorans. The sequence goes on along the minus strand of NZ_CP060139.1, from coordinate 3,763,745 downwards.
TCATCGCCTTACAAGATGTATTAATGCCAGGATTTAGTCTGGATTTCTTTGGAGCCGAAGGTGCCCACTATCAAGCTTTCGTAGCTGGTGCGGAGATCTTTAATCTGGCGGATAATCGTCGCTATGCCTCAGACTCTACCTGTACGGCCAATATCTTTTTACCGGATCCGCTCAGTACTGCCAATGTAAATTATGGTGGTAATTACAGCGATAATAATGACGCTACTAATTCCAGCTTAAACGCGCAACGCTTCCTGCGTAATTTCACCACAAGCTTTGATAATGGGGTCTTTAAGCTCGAAAATGCCGACATTAAGATTGATGACTTTAGTGCTCCATCGGTTGCCCCCGCTACCAGCACAATTCCAGTATTTAACTACACCCGTGCAGATGATGAATTTGAGGATGTAAATGCTTTTTTCCATTTAAGCCATTATAAAAACTATATCGACAGTTTGGGTTTCACTTCAATTCCGGGATCTCAAATTTCCATTGATGTGCACGCATTGAGTGATGCAGATCAGAGTTATTTCAGTCCGGCAGAGAGCCGCATTTACATGGGTGAAGGTGGTGTTGATGATGCAGAAGATGCCGATGTAGTTATTCATGAATACGGCCACTCCTTAATTAGTGGTGCTGCCGCCAACACCAATCGCATTAGTGAAAGATCGGGTATGGAGGAAGCTATTTGTGATTACTTCGCCATTAGCTGGTCATTGGTATTCAGCCCCAATCAAAGAGATCGGGTTTTTAACTGGGACGGACATAATTCCTTCTGGCCAGGACGATCAGCAAGCAGCACTAAGGATTATCAGACCCTTACTTTCAATTCCAATATTTATCAGCATACCGATTTAATGGCATCCTGCCTTTTGGAGATAAGAGATAATACCAGCCGCCAAATTGCTGATAAAATCATTCTGGAAGCCTTATTCACATTACAGAATAATAGTACTTATCCTGATTTTGCCCGCATGGTAATTCAAGCTGATGCCAACCTCTATGGTGGTAGCCATTTTCAGGTTATTAAAACCGCTTTTGTGCGTCGAAATGTGCTGAGCTCCGACTTTAGCCTCGAAGAGCCCGGAAATCCCTATGGAATTCGTTTATTCAATACACTGGGCTTTGTTAAGGGAGAATCTTTGACTTTAGAAAGTGATGATTCCTTAAGTCATTATACCCTGCGTGATGTACAAGGAAGGTTAGTTCAGGATGGTAGCTTGGAAGGCCGGTCGGCGGAATTAAATTTCAGCATTAGCACCGGACTTTACTTCCTGGAAGTACAAAACCTAAAAGGTGAAAAAGCTAGCTTCAAGGTTTTGAAATAAAAGTAAGACCAACATATCAGCATAAAAAAAGGGCCTATAAAAGGCCCTTTTTTTGAAGTTGTTTATTCAACCAACGTCTTAATTCGACTAATTCTTTGGGTTCATTTTGAATAGAACGAACCTTCTTATCAAAGTTCCCGTCTTTACCTCTATACTGGAATCGATAGACATACTGTGGCCCGTCGGCAGATTCATCTACCTGGTACAAACTATCTAATCCCATAAATTTCAATTGCTGTAATTGCATTGCCAGGCTATCATTAAAAGCCTTTTGATTCGCAATCAAGGTATCGCCTTGAAATTGGGTGTTTCGCATTCCACGAAAGCGCAAGATATTTCCATCCATGCGCGCACGGTAAATGGCGCAAGTTCCCATACAGCCTTTACTTTCCCAATCGAAGGACCAGGATTCATTATCCTCTGAAATGTAATTGTACATCTCTGTAGGAGGAGAACAAGCTCCTAATGAAAGCAGAAGGAAACTGAAGGGAATTAAACGCTTCATAAATTACTTTTTACGACGTTGCTGACGACTTTGATTTTGCTGCTGTTCTTGCACTTCACGCATACGACGCATCAAACGGTTCTCCTTTTGTGGGCCTTCTTTACGCTTGGCAATTTTCGCTTTAATCTTATCCTCATCAATAAAGGAACGAATAGCAAACTGCTGACCAAAGGTGATCATGTTCGCTACAAAATAGTAATAGCTCAAGCCTGCTGCATAATTATTAAATACCCCAAGGAACATAATCGGCATCAGATAAATAATGTATTTCATCTGTGGGAATTGCTGATTTTGCGCCGAACCGGTTAACTGCTGATTCATATAGGTGTAAATCAGGGTTGAAACGGTCATTAAAAGGGTAAATAAACTTACGTGATTACCATATACCGGAATAGTAAAAGGCAATTGGTAAATTGAATCGTAGGTACTTAAATCCGTAGCCCATAAGAAAGGCTGTTGGCGCAATTCGATCGAAGCCGGGAAGAATTGGAAAAGCGCAATTAAAATTGGGAACTGCAATAGCATCGGTAAACATCCACCTAAAGGACTTACCCCCGCCTTATTGTACAATTCCAATTGGGCCTGCTGCTTCTTGGCTGCATCATCGTATTTCTCGTTTAACTCATCAATCTCCGGTTTCAATACCCGCATCTTCGCCATAGAGCGATAGGATTGATAGGTTAAGGGGAATAAAATCATTTTGATCAATACGGCGATGATCAGAATAATCAAACCGTAATTAATACCGTAAGCTTCTAGCCAGTTAAATACGTTTAATACGATACCACGGTTAATCCAACCGAGGATACCCCAACCTAAGGGAATTAACTTCTCAAATCCGGCATCGTAAGAATCCAGAATCTCGAATTTGTTAGGTCCTAGGTAAATAGACAATGGCAAATGTAAATCTCCATTGCTGGCTTTTGGATACTGTAAGCTAGAAGCATAATACTTAGTGTAGCCTTCTTCATCCAAACTGGCAACTTCAAAATCACCAGTTGCGAAAGGTTCCCCTCTGGATTGTAAAATGGTACAGAAAAACTGCTGGCGATAGGCCACCCAGTCTAAAGAACCTTCAGCTACTTCCTGATCACGAGAAGTGGTATTAAAGCTTTCCACATCCTGATCTTTAACCAGGCGGTACTGCATTTCAGAGCGGGTAATCTCGTTGTCTTTGTTTTTCTCATGACGACGAGCTTTCATTTCCCAAAGCAAGTTCTGATCTACATTAGCCAATAAATTGCTTAAACCTTGACTTTGAACATCAAAATCCAAGCGATAGTCATTATCCTTAATGGTATAACTATAGCGCAATTGACCACCTTCATCGGTTTGAGCCACCAATTCCACAAAGTTGTCACCTTGCTTGGCTAATTTAAATTGCAATTGAGAGCTGCTGCGCAATTGACCAGCCTGAATATTAAATCCAAAATTGCTGTTCTCCTTTAAGAGATAAAGCGGCAGTGAATCGTAAGTACGATACTTCTTGAGTTCCGCTTCAACCAACTGACCGCCAAGACTTGAGATCTTAACTTTAAGCAATTCATTCTCCAGCACAAAAAACTCGGTACCGGAATGACTCATCATGTGCTTGGCGAAAGGTCCGTAGAGACTTACCGCTTTTAAATACTCTAGGCTATCGCTTTGAAGAGTATCATTAGATAATGTCATTTCGGGTTCCACCGCTGCTGCTATTGCAGTGCCGTCAATGGCCGCTTCTTCAACCTGAGTGCTATCAGTAGAATTGGCTAAGGCCGCATCCGCAGTAGCATCTCCATTATCGAAGAATACGGTAAAATAAAGAACAATAGCACCAATTAGCAGGAAGCCAACGATGCTGTTTAAATCCAGCTTACTTTTCATTTTAAGCGTTTTCGTTTTCGCTGTACTTCAAGGCAGCGGCTACAAATTTTACAAATAAGGGATGGGGGTTGGATACGGTACTTTTATATTCCGGATGGAATTGTACGCCCATAAACCAAGGGTGATCCGGGATTTCTACAATTTCCACTAAATCCATATCAGGATTTTTACCCGTGGCAATCATACCATTCTTCTCGAAATCAGCCAGATATTGGTTGTTAAACTCATATCTATGGCGGTGACGCTCACTAATTGATGGGCGACGGTAAACACCATAGGCGATAGAATCTTCTTTCAATGCGCAATCACATGCACCTAATCGCATGGTTCCTCCTTTGCGAGTAAGACCTTTCTGATCTTCCATTAAGTCGATAACCGGATAGGCAGTGTCGGCATCCATTTCGGTACTGTTAGCACCTTCAAAGCCTAATACATTACGGGCAAACTCAATCACCGCAGCTTGCATACCTAAGCAAATCCCTAGGAAAGGAACTTTACTTTCACGGGCATAACGAATAGCATCTAGCTTTCCTTCAAAACCACGCTCACCAAAGCCTGGCGCTACTAAAATTCCATCCAATCCACCTAAGGTTTTCTCCATGCTGTCTTTAGACAGATTTTCGGAATGAATCCAGCGGATCTTCACTTTGGTTTCATTGGTGGCTCCAGCGTGAATAAAGGCTTCGGCGATAGATTTATAAGAGTCTTTAAGCTCTACGTATTTTCCGATTAAGCCAATTTCCACTTCGTTTTTAGGGAAGCGCAATTTGTAAAGGAAGTCCTTCCAATTAACCAAATCCAAATTGTCTTCAACCGGAAGGTTAAGACGGTTTAATACCACTTCATCCAAATGCTGGTTGCGCATTAAAATGGGCACTGCATAAATGGTTTCGGCATCAATACTTTGTACTACTGCTTCCTTCTTCACATTGCAGAAGAGAGCCAGTTTTTTACGAATATCTTCTCCCAGATCATGTTCCGTACGACATACTAAAACATCGGGCTGAATTCCTGATTCCTGTAATTTTTGAACTGAGTGCTGGGTAGGCTTGGTTTTCATTTCACCGGTAGCCGCCAAATAAGGCACTAAGGTTAAATGCACTACTAAGCTGTCATCGCCTAATTCCCAACGTAACTGACGAACGGCTTCGATATATGGCAAGGCCTCAATATCCCCTACTGTACCCCCGATTTCGGTAATTACGATTTCGAATTCGCCGGTATTTCCCAATAATTGGATACGACGTTTAATCTCATCGGTGATATGTGGAATTACCTGAACGGTTTTTCCAAGGTAATCACCACGACGTTCTTTTTCAATTACGGTTTGATAAACGCGACCAGTGGTAACGTTATTCGCCTGTGAGGTTGGACGGTTTAGAAAGCGCTCATAGTGCCCCAGATCCAGATCCGTTTCGGCTCCGTCGTTGGTTACATAGCATTCGCCATGTTCGTATGGATTGAGGGTTCCTGGGTCAATATTAATGTAAGGGTCCAGCTTTTGGATCGTTACACTGTATCCTCTGGATTGTAATAGAGTGGCTAAAGAAGCCGAAATGATACCCTTACCCAGTGAAGAGGTAACACCCCCGGTTACAAAGATGTATTTTGTTGATGGCATAGTATAGGTGACCTGCGTTGTCTACTGGGGTGCAAAGCTACTAATTATCCCAAGTATACCGAGCCCTTTCAGACTAAGCCTTCAATGATCTTTTCAATACTGATGCCTTCGGCCTCTGCACGGTAGTTTTTAACGATACGGTGACGTAGAATAGGCTTAGCTACGGCCATAACATCTTCGGTATCAGGGCTAAACTTACCTTGTAAAGCAGCATGTGCCTTAGCGGCTAAGATTAAGTTTTGTGAGGCACGTGGACCAGCTCCCCAAGAAAGATATTCGCGGGTAACCTCCTTAGCATTAGGGGTATCCGGACGTGTTGCCTGTACCAATCGGATGGCATATTCATAGAGGTGATCACTCACCGGAATTTTGCGTACCAATTGTTGATATTTTAATATCTCATCAACACTGAGCACTTCATTTACCTCCGCTTCCACTCCGATGGTGGTGTTCTTTACGATACTCACCTCTTCTTCAAAGCTGGGATATCCCACTTCGATATTAAACATGAAGCGGTCTAATTGCGCCTCAGGTAAAGGATAAGTTCCCTCCTGCTCTATTGGGTTTTGCGTGGCCAATACAAAAAAGGGATTCGCCATTTTATAGGTATGTCCACCAGCAGTAACCGAACGCTCCTGCATGGCTTCCAATAATGCCGACTGCGTTTTAGGAGGAGTACGGTTAATCTCATCCGCCAAAATAATATTGGCGAATAATGGTCCTTTCACAAATTTAAACTGACGATTTTCATCCAGAATTTCCGCTCCAACGATATCAGAGGGCATTAAATCCGGAGTAAACTGAATTCTGCGAAAGCTTAAACCTAAGGATTGAGCTACCGTATTTACTAATAAGGTTTTGGCCAAGCCTGGAACACCAACTAAAAGGGAGTGGCCCTTGCAGAAGATTGAAAGCAAGAGCAGATGAATTACTTCATCCTGACCAATAATTACTTTGCCAATTTCATCTTTAAGGAGTCGGTACTTAATACCTAAATCCTTAACCATTTCTACGTCTCCGCTATTGTTCTGCATACGAGGAATTGTTTAGCCACTGGCGCTCAAAAGTGCATTGTAAGTAATCATTGTTTACCCGAACGTAGGTATCCAAAATTTTATCATTTACCCATTCCTCCAAAACTTCTTGCTTCTTTTTAGCTAGGGCGACCTGCTTTATCCGCTGATAATCGGTAGCCATATTTGCCACATGAGCCTCACTACGATCAATCAGCTTTACAATTTTATAGCCCTCTTTTTCATCACGAGTGCGGAATAATACGGGTTGCGAAATAGTTCCTTCTTCAATGCCCTCAAGGGTATAGAATACCGTTTTATCCAGCTGTCCTATTTCCCAGCGACTATCACCGGTTTGTTGGTTCATAACCCGACCACCATTTAGGCGAGAATCCTCACTGCCAGAAAACTTCTGAGCGGCATCTTCAAAGCTGATTTTAGAATTTAAGATCAAAGTTCGGATGCTATCTGCTTTTGAACGTGCTTTTTCTAAATCTTCGCCCGAAATTTTAGGTTTGATAAGGATGTGACGTAAATCCAATTCCTGACCAATCTTCTTTTGGATTTGTACAATATGATAGCCGTACTCGGTGCGGAATGGCTCCGAAATCTCGTTGAGCTTTAGGTTAAAGGCCACCGCTTCGAATTCTTTTACGAATTGACCGCGCTTAATTCCCTTATACTCTCCACCATTACGGGAGCTACCGGGATCTTCCGAATAAAGCACCGCCATGGTACTAAAGGAAGAGCCGTTCTCTATACGATCTTTAATTTCCTTCAATTTATCAATGGCCTCTTGCTTGGCCTGATCGGTAATTTCAGGGAAAATGGAAATTTCAGAATACTCAACTTCAGCATTGATCAGCGGTAAACTGTCTTTGGGAATGCTCTCGTAAAACTCCCGCACTTCGGAAGGGGTGATTTCTACATCGCCATTAATTTCCTGAAGCATTCTTTGGGCGGTCAATTGATTTTGGATTAAAGGGGCCATTTCTTCCTTAATCTCCAAAATTGACTTTCCGTAGTACTGCTCTAATTTGGCTTCACTACCAATCTGTTGGATGAAAACGCCAATACGACGATCAATATTCGCTTGTACTTCATCCTCACCTACTTCTACCGAATCCAATGCTGCTTGATGAAGAAGTAGTTTCTCCATTAAGAGATCTTCGAATACCTGGCAGTTGTTCACCTTCAGGCCGGGATTCTGACGAACCTGAGCTTCGGCTGTTTGATCTAAATCACTTTTGAGTACAATCTCTTTTCCGACAACAGCCAATACTCCATCCACTAATTTGGGTTGAGCTGAAAGGGCCAAATTGAGGCCTAAGCCTGCCAGAACGAGGTAGAATTTAAGGGTAGGTTTCAAATTCTTTCTTTTTTAATGCGTCACTTAGTAAGTTCTTCTCCAACTCTGCAATCAAGTCCAAACGGCGTTTGTTTACTAAAGTTTTACGGATAATATCCTCCACATAGATTAAGGGCGAAGGATTGTCTTTGATCTTGTAATTCTTGATTTCAGCGAAATATACTAAACCCTCAGCTTCCATTTCCACGAATTTATTCTGCGCTAGGAAGTCTTGCTGGTTATAGGTGCGAATGGGCAATAATTGGCGGAATTCATTGAAGCTTATCCAACTGGTGTCCTCCAAAGAAAAACTACGGGCGAAGGAAAGGGCATAATCCAATAATGCCTTTTGATCTTCTTCCTTATTGCTTTTAAACAGCCCTGAAACCTTATCTACATCGGGAGCATCCTTAGGTAGGCTTAAATAGCGTAACTGTAAGATGTTCTCCTTCAGTTGAAAATTATCGAGGTGGGCTTCGTAGTATTCTTTTACCTGAGCATCGCTTATGGTCGTATCTAAACGATCATCCACATATTTCTGTTGATAAGCAAACTTCAACAAATCATTACGATAGTTTTTGATTTGCTCTTCGAACTGCTTTTGCTCCTCGGTAAGATTAAACTCGGCCTTATAGATCATCAGTTCGTTCTTAGCCCAAACATTAATGTAGTTCTGAACAAAACTGGTACTGTCATCGGCCGAAAGGCCTTTAGGAATAATGTCTTCCAAATCCGTTTGATAGAGGTAAGAGTCGTATACCCGAGCCACCACCGGACCCTTGTTTTCCTCCTCTTCCAGACCCTGGAAAAAATCGCAGCCTCCTGCGGTGAACAGGAGGCTTGCAATTAATGATATTCTAAAAATATTATTCAAGCTCAGAAATGACTTCCTTGAGAACGTCTTCATTAACCTTAACGGTATACTTAGCTCGTAATTCTTCAATCCAGGCTTTTTCCAAATAGCTTTGGTAATCGCTAATTACTCGGCCTTTTGCTTCACTGAGTTCTTTGTTGCGTGGTGCTTCTACCGAAATAATCACGGCTTGCATATAGCGTTCGTGCACTTCAGTGAGATCTGTACGACCTGGCTCAGCTTTCTTTTCTACCAAAGGTGCCCAATCACCTAATTCCTTCAACTCAGCAGTAGCACTATCAATATTCAAGTTAAGCTTAGACTCAATATTTAAGTCTTTCATAACCTCCATGCGACTCTTTCCTTTTTCAAGAGCTTTACTTGCCTTTTTAGCCGTCTTCTTATCCACAGCATTAATAAGGTAAACATTGTAGCGCGTATCCCACTGATAATCTTCACGATGATTAGCAAAGAATGCTTCTAAACCTGTAGTATCGGTCATGGCACGACGCCATACTTTTTCCTCGGTTAAGTCAAAAAGCAAAATACCCTCATAGTATTCACGCTCCAGCATTCTGAAGTCGGCATACTTCTCTGAAAGACGGCTCTTTTCGTAGTTCAATAATTCTTCTTCCTGATAATCTTTGATGAGCTTATAAACCTGTGAACGCAGATTTCCACCGCGACCATAACGACTTTGACGCTCCTTCACCAAGTTCAGGATATCTTTTACGGAGTATTTGAAATTGGCAAACTCAAATACAGTTTGATCTGCATGATTAAGCTTACTTGGTACTTGATAGCCACGCTCCATAAATGACTCGTCTACCTGCTGATACACCCAATTAAAGGCCTTAGGATACTCCTTGAACTTATAATCCTGCTTAATGCGCTTCATTACCGAAACCTGACTCTGTTGGGCACGGGCATCACGCTCTACTTTATTGCGGATTTGTCCTTCAGCTTCTTCAAAATCAGGCACACCAATATGGTCTACCAGCATAATTATATGCCAACCTACCGGAGTTTTAATAGGCTCTGAATAAGCACCACTATCTTGTAAAGCAAAGGCTGCATCCTCAAATTCAGGATACATTTTATTGATTCCGAAGGCTTCTAAGATTCCATCTTGTGGAACGGAAGTTTTATCTTCAGAGTATTGTTTTACCAGAGTTACGAAGTCCTCTCCTGCTTGAAGCTTGGCGTAGATCTCATCAATCTTTTTCTTCACATCTTCTTTCTGCTGTGAAGTGCTTTTATCATTATCGATCAACATCAAGTGAGCTACGCGAACTTTACCACGAGCATCACGCTTATCCGTTGTTTTAACGATATGGTATCCAAACTGACTGCGTACCGGATCCGAAATTTTTCCGATGCGAGTGTTGTAGGCAGCATTCTCGAATGGATAAACCATATCAAAAACGGTGAAATAGCCTAAATCACCACCCTTACGAGCGCTATAGGTATCATCGGAATTGGTTTGAGCTACTTCTTCGAACAAAGCACCATCCTCGATCTTCTTCTTTAAGCTCATAATCTTGTTATAAGCAGCCAAAGTATCTTCGGGAGTAGGGTTCTTAGGCAAGCCCACCATAATATGCGATGCACGCACATCGAACTTCATCCGGCTATAAGCCTCACGAATCAGTTCCTTGGTAACATCTTTATCCGATAAATAAGGCTTGGTTAATTGCTCACGATAATTGCGGAATTCGCGTAAAAAAGCCGGCATGGTATCCTTCCCCATTTCTTTGGCCTCATGCACCTTCAATTTAAAATTGAGGTATAAATCCAAATACTCGGAAGGAGATTTAGGATCGATTTCCTGACCAATGTCGCGATTCTTATTGTACACCGCCATATACTCTTCGGCGGTTACGGTATCATTTTCTACCGTGAAAAGAACTTTTTTGTTCAGCTCTGACTGAGCTTTAAGACCGCCGCAAAGCAGCGCAAGACTTAGGATTACTAAGGACTTGTTTTTCATCATAAACAGAGTTTATTTTCGGCTATAGTTTGGTGATTCGCGGGTAATGTGCACATCATGTGGATGGCTTTCATGTACGCCTGCGGCCGTAATTCGCACGAAGGTGCCATTTTTTTGTAAAGTAGCAATGTCTGCAGCGCCACAATATCCCATTCCGGCACGCAAACCACCAATAAATTGGTACATCACTTCACCTACTTCACCTTTATAAGCAACTCGGCCAACAATACCTTCCGGAACTAATTTCTTGATATCGTCTTCCACATCCTGGAAATAACGATCCTTGGAACCTTGTTGCATGGCCTCGATAGATCCCATTCCGCGATAAGTCTTATATCGACGACCTTCGTAGATAATAGTTTCACCCGGAGCTTCTTTAGTTCCTGCCAACAGTGATCCCAACATTACGGTATCGGCACCAGCGGCGATGGCCTTTACGATATCTCCAGTAAAGCGAATACCACCATCAGCGATAAGGGGAACATCTGTTCCTTCAAGGCCTTTACGAGCCTCCATTACCGCGGTAAGTTGAGGCACCCCTACTCCTGCTACCACACGAGTAGTACAGATAGAACCAGGGCCAATTCCAACTTTAATAGCATCGGCACCGGCATCCGCCAAATAACGCGCTGCTGAAGCCGTAGCCACATTACCTACTACCACATCCAGTTTAGGGAATTTAGCTTTAACCGCTTCTAAGGCTTTTACTACCCCGGCACTGTGGCCATGGGCTGTATCAATTATAATGGCATCCACATTAGACTCTACTAAAGCCGTTACGCGATCCAAAACATCCGGGGTAACTCCTACTGCTGCTGCAACCCGCAAACGACCATAATCGTCTTTATTGGCATTAGGCTTAATATGAGATTTGGTAATATCACGATAAGTAATCAAACCAATCAGATGATTATCCTTATCTACTACCGGTAATTTTTCAATTTTATGCTTTTGCAGAATTACTTCTGCTTCTGCGAGGCTGGTATTCTCAAAGGTGGTTACCAAACCCTCTTTAGTCATGATTTCTGCCAAGGGGCGTAGATCATTCTTTTCGAAACGCAAATCGCGGTTGGTAATAATACCAATCAGTTTCTTCTGATCATTAACAATAGGAATACCTCCAATGCGGTAATCGGCCATCATTTTCTTGGCATCGCTAACCAGTGCATTTTCATGTAAGGTTACCGGATCGAGGATCATTCCACTTTCGGCACGCTTTACATTGCGTACTTCCACCGCTTGTTGCTCGATGGTCATGTTTTTATGCAATACTCCGATACCTCCATCTTGCGCAACTGCGATTGCCATAGTGGCTTCGGTTACGGTGTCCATCGCCGCAGAGATAATGGGCGTTTTAAGACTGATATTACGCGTGAATTTGCTGGAAAGATCAACTTCGCGTGGTAACACTTGAGAATAGGCCGGTACGAGAAGTACATCATCATAGGTTAAACCTTCACCCATGATTTTATCACTGAAAGTTGACATAGAGCGGTGCAATTAGAATTAAATTGCGCGCAAATTTAGCAATTAAAAGCAGACCTAGCGCTAGCAAAATGAGCTTATTGTTTAAGCTTATCTTAAAATAAAAAAGCCCCTCCCTTTCGGGAGAGGCTACTTGAAATCGCCTTAACCTTTCTAGCGGATAAGGGTAAAAGACTGACGTTCCTCAACTTCCTGATCACCTATGGTTTGGAACTTTAAATAGCTCACATAAACCCCTTGAGGAACCTGGTTGCCTTCATAGGTTCCATCCCAGCGATCATCAGGATCATTGGTTTCAAAAACTTTCTTTCCCCAACGATTCATAATGTAGAAGTGATAGTTATCCACATCATTTAGGCGCATCGATGGACCATAAGTTTGATTTTCGGCAATACTACTACCCGGACGGAAAGCTGTTGCCATATATATTTTGGCATTTTGCTGTGCACAGGCCTGGTTGGAAAATGCACTCATCGGGTTACCTTGATTATCTACTATCCCCTGAGGGTTTCCACCTTCAATGGCTTTAATATAATAGCAATAGGCTCCTGCTTCAATTGGATTGGCTTCTACCAAATCAGCAATCTCATAGTCAATCCAAGTGGTGTCTTCACGGCCATCAACCGTAATGTTCTCACCCACTTTCTTCCAATTAAAGCCATCTGCGGGTCTGCGGTAGATCTCATAGCGTTCCACATAACCATCCCAGCCGATATAGGTATTCCAGCTTAGGCGATTCGTTACATCCTCCGCAGCACTTACATTCAATCTAAGGTTAGTGGAGATATTACTAATGGTATCGTAACCACCACAGCTATCTATAGCTGTTAAACGGTAGTAATAATTGAACTGATTGGGCTCAACTCCAAAATCCTGAAAGGACAGAATATAAGGTGGTGCTTGTGGCTTAGCCATGGTAGCAATGGTTTGATAAGGACCATAGAACTGAGGTGCTCTTTGTACCTGGAAGCTGCGAACATCCGCATCTCCATCAACATAAACGCTCACATCTAAGGCATTGCGGCTGAAGTCATTCGTTACTTTAGAGATATACAATTGCTCTGACTGCTGAGGTACAGCCGCTTCTACACAAACCGAATTTGAGGTGGAGCTCAGATCTGCAATTGTATCTCTGGCTTCAATCACATAACAATAGATATAATCCTTCTTCAATTCATTTTGTTGGAAGCTGGTATCCGTTGGACTGGCAGTGAAATAGATTGTAGGTGGCAATTGGGTACCATCATCCTCGGTAATTTGCACCCATACGCGGTATTCATGTACTCCATTAGGGAACTCTTTGTAGGCATTCCAGCTAATACGAGAATAACCCTCACATTTATTCAGATAATTGCGTGCATATACCGTATTGAAAGTGCTCACCGCCAAATCATCGCTGGCATTTTCACAGCTATCTACCGATAGGATTTTAAATTGCTCAAAGCGGGTATCCGCCATAGAGGCATCCCAAACATAGGGCATTGGCTCATCGGCAGGAATGGTATCTACGATTACCCAACCATTTAATGGATCATTAAAGATTAAGTAGAATTCAACAATATCTTTAATGGAATCCGAATCAAATTCAACTGCTGCCTTATTATCCTCATTCACAAAGACCCGAACCAAATCCACATCTTCCACATTGGTTAAATCCTGGAATCGACCGGTATCCTGGCTAGAGCCGGAATAGCAATCTACAACGGTATCGGGAACTCTAATTTGATAGTTCACCAGCATATCACATACACTAACGGTATCAATGTAATCGAGACTGGTTGTCGAATCTACTTTAATCCAATCCCCACTGCCGGCGGGTGCTTCTTTCCAAATTTGATAGATATTTCCGCGTAAGGGGTTTAGACCCGAGCCATTATGTGCGGTCCAATTCAATTGGGCATACTCCGGGCTATTCGGTGGAATAGGAGTAAGCGTTAATTGCATTGGACTGATGATATCGCTAGGTTTCGAGATAAAATCACATGGACCGGTACTCATCTCCATAAAGAAGTAACTGCTATTTCCCTGGGAGGGAACAGTGGTAGTAAGAGTATCAAAATGGGGAATGCTATCTATCACCGTATAGGGTCCGCCAGGTGATGATGCACCATAGATACGATAGTAATTAAACTCGAGTACACTATCCAATTCCGGTTGCTTCCAACTAAGTTTTATGGAACCATCCACTTGCACATCGGAGCAACTTAAATCCGGCGGCGTGGGATCACCCGCGATTACATCAACAATGATCGTCGCCAAACCAACTTTAGGAGCAGCACAACCATCATCCTCCATTCGTACGGTGAAGTAATAGGTATTCGAAGCGGTACCGCAGCCTCCAAAGTTTAAGTGCACACAATCAGGTACCCAGAAAAACTCCACCGTATTTTGAATAACGCTGCAATAGGTTCCGGAGCTATTAAATGAGGTTAAGGTTGCACAGGGTGCTGCACCATTACAGCCCGTTTGGGAAGCATAATTATTACTGTTCAATTGCAGTCCTCCTGCTTTCATACAAATCTGCTGGAAAGAACCATTGGCAAACTGATCTAAATCTCGGGCTACTACCCTAAACTGAACCGTATCTTTGGGGTAAGTTCGAATTCGATAAATATTACCACTGCGACTTACATTGGGATAAACCGATGTATCAATTTCAGCAGAAGGGGTACTTGGGTTTACAGGACAATCTTCATCCTTTAAATAATAAACAGGCACATCCCGATATACCTCTCCAATCAGCTGATTACAACGGTATTCGCGTATTACCACACAAGAGGCATACCAGCCATCACTAGGATTATTTGCTAAAGTGGTTATCTCTCCAGAAAAACGATCTAAAGTATTAGGTCCATTGTTAGGATCCTCACTTCCATCAGGGAAAGGTGCCGTAGGACTGTAGCCATTATTAAATGCTATATTTTGATTTGCTCCCAATTTAGGCATGGCCCAATCAAATACCAGGCTATCAATATCTTTATCCGCAGGAAGGTGGTTAAACTCGAACAAGAAGTTAGGGCAAGTTACCGCATTGGCATCCTGAGCAAATACCGGACTGTTATCGTAACAAGTACTGGTATTCAAAGTCCCTAAATTGGGATCGGTATAAGGGAACATTTTTGAGCGCAGGTAATAACCGGTATTTCCCCCGGCATTTTCTAAAAATGGACGAGCAAAGCCTGTCCAGCTGAATTCCCAACCTGTAGCAGGCGGTATTCCATTTAAAGATACCTGACCACTACGAAAAACATACTTTTCTATTGAACCTGGATCTCCATCGGCACAATTTAAATCCAGTGCAGTATTCGGACATTGAGGAGATACATCACCGGATAAACTGGCTACATAATTACAGACAATATTTACAGGTCCAACGATGGTTTTTGGGTTAGTTAAAATAGTAGAACCTGTACAATCACGATACAAAGTTAAAGTGAATATATACTGACCATTAGGGGTGCATTCCCAATATATTTCTCCCCCTAAATAATGAGACGCGGAAAGCGGACTTATTATAAAAGTCAGAAATAAAATTAGGCTAATCTTCAGGTGTTTCATAGGGAATAATTTTCCTTAAAAGTATTAGGCCTATGTTGATTATCATAAGCCCAATGAGTGTAACACCCATTTGAAGTTGTTAAAGATCAAAGCATTTTACAGCTCCGTTAAAAAAGAAAAAGCCCGCACAAAGGCGAGCCATTTCAGTATTTATTCGCACTAAATAAATATTATCTAACTAAGGATAAATTCCCTCGTTCTTCTTGTTCGGATCCACCAGGAGTTTGGAACTTAATATAGTAGATATACACACCTTGAGGTGCATCATTACCTTCATAACTTCCATCCCATCTTTCCTCAGGGTTATTGGTCTCAAATACCTTCTTACCCCAACGGTTCATGATATAGAAGTGGTAGTTCTCTACCTCATTCAAGCGCATGGAGGGTCCATAAGTTTGGTTCTCTCCTATCGAGCTTCCTGGGCGGAAGGCCGTAGCTAAGTATACCTTCGCTTCTTGCTGAGCACAGGACTGATTGGAGATGGCTGTCATCGGGTTACCCTGATTGTCAACAATACCTTGTGGGTTCCCTCCTTCTACAGCTTTCACATAATAGCAGTACTCACCAGCAGTAGGATCAGCCTTCACTAAATCGGCAATATCATAATCGATCCAAGTGGTATCCTGACGACCATTAATGGTTACGTTCTCACCTACCTTCTCCCAGTTAAAGCCATCTGCAGGACGACGGTAAATCTCATATCGATCTACATAGCCTCCCCAGCCGAAGTAGGCGTTCCAGCGTAAACGATTGGTTACATCCTCTGCTGCTCTTACCTCCAACTTCATGTTAGAGCTGATATTACTAATGGTATCATAGCCACCACAGCTATCCGTTGCCGTTACACGGTAGAAGTAATTAAACTTACTGGGCTCTACGCCAAAGTCTTGGAAAGAGATGATATAAGGAGGAGCTGTTGGCTTACCTACTGTTGCTATCGTACGATAAGGTCCATAGTACTCGGGCGCTCTTTGGATCTGGAAGCTGCGGACATCCGCCTGACCATCAATGTAAATACTAATGTCTAAGGAGTTACGACTTGGATCATTGGTCACCTTAGCGATGTACAGCTGCTCCGATTGCTGTGGCACTGCCGCTTCTACACATACTGTGTTCGAAGTAGAGCTTAAGTTCGCGATCGTATCTCGAGCTTCTATCACATAGCAATACTCATAATCCTTCCTAATCACATTCTGACGGAAGCTCGTATCCGTTGGACTGGCTGTAAATAAGATAGTCGGAGGAATCACTGTGCCATCGGGCTCGGTAATTTGTACCCATACGCGGTACTCATGCACCCCATTAGGGAACTCTTTATAGGCATTCCAGCTAATGCGGGAATAACCCTCACATTTGTTCAGATAGTTACGCAGGTAAATTGTATTGTAAGGACTTACCGCTAAATCATCACTCTGGTTCCCACAGCTATCTACCGATACGATCTTAAACTGCTCCGAATGGCTACCCGCATCCGAGTCTGCCCATTCGTAAGGCATGGCTGTTCCCGCATCGATCGTATCTACAATCACCCAGCCATTTTGCGGATCATTATAGAATAAGTAGAACTCTACGATATCTTCAAACTGGGTAGACTCAAACTCTACCATCGCTTTGTTGTTCTGATTTACCAGTACGCGACCCAGGCTAACATTTGACACATTCGTGCGATCCTGGAAGCGGCCCGTATCTTGACTAGAGCCAGAATAACAACCCACTACTGTATCTGGTACGCGTACTTGATAGGACACCAACATATCACAAACACTTACGGTATCCGTAAAGCTGGTATTGGCAGTCTCTCCTATCTTTTGCCAGTTGCCACTACCCTCCGGGGCTTCTACCCATACTTCGTAGATATTACCGCGGATCGGATTTAAGCCCGTACCATTTAAAGGCGTCCAACTTAGTTGAGCGATCTCTGGGCTGTTGGGTGGTATCGCCGTCATGGTCATCGTCATCGTTGATACTACCTGACTCGGTAATGAGATAAAGTCACATGGACCCGTACTCATCTCCATATAGAAGTAGCTCACATTCCCTTGAGACGCAACGACGGTGCTCAAGGTATCATAATGAGGAATACTGTCTACAACTGTCCAGGGGCCTCCAGGAGAGGAGGATCCATAAATACGATAATAGTTGAACTCTAAAACACTATCCAGTTCTGGCTGACTCCAACCCAAGCGGATCGAGCCATCTTGCTGAACATCCGTACAACTTAGTCCCGGAGGGGTCGGATCACCCGCAATTACTTCTACAATGATCGTAGCCAGACCTACCTTAGGAGCAGCACAACCATCATCCTCCATTCGTACGGTAAAGAAATAGGTATTCGATGCCGTTCCACAACCACCAAAGTTCAAGTGCACACAATCAGGTACCCAGAAGAACTCAACGGTGTTCTGGATTACACTACAATAGGTTCCGGTAGAGTTGAAAGAGGTTAAAGTCGCACAAGGTGCCGCACCATTACAGCCCGTTTGGGAAGCATAATTATTACTGTTCAATTGCAGTCCACCCGCTTTCATACAAATCTGCTGGAAAGAACCATTGGCAAACTGATCTAAATCTCGGGCTACTACCCTAAACTGAACCGTATCCTGAGGATAGGTACGAATGCGATACACATTACCGCTACGCTGCACGTTCTGATAAATCGACGTATCGATCTCCGCAGAAGGAGTACTCGGGTTGGTTGGGCAATCCACGGCATCCAGATAATAAATAGGTACATCTCGATATACCTCACCAATCAGTTGATTACAACGGTATTCCTTAATTACCACACAGGAAGCATACCAGCCTTCATTAGGGTTATTAGCCAAGGCAGTGATCTCTCCAGAAGAAGGGTCCAAGGTATTAGGTCCATTATTAGGGTCTTCACTTCCGTCAGGGAAGGGTGCCGTGTATTGATAGCCAGTCCCAAAAGTAATATTTTGATTTGCCGCATCCCAAGGATGTCCCCAGTCAAAAACCAAGCTATCAATATCCTTATCCGCAGGAAGGTGATTAAACTCAAATAAGAAGTTAGGACAAGTTACTGCATTGGCATCCTGAGCAAATACTGGGCTATTGTCATAACAGGTACTCGTATTTAAAGGTTGGCTCGAACCCGGAGGAGTATAAGGATACATTTTAGAACGTAGATAATAACCAGAGGCATTGGTATTCTCCAAAGAAGGACGACAACAGGAAGTCCAAGCAAACTCCCAGCCCCCTGCAGGTGGGATACCATTTAAACTTACCGGTGCACTACGGTATACCCCTTTCTCAATCGCACCATCATCACCGGAAGAACATTGTAAGTCCAAAGCAGTGTTCGGGCAATCGGGAGACACATCACCAGAAAGTGCGGGTATATAATTACAAATAATATTAGCAGGGCCTGATAGAGACTGCGGAGTAGTAGGAATGTTAGCTCCCGTACAGTCTCTGTATAGAGTTAGCGTAAATATGTATTGTCCACTGGGCGTACATTCCCAGTAAATTTCCCCTCCTAAAAGGTGCGATGCTTGCAAGTTACCCGCAAACAAAATTGCTAGTACAGAAAAGAGGATAGATTTGATCCAGTTCATGCCCATGAAAAATTTCCTCGAAAATAGTTTTCAAATAATTAATATGGAAGGGTGGATTAGTAAAGGTGCCCTTCTAAACATTTAAAGCGCATAAATTGACTAATTCCTTAAAAGCAAGAAAGGCTCCTGAATTAGGAGCCTTTCTTGTTTCAAATATTTTGGATCACTATCGAACCAGGGTTAGATTCCCTCGTTCTTCTTGTTCGGATCCACCAGGAGTTTGGAACTTAATATAGTAGATATACACACCTTGAGGTGCATCATTACCTTCATAACTTCCATCCCATCTTTCCTCAGGATTATTGGTCTCAAATACCTTCTTTCCCCAACGGTTCATGATATAGAAGTGGTAGTTCTCTACCTCATTCAAGCGCATGGATGGTCCATAGGTTTGGTTCTCTCCTATCGAGCTTCCTGGGCGGAAAGCCGTGGCTAAGTATACCTTCGCTTCTTGCTGAGCACAGGACTGATTGGAGATCGCTGTCATCGGGTTACCCTGATTATCAACAATACCTTGTGGGTTCCCTCCTTCTACAGCTTTCACATAATAACAGTATTCACCGGCAGTAGGATCAGCCTTCACTAAATCGGCAATATCATAATCGATCCAAGTGGTATCCTGACGACCATTAATGGTTACGTTCTCACCTACCTTTTCCCAGTTAAAGCCATCTGCAGGACGACGGTAAATCTCATATCGATCTACATAGCCTCCCCAGCCGAAGTAGGCGTTCCAGCGTAAACGATTGGTTACATCCTCTGCTGCTCTTACCTCCAACTTCATGTTTGAGCTGATATTACTAATGGTATCATAGCCTCCACAGCTATCGGTTGCCGTTACACGGTAGAAGTAATTAAACTTACTGGGCTCTACGCCAAAGTCTTGGAAAGAGATGATATAAGGAGGAGCCGTTGGCTTACCTACTGTTGCTATCGTACGATAAGGTCCATAGTACTCGGGCGCTCTTTGGATCTGGAAGCTGCGGACATCCGCCTGACCATCAATGTAAATACTAATGTCTAAGGAGTTACGACTTGGATCATTGGTCACCTTAGCGATGTACAACTGCTCCGATTGCTGTGGCACTGCCGCTTCTACACATACTGTGTTCGAAGTAGAGCTTAAGTTCGCGATCGTATCTCGAGCTTCTATCACATAGCAATACTCATAATCCTTCCTAATCACATTCTGACGGAAGCTCGTATCCGTTGGACTGGCAGTAAATAAGATAGTCGGAGGAATCACTGTGCCATCGGGCTCGGTAATTTGTACCCATACGCGGTACTCATGCACCCCATTAGGGAACTCTTTATAGGCATTCCAGCTGATGCGGGAATAACCCTCACATTTGTTCAGATAGTTACGCAGGTAAATTGTATTGTAAGGACTTACCGCTAAATCATCACTCTGGTTCCCACAACTGTCTACCGATACGATCTTAAACTGCTCTGAATGGCTACCCGCATCCGAGTCTGCCCATTCGTAAGGCATAGCTGTTCCCGCATCGATCGTATCTACTATCACCCAGCCATTTTGCGGATCATTATAGAATAAATAGAACTCTACGATATCTTCAAACTGGGTAGACTCAAACTCTACCATCGCTTTGTTGTTCTGATTTACCAATACGCGACCCAGGCTAACATTTGACACATTCGTGCGATCCTGGAAGCGGCCCGTATCTTGACTAGAGCCGGAATAACAACCCACTACTGTATCTGGTACACGCACTTGATAGGACACCAACATATCACAAACACTTACGGTATCCGTAAAGCTGGTATTGGTAGTCTCTCCTATCTTTTGCCAGTTGCCACTACCCTCCGGGGCTTCTACCCATACTTCGTAGATATTACCGCGGATCGGGTTTAAGCCCGTACCATTTAAGGGTGTCCAACTCAGTTGAGCGATCTCTGGGCTGTTGGGTGGTATCGCCGTCATGGTCATCGTCATCGTTGATACTACCTGACTCGGTAATGAGATAAAGTCACATGGACCCGTACTCATCTCCATATAGAAGTAGCTCACATTCCCTTGAGACGCAACGACGGTGCTCAAGGTATCATAATGAGGAATACTGTCTACTACTGTCCAGGGGCCTCCAGGAGAGGAGGATCCATAAATACGATAATAGTTGAACTCTAAAACACTATCCAGTTCTGGCTGACTCCAACCCAAGCGGATCGAGCCATCTTGCTGAACATCCGTACAACTTAGTCCCGGAGGGGTCGGATCACCCGCAATTACTTCTACGATAATCGTCGCAAGACCTACTTTCGGTGCGGCACAACCATCATCCTCCATTCGTACGGTAAAGAAATAGGTATTCGATGCCGTTCCACAACCACCAAAGTTCAAGTGCACACAATCAGGTACCCAAAAGAACTCAACCGTGTTCTGGATTACACTACAATAGGTTCCGGTAGAGTTGAAAGAGGTTAAGGTTGCACAAGGTGCTGCTCCATTACAGCCAGAGTTACTGGCGTAGTTATCACTGTTCAATTGCAGTCCGCCCGCTTTCATACAAATCTGCTGGAAAGAACCATTGGCAAACTGATCTAAATCTCGGGCTACTACTCTAAACTGAACCGTATCCTGAGGATAGGTACGAATGCGATACACATTACCGCTACGCTGCACGTTCTGATAAATCGACGTATCGATCTCCGCAGAAGGAGTACTCGGGTTGGTTGGGCAATCCACGGCATCCAGATAATACAAAGGCACATCTCGATATACCTCACCAATCAACTGATTACAACGGTATTCCTTAATTACCACACAGGAAGCATACCAACCATCATTGGGGTTATTAGCCAAGGCAGTGATCTCTCCAGAAGAAGGGTCCAAGGTATTAGGTCCATTATTAGGGTCTTCAGTTCCATCAGGGAATGGGGCAACATGAGAATATCCAGTACTGAAAATAATATTACTGTTAGCCGCATCCCAAGGATGCCCCCAATCAAACACCAAGCTATCAATATCCTTATCCGCAGGAAGGTGGTTAAACTCAAATAAGAAGTTAGGACAGGTTACCGCATTGGCATCCTGTGCAAATACTGGGCTATTGTCATAACAGGTACTCGTGTTTAAGGGTTGGCTGGAACCCGGAGGAGTATAAGGATACATTTTAGAACGTAGATAATAACCTGAAGCATTGGTATTCTCCAAAGTAGGGCGACAACAGGAGGTCCAAGCAAACTCCCATCCACCTGCAGGTGGGATACCATTTAAACTTACGGGTGAACTGCGGTACACCCCTTTTTCAATCGCACCATCATCACCGGAAGAACATTGTAAGTCCAAAGCAGTGTTCGGGCAATCCGGCGACACATCACCAGAAAGTGCAGGGATATAAGTACAAGAAATAGTAGCTGGCCCCGTTAAGGTTTGAGTACCAGTAGGAATTGCAATACCAGTACAGTCTCTATACAGAGTTAGCGTAAATATGTATTGTCCACTGGGCGTACATTCCCAGTAAATCTCTCCACCTAATAAATGCGAAGCTTGACTGGTAAATGATGCGGTTGCCAATAAGGCTATAAACCACAATTTAAACTTAGACATCCGAAAATATTTGTTTCAAATATATTCTATAACGGATGGCTTGGCAAGAATAACTTATTAAATGCCTGATTTACCTTAGTCTCTGCTATTTAGGAGTTTCAGATTTCGCGAAGTGCTTGTTTATGATTTTCGAAATCTTGCCAGAGTTCTTCTACGATTTCTCGTGCTGGTTTTAGATTCTTAATCATACCACTTACCTGGCCAATCTCAAGCTCTCCCTCAATTAAATCACCTTCGAACATTCCTCTTTTTGCTCGGGCTCTTCCCAAGATTTGTTGAAGTTCATCTTTAGTTGTTCCCTTGATATAGGCCTGTTGCACCTGTTGAAAAAATTCATTTTTAATCAAACGAACGGGAGCAAGTTCCTTTAAGGTAAGCATAGTGTCCCCTTCCTCGGCATCAATTACAGCTTGCTTGAAAGCCTGATGGGCAGAACTTTCTTCACTGGCCACAAAACGTGAACCTATTTGAACTGCCTCTGCTCCTAAAGCAAAAGCAGCTAATATTTGCTGTCCACTTGCTATGCCACCGGCAGCAATCATAGGAATTTGCAAGGCTTGACTTACCATAGGCCACAAAACAAGACTGGTCGTTTCATCGCGACCATTATGTCCTCCTGCTTCAAAGCCTTCGGCAACAACGGCATCCACACCCGCTGCTTCAGCTTTTAAGGCAAATTTCAGTGAGCTCACTACATGCACCACCTTAATGCCCTTCTCCTTTAAATGAGCGGTCCAAGTTTTAGGATTACCCGCAGAAGTAAATACTATCGGTACTTGCTCCTCTATAATGATAGCCATTAATTCCTCAATCTGAGGATAAAGCATAGGCACATTCACCGCGAAGGGCTTTCCTCCTACTGCTGCTTTACATTTTTGAATATGCGTTCTCAGAATATTCGGATACATGGATCCCGCTCCTATAATGCCCAAGGCACCGGAATTGGATACCGCACTGGCTAATTCCCAACCGCTGCACCAAATCATTCCAGCTTGAATGATAGGGATTTCAATGCCGAATAATTCCTTTATTCTATTCTTCATTTCTTCACAAGCTTAAGCTGATGTGACATGGAATCAGAATGGATATTCAAGAAATAGATTCCAGGACTTAATTGCGCAAGATCCAGCATTTCCAATTGATTCTGCCAATTTCGCTCCACCGCCATTAACTGTTGGCCGGCTTGATTGTAAATAGCTATTTGAATTTTCTGACCACGATTAAAATCACCCTGGATATATACCTTATCATTAACAGGATTAGGGTATACCTCGGCTTTTAAAGCCATCGGGTCCTCTTCCAGACCAATGTTTAAAGCAAATTCAAAATCTGGAATACCATATCCCAGTGTATTATTCGGAGTCGAAAATAAATGGCCACTGCGGCGAATTTTCCAAGCTATTTCCTCCCCATGCACATTGGGCTTCGCTTGCACTAAACAGGCCGCCATACCCGCAATACAGGGGGATGAAAAACTAGTTCCAAATCCACTGGAAACCTGACCCACAATATTTATCAATGTGGTTCCTGCTCCCATAGCCGATACATCGGGCTTTACGCGCCAATCATAAGAAGGACCGCGGCTGCTAAAGTTGGCATAATTCCCCATGCCATCAGTAGCTCCTACTGCCAAAACACTATCCCCATCGGCAGGGGCTCCAATTCGTTGCCAGGAACCTGCACCTTCGTTACCTGCACTGGCAACTACTACAATTCCTTTAGATGCGGCCCAATCCGCAGCACGAGTAACCACCGTTGTGTTACCATCCATATCACTGTAATCGAAATTATCGGTAGTATCATCAAAGGTGGTATAACCTAAGGAGGTATTAATAACATGCGCACCAACGCTATCTGCAAATTCAGCGGCCATCAGCCAATGATCCATTTCTACCGGAGTTTCTGAACTTACGTTCTCTGAGGTCAGCAACCAATAGTTGGCGTGGGGAGCAGTTCCAACAAATACACCGGTGTCCAAGGCTGCCATTACTGATAAAACAGAGGCTCCATGACCACCCTGACCAGAATAAACATTGGTATCACCATTAATAAAACTCCAGGAGCCCATTAAACGACCGCTTTGCCTCAAACTATCTAAAACTGCTGCCTGCAGGGCCCCCGTAAAACCGGCATCAATAACGGCAATCGTAACTCCTCTTCCTGTATATCCGGCCTGATGAAGAGCATCTCCATTTAAAAGCTCCACCTGAGTGGTTCCTAAACCATAGTCGAACTGGGCTTGTGTGCCTGCCAAATAACTTTGATGTTTCTTGGGGTATTCTAAGCGTTTTACAAAGGGCAAGGCTTCTAAATCTTGAGCACTTAAGCCTTCTACAAAAGCATAATTAAGCCAACGAGAATGAGCTTTAAGCTCTCCTCCCATTCTTTGAATCTGCTTAAGGTATTCTGGAGCCACTGGCAAGTCGCTGTGATCAATTGCAATGCCTTGCATACTCCTACGCAGCAAAGCTGCTTCGCTCAATAGCAATTCGGGATGCTCCAATAAATGCTCACTGGATCCTTTATCGGTAAAAAACACTCTGTAGGACTGAGCCTCGGCTATTGGGCTTAGGCTTACTATCGCCAGTAGCAGGAATAAATTTCGAATCATTCTTTAAAATTGTATTACACCGGAACCCACTAATTCTTCACCTTGATACCAGGCTACAAATTGTCCGGGAGTTACCGCCTTTTGGGCTTCTTCAAATAAAACATACAGTCCCTTATCCGTGGCATGCAAGGTCACGGGAAAAAGTGATTGACGGTAGCGAATTCTTGCCATGTAGCTAGACTGTTCCCCTGATTTTAAGCTTAAATCTTCCCTTAACCAGTGTACATCATCGGCCGCTACAAATAAGGCTTCTTTGCGCAGACCAGGATGCGACTCACCTTGACCCGCGTAAATTAAATTATGCTCAGTATCGGTACCTATTACAAATAAGGGCTCCGGAGTTCCTCCTATCGCCAATCCTTTGCGTTGACCAATAGTAAAATAATGAGCTCCGCTATGTTCGCCTTTAACCGACCCCAAATCAGCACTAAAGGCAAAAGGTGCCGCTTTTTCCGACCATTCATTCTGTTCGGGTAAGCGGCTAAAATCTTTAGGGATTTCGGTTCCCGCAGCAATCTCAATTACCTGGCCTTTTTTAGGGGCTAGCTGTTGCTGAAGAAATTCCGGTAGGCGTACCTTACCAATGAAACAAAGTCCTTGTGAATCCTTTTTATCGGCCGTTACCAAATCCAGTTCTGTGGCAATTCTGCGCACTTCACTTTTCTGTAAATGACCAATTGGGAATAATGCTTTGCTTAATTGTTCCTGGTTAAGCTGACAAAGGAAATAGCTCTGATCTTTGTTGTTATCCAGTCCGGATAAAAGTCGATAGACCGTTTTCCCATCTACTTCAATTTCATCACGCCGGCAATAATGACCGGTTGCAACATAATCAGCGCCTAAGCTTAGCGCTTTCTCTAGGAATACATCAAACTTGATTTCCCGGTTGCACAATACATCCGGATTAGGAGTACGGCCCTGCTCATATTCGGAGAACATATAATCAACTATGCGCTCCTTATATTCTTCACTTAAATCAATAACCTGAAAAGGAATACCCAATTTTTCTGCCACCAACATGGCATCATTACTATCTTCTATCCAGGGGCATTCATCATGAATGGTAACCGTTTCGTCATGCCAATTACGCATAAACAGGGCGATTACCTCATGCCCTTCTTCTTGCAGTAAATGAGCCGCTACGCTGCTATCTACTCCACCACTTAATCCTACTACTACTCGAGCCATTTAATTTGCTCCTCCTTCTTTATTTTTCTCTTTAGGACCTTCCACTTTTCGGCCATTTTTCCAGACCTCCTTGTAATCCAACTTTAAATCTTCGGTAAAGAAATACCAGGTTCCAACCATTAATCCTCCCTTATAATGCCCTCGCGATCGGGGCTTACCATTAGAGTAGAAATAAGTAACCTCACCTTCAAGATTATCATCTACATATTGGCCCTGCGACATCATATGACCACTTTCATAATATTGCACCCAAGGACCTGATTTCTTGCCATTCTTATAATCAACGCTTTCCGCTGGCTTACCGTTGGTGTGATATTTTATCGCTGGACCATTCTGCACTCCATTCTTAAAAGTGATTCGTGCAATCACATCTCCTTCTTGATTGAAATAAGTCCAAACACTGTCTTTCTGTTTGTTGGCATATAATCCCTGAGCCGCCAAGATCTTTCCTTCACCATATTGAAAACTCATGCAATTACCGCTCTTCCCTCTAAAGACGTTGAGAGTTTGCAATTGTCCATTTTCAAAATAGTATTTGAAGGTATCTACAGGCGTACCATGATCAAAACTACCTACATATCTAATCTTCCCATTATCGTGAAGTTTTTGCCAAAGTCCATGTCTACGCCCTTGAGCGTCAGTAGGACTAAGATTCTCTTGCCCTGGCATAATCAGGGGGAAAAGGATAAGGCAGAGCAGTGCTATTTTCTTCATAGGACAAAAATACTAGCTTTAATTGGGATGCTTCAAAGCATAAACGATGCTTATCGATAAATTTGCGCTGTCTAAATTTAATTCATGGGGAAACAGATTCGCAAGCCTTATGTTCTTTGGCTCATGTTTGCTGTGGGTGCTGTATTTTTTAGCATCGTCATTTTCAGAGCCTTATGGGTTCCTATCACACACGATGAAGCCTATACCTATTTACATTATGTACGCCAACCTTGGGCCGGAATCATTCTTTACAAACCTCCCCACATTCCAAATAATCATATTTTAAACACCCTGTTGGCCAAGTTGAGTGTTCAAATTTTTGGTTTAAGTGATTTTAGTCTGCGCTTGCCCAATGTTATTGCAGCTATAATTTACTTCCGATATGCTGCTTTACTAGCCCGTAAATTTCGATTCCCCGGAATTCAAATTTTAGCCTTCCTCCTCCTTTGCTTTCAACTCTATTTTATCGATTTCTTCGCCATGGCGCGGGGCTATGGTATGGGAATGGCTTTAAGCTTGGCTTCTATCTATCATTTATACTGTTACCGGGATTTAAATAATGGTCATCATATCTGGCGTACCCTTCTCTTTGCCGCCTTCGCCGTATATGCCAACTTTACCTTCCTATATTCCTATGTTGCACTGGTGGGATTGATTCTTATCCTTTACTGGTCTGAAGGAAAAAATCAAACCAAGAGCCTGGGAGTTTTATGGCGCCCAGTAGGAATAGTTACAGCCGTTCTGGCTCTATTGATAGTAATTCCATTGCGTAATATTTCGGGTGATTTATTTGGCAGCGATTCCAATTTCTGGGAAAGCAGCATGCATAGCTTAGCCTGGATATTTACCTATAAACAGCATTTCGATATCGGCCTTTGGATCAGTGGTTTTACCGCTATAACGCTTATTGCTGGTGCAGCATTCTTTGCCTGGGATCATTTCCGTAAGGAAAGTCAAATTGGCTGGTATTTCTATTCCGAACTCCTCATCTGGTTGTTGTTTACCGCCGGAGCTCAAATTGCCCAGCATTTTATTTTGGGTACCGAATACCTCATTGGACGTACCGTAATGGTTTACGCTCCTTTGCTTCTCACCTATTTTATCTTCCTTTTTCAGCGCTTAAATCGATATCGCCATGGTGAGCATTATCAATTGGCTTTAAGCCTGATTTTGGTAATTGGCGCTGCCCTGAATTTCCGGTACCTCAATTTTAAGGAAGCGGTGGAATGGACCTATGATGCCTCGCACAAAGAAGCTATTGCTGATTTAGAAGAAAGCAAAGCCATAGATGTTGAATCCTTCCAATTAGGAATCAATTGGCTTTTTGAACCGGCCTTGAACTTCTATCGTGAAAGTGAGGAATTAAGCTGGCTCGCACCTTTAAGCCGAGAGGGATATCAGGATAAGGAATACGATGCCTATTACCTTTGGAAGGAAAAAGATGCAGATTTCATCCAAAAACTAGAACAGGAAAACTCCGGATATAGCCTAATTGCAACCTATGATAATGGAGCGGTTCTCTTTATCCGAGAGGATTATTTGTAGAAATTCTTTTCGAAAGCCGCGAATTCACCTCTACCTAAAATCAATCGACGGTATACGGCTTTCATAAAGCCTAAGCCATAAGAAAAGAGCTGGATAAAGGAAGCCAGCATAGCCAGGATAGCTACGAAGATGCTCTTATTTTGACGAAGGGCATCCAAAAATATCAAGAGGAAATAGAAGCCTAAAAAGCTTAGCGGGAATAAAGTCCAGGGCATTAGCAAAAGACTAAAAATCACAAAAAGGCTAAAGCTGGCTGGAAAGAAATGTAAGAGCTTCAGGCTTTCTGGATGGCGCTTATATAGGTTAATACGAGCGATCCCCGAATTATGCACCTGCTTATAAAACTGCCTGAAAGTGCTGCGTCGCTTATGGTAAACATAGGCATCCGGAATTAAGGCAGTGCTAAAGCCTTCCTTCATCATGCGGATGCTCATATCAATATCCTCACCGAAGCGCATCGGCGCGAAGCCTCCGGTTCTTTCAAAAACTTCTTTGGTATAGCCCATATTGAAACTGCGAGGATGAAATTTCTCTACGCTATGTTTGCCACCACGAATGCCACCAGTGGTAAAGAGGGCGGTCATAGAATAGTTTATCGCCTTCTGAATAGGACTAAAACTGGCATCTGCCCGATCGGGCCCACCAAAAGCATCTACGGGCTTTGCCGCTAGAAAGCTTTTTACCGATTGGATATAATCTGCGGGAATAATACAATCCGAATCCAGGAAAATAAAGTAGTTCCCTTGGGCCCTTTCAGCCCCATAATTTCGAGACTGACCCGGTCCACTGTTTGGCTTAAAATAATAAGCCAATTTCAATCGATCTTTGAATGAATCGACAATAGCATCGCTCTTCAGGCTGGAGCCATCTTCAACAATAATCACCTCAAATGCCGAATCACTCTGCAAGCAAAGGCTTTCAAGTAATTCGCGGATTTCATCCGGACGATTGTAGAGAGGAATAATTAAGCTTAGCTCAAGATTCAAAATTGATACGCTCTTCGATAGTGTATTCTACCGGTTTATTGCTGTTGCGAATTACCAATTCCGCTAAAAAGCCCGCCAAAAATAATTGTACGCCAATTACCATGGTGGCTAAAGCCAAATAGAAAAATGGATTTTCGGTTACCAAACGGGCCTTTTCCCCCATTTGCAAGGCCACTAATTTCTCTACCCCAATGAATAAGGCCGCTAAAAAACCAAAGATCATCATTAAGGTTCCGTAGAGCCCAAAAAAGTGCATAGGGCGCTTAGAGAATTTGGAAACAAAGGCCAGGGTTAATAGATCCAGAGGACCATTTATAAAGCGGCTCAAGCCAAATTTGGTTGTACCATATTTACGCGCTTGATGCTGAACCACCTTCTCACCTATCTTGGTAAAGCCGGCATTCTTAGCTAAAACGGGAATATAGCGATGCATCTCACCTTGAACATTCACCGCTTTTACTACCTCATTGCGATAGGCTTTTAAGCCGCAATTGAAATCATGTAAGTGAATCTTACTGATACGTCGCGTAGCCCAGTTATAGAATTTGGTAGGAATGGTTTTGGAAATTGGATCATAGCGTTTCTTCTTCCAACCACTAACCAGGTCAAAACCTTCTTCCCGGATCATTTTCATTAAGCCTGGAATTTCATCCGGACTATCCTGAAGATCGGCATCCATGGTAATTACCACATCGCCACTGGCGGCGGCAAAGCCTACATTAAGGCCGGCTGACTTACCATGATTACGACGGAAAGAAATTAAACGAACGCGCTTGTCTTTAGCAGCAAGCTCATGAATAACTTCCAAACTTTTATCGGTAGAGCCATCATTGACAAAGATGATCTCAAAATCCAGCTTTTCGGACTCTCCTACTCGGCAAATCCAGCTGTATAATTCTTTAAGTGATTCATCCTCATTAAACAGAGGAATGACAAGAGATAAATCCATTATTATCCTTCTGAAGCAATATCTAATTCCTCTGATTTCTTTTTAACGATCGCCGCCACGATTAGTCCAAATAGGGACACCCCAATAAAGCGGTACAAAAGTGACTTAGTGATAGATGTCAGGGAAAATTGGTCTTGTTTAAGTGCCTCTTCAACAGCTATATCAATCTGTTCTTGCGGAGTATTAAATTTCTCAAGCAGTGAAATGGTTGCTTCAATAGAGCGTTCCTTTACCAATTCAGTTATCTCAGGATCTATAAAATTGAACAGCACATAAGTTAAAAGGCTCGTAGGAATTACGGCAATTAAAAAAACTAAAATTACTGATGTAAAAGCATCTTTAAAACTAAGAATACCGCCATTATCCTTCCTTACTTTCAAAGAGGCAAGGACCTCCATAATTGCTGTTGCTAGCATCAAAAGTAAGCCTCCAAAAAAACTTGTTAATAGATCAAGTGAAACGGTATACCCAATTATTATATATAGGAGGTTGATAATGAGCATATAAATGCCAAAATCTCGAGCGCCTCGAAAATTAGCTCTATTCATGACTATTTTAGGTTTTAAGTCGAAAAGCAAATATAATTGAATAATGCGCCCTCAAGGCTTTTTCCTTCGCCGGATTTAGCTTAATTTTGTCGCCATAAGGCAAGTCCCATACAACCAGCTCCCGATGAACTCCCCCAGGGCGGGAACGCAGCAAGGGTAATTGGTCGTAGCGGTGTGATATGGATCGCTTGCCTTATTTTCTTCCCTTCTTTTTGTTTTCCATTTTTCTGTACTTTAGAGGAACCCCCAATCAAAACAACTTGAAGGCTCTTAGCATTCTCTTTTTTAGTACCCTTTCCTTTTCTCTACTGAGTTCCGGTTCTACTTTCTATCAGCAAGCTAGCTTGATTGAATTGCGCCAGGAATGCGATAGTCTCAAATGTCCCGAACGCTATACTTATGCCTATCGACTTTTAGCCGAGGACCTTCAACTCCCATTAAAAGACCGCTTTAAATACTTGGAGATCTCAGAGAAAATCTCTTTGGAATTAACAGATTTCCATGAGATTCTCTCCATCTACGCCCAAGCCGGACGTATGTATCGAGATCAAGGTCAATTTGCGGCATCCATGGAAGCCTTTAGCAAAGGCATCCACTACTTAGGCTATAAGAACAATACGGATTGGCTCCACAATGAAGGGTGGTTTTTAGTAGGCTATGGGAATTTACTTTTTCAAGTAAAGCTCTTTGAAGATGCTCAGGACATCTTTCGAAACTGCGCTCTCGTGATGGAGAAAAATCGCGATGACTACGGAGAAGCAGTGGCTTATAATAATATTGGACTCTGTTATTCTCAGCTCGGAAGGCCCGACTCTGCCCTATTCTATTTCAATAAAGCCTACGAATTGCGCTTAGGTCTCAATGATAAATTCCTCCTTACGCACTCTCTTCTGTATATCTCTCAGATGTATCGCGAATTAGGAAATGGCGCTCGCGCAGACTCCGCGCTGGAAAAAGCCGCTTTTTACAATGACTTGTCCACAGAGTTTGAATTTATTGGCGACATCCATTGTCAATGGGCAGAAATCGCATTTGACCATGACGATCTTATCAGTGCATCCTATCATTTAAGTAAAGCCAAAGAAATGAGCAGTCCTTTCAAGGACTTCAACTGGCTAAATCTTAAAATAAGGCTCTTTACCGAATTGCGCCTGGAAGACAGTCTGCTCGTTTATATAGATTCTGCCATATCTACTGCACAAAAATTTGGTAATCTAGATCGCGAACTCAGCCTACTTTATCAAAAAGAAAACCTCTATCGTAAAAAAGGCCAAATCAAAAAAGCCGACAGCATTTTAGTACGCATTGCGGCCTTAAGTCAAAAGCTCCTCATTATAAAGGATACGGTTCAAAAGGATTTGATGGAAGTTCAAGGGGAATTTATCGTCAATCGAAGCCGACTTCAAAACCTAGAAGCCTCCAACAAGGAGAAGGAGCGGATAATTGCTTCGCAGAACACCACCATCATTCTGGTTACCATAATGGCCTTAATCCTGCTAAGTGCCTTTATCCTCTATTACCGTATCAATAATCGGGTACGAAAGCTGAGTAAAAACCTTCGAATTATTAATGAGCGTTCGCGACTAGCTGCCGAACAAATGACTTCCGGCATTATTGCTTTGGACGCTAATGGAGATTTGATTTTCAGCAATCAAGCGGCTCGAGATCACTTTCGATATTTCGGGAATTTCGATTTGGAAGAAAGTAAAAATTTCCTCTCCCAAATCAATCAGGAGGCCATGCTGGAGGATTGGCAATTGCGAATACAGGAAGTTCAGCAAAAGAAGAGTTTCCAAAATATGAGCTCTCGTTTAAAAGACGAGCGCAAGTTTTACCATTTAGTCTCCCTGCGAGAAATGATCAGCGAAGGTCAAATGGTAGGCACGGTAGCGGTGATTACCGATGTAACCAATAGTCAGGAACGAAGCCTTGAACTCAGTCGGAAAACACAGGCATTGGAAATTGCTAATTCGGCCAAAGAAAAAATGCTCTCCTTACTTGCCCATGACCTTAAAGAAGGGGTAGTAAGCAGTTTAGAGTTAGCCAAGCTTTCGCTGGATGGAGATCCAAAAGAACATAATAGCAATTTGCAGTTGATTTATGAAAGCTTAGCTCGCACCAAAACTTTACTCTTTAAAACCTTAGACTGGGTTAAGCATCAAAGTAATGGCCTGGAACTGCAACGAAACAAATTTTTCATCGCTCGATTAGTAAATGATGTCATCAAGGAAAAGGAGGATATCATAAAACAGAAATCGGTAGAATGTCTCAATCAGGTGGATCAGGATTTGCAAGCCGTAGCCGATCCTAATGCCTTGCGGGTAATTCTGCGAAACTTGATTGGCAATGCCATCAAATTTGTAGAACCAAAGGTTGGTAGAGTGCAAATTCAAAGCCGTAGAATTAATTCAGCGAAAATTGAAATTGCGATTGTAGACAATGGCCGGGGAATGACACCGGTTCAGATTGCCAATTTACTGGGCGGTGAAAAACTAAATAGCACCAAAGGAACCATTGGCGAAGAGGGCACCGGTATGGGTTTACACTTCTGTCAGGATCTACTTTTTAAAATGGGCAGTACCTTACAGGTAGAGAGTAGCTTAAATTTAGGAACGGTCTTTTACTTTAGTCTGGATTGTCCGCAAGGAGCTGCTAAACAATAGTTACTTTTGCCAAAATTTTACATTAAGCATGAAGTTTTTCATCGACACTGCAAACCTGGAGCAAATTAAAGAAGCACAGGAACTGGGCGTTTTAGACGGGGTTACTACTAACCCATCCCTTATGGCCAAGGAAGGTATCACTGGAGCAGAGAATATCACTGCTCACTACAAAGCAATTTGCGATATCGTAGATGGCGATGTTAGTGCCGAGGTAATTAGCACCGACTTCGAAGGTATGGTACGTGAAGGCGAAGCTTTGGCAGCCCTTCATCCACAAATCGTGGTGAAAATCCCTATGATTCGTGATGGCGTTAAAGCGCTTAAATACTTCTCTGATCAAGGAATTAAAACCAATTGCACTTTAGTATTCAGCGCTGGTCAAGCTTTATTAGCGGCCAAAGCAGGTGCTACTTATGTATCTCCATTTATCGGTCGTTTAGATGATATCTCTACCGATGGATTACAATTGATCGAAGAAATTCGCTTGATTTATGATAACTACGATTTCGAAACTGAAATCTTAGCCGCCTCTGTACGTCATACCATGCACGTATTAGAATGCGCGAAAATTGGCGCTGATGTGATCACCGGACCATTGTCTAGCATCACTGGATTATTAAATCACCCTTTAACCGATATTGGCTTAGAGAAATTCTTAGCTGATTACCGTAAAGGAAACGGATAAGAAAAATGGCTGAGATCGTTCGGATCTATCCAGAAAACCCTAACCCCCGCGAAATAGCCCGTGTAGTCGAGGTATTAGATCGCGGGGGTGTTATTGTTTATCCTACCGATACTGTTTACTCTTTCGGTTGCGATATCAGTAAGCCGAAGGCCATAGAAAGGGTAGCGCGTTTAAAAGGCTTAAAGCCTGAAAAAGCAGAGTTCGCCCTGGTTTTCCCCGATCTCAGCATTTTAAGTTCCTATACCAAATCGGTAGACACTCCTACCTATAAAATCCTTAATCGCTGCTTGCCCGGCCCCTATACCTTTATTCTTAAGGCCGGAAGTTCCATCCCGAAGATTTTCCAAAAGAAAAAGAAAACGGTAGGAATTCGGATTCCTGATAATAGCATTCCCAGGGAAATAGTAAAGGAATTAGGTCGCCCGATTATCGCGTCTTCCGTTCACGATGAAGATGAAATAATCGACTATACTACTGATCCTGAATTAATCGCGGAGAAATTCGATAAGCAGGTAGATTTGGTGGTAGATGGCGGCATGGGCGATCTCTTCGCCTCTACTGTAGTTGACCTCACAGAAGGATATCCGGAAATAATTCGCGAAGGCAAAGGTTCCCTCGACTTGCTGTAAATGCCCAAAATATATTATTGGATACACGGCCTCATCTTTGGAATATTAGCCATTCTGGCTATCCAGAGTCCGGCGGTTGGTGGTGAGGGCGATACCCTTATGCATTTCTTTTGGGCGCAGCATGTGTGGACAGATCCCGCTGCCTTATTTAACTCTTGGGCCAAACCTTTTTTCACCCTATTCGCTAGCCCCTTCTCCTATTTTGGCTTTACCGGCATAAAAATCTTTAATATACTCTGCGGGGTAGCCACCTCACTTTTCGCAAGTCTTTATGCCGCTCGCAAAGGCTGGCAGGCCTTATGGCTTATTCCCATCTTAGCTTTCTTAAGTCCGGCATTCAGCTCCTACCTCAATAGCGGCTTAACCGAACCCTTTGCCGCCTTGTGTCTCATACTCTGTCTCTATTTTTTGGAATTGGCTAAGACGAATAAGACGTACTTAATTGCTGCCTATAGCCTAGTTTCCTTTCTCCCTTTCTGCAGAGGCGAAGCACAGGTTCTGATTCCGGTCTTTTTAGTGTATGGCTTGCTTAATAAGCAGTATCGCTATCTGCCATTAATCTTAGTTGGATCCTTAATTTATGGTTTCTTAGGCTCCTTCTACCATCAAGGCGATTGGCTGTGGTTCTACCAAAAAGCCTATGTAGCCGGGGCCAGTGTGTATGGCAAAGGCGATTGGACGCATTATTTTGAACG
Source organism: Croceimicrobium hydrocarbonivorans (assembly GCF_014524565.1). NCBI lineage: Bacteria > Pseudomonadati > Bacteroidota > Flavobacteriia > Flavobacteriales > Owenweeksiaceae > Croceimicrobium > Croceimicrobium hydrocarbonivorans. The sequence continues at coordinate 3,727,825 of NZ_CP060139.1, read as the reverse complement.
CATGGGAATAATGATGGGCGCCCTCTATTTCCTGCTTATACTAGCCGGTTCCATCATCAGCATTTACTGGCTTTTTAAAAAGAAAGACTGGTGGCGCCAAGACTTTCTCTTGCTTTTTGGCAGTGCTTGGGGATTCTTTGCCGCGCACACCATGGTTTGGGCCTTAGGTTTATATGCTTCCGCCGGTTTAGAGCGAGTACTTATCATGGTCTTCCCTCTCTTTTGGTTAATGGCCCTTCTACCCTTCCAACTATTTTGGTCTAAAATAAAAGCAAGGCAAGGCTATGCTATTTTAGGACTCATTGCGATCCTTGGTGTCCTTACTATGGTCACAGATAGTCGGGCCAAGCCTTATCGTAAGACTGCCTGGGATTTAGGGCCCTATCAAACCTATATTCTTAATGAAGTATATCCATTTTTAAAGGAGCGCTATCCCGATTTAGAATCACGCCATTTGGTAAATGATTTGCCTTACCTAGCCATGCTGAGCGGCCATAATCCTCTTAATATTAAGGAACAGTCGAATTGGCAAAGAGTACAAAAGGAAATTTGGCAGCAGATGCATCGTTCCAGTCTTTTTATTTGGGATAGTCACAATGTGCCTTTCTACACCGGACTCAATGAAGAGAAAATCGGAGAGATAGAATGGTTAAGCAAAATTCAATCTTGGGAAATGGGCGGTCGAAAGTATATCCTGCTAGAGGCCAATGAGCGCTACCCTTTTCCGGATGCCCCTAAAAACTAGCGTAAGCCTTTCCTATTTGTTTTAAGATATCTGAGCTCAGTACCGCATGAGCTGAGCCCAATTCCCTTTCGGCTAATTGCGCTGCTCTGCCTTGCAAGGCCAGGCCTAAACTTACTGAGTCTTTGATAGTATAGCCCTGTGCCAATAAGCCGCAAATCAGGCCGGCCAATAGATCTCCGCTTCCTCCTTTAGCTAAAGCTGATGTGCCAAAATCATAAAATGTACAATGACCATCAGATTCTATAAAAACCGAGATACTTCCCTTTAATAGCAGATTAAGTTGATGTTTGCGACAGTATTCAATCCCTAGATCCAATTGATCTGGACCAAGCTGATTCAAGCCTAATAAGCGTTTAAACTCGCCAGGATGCGGTGTCAGAATCCAATTTTCATTAGCCCATTCCAAATAGGATGGATTTTTAGCAATCAGGTTTAAGGCATCCGCATCCAAAACCATGGGGCCCTGCCAGTTTTGCAAAAGTTCAGCCAAGAGGCTATTCACCCCTTCATCCTGACCTAAACCTGGGCCGCAAAGAATGGCTTTGTAGGCCTCTAAATTTGGAGCGTGAGAACTACGTTCTTGAAGCATCAATTCCGGCAAACGGCTGTTGCAAGCCCTAAAAGTTTCTTTGGCGGTATTTAAACTTAATAAGCCTGCCCCGCTGCGCGCGCAAGCTTCCGCCGCAATTAAAGCAGCGCCCATTGTATTGGGACTACCCGCCAATAAATAGGCATGACCGTAATCGCCTTTATACGAATGCTTTTTTCGGGGCTTGATAATAGACTGAATATCAGCAAGGCTCATCCAGGAATAGGAACTTTCAGCGGATTGAAGGTAATCGGGATGCAAGCCGATATCCAAGACTTCGAGCTGTCCGGCCAAAGCCGCAGTATAGGGATGCACCAATGCCAATTTGGGATATTGGAAAGTAAGCGTGTAATCCGCCTTAAAAACCCGCAATAAATCTGTTTGGGCAATCGCATCCCCCATTAAGCCACTGGGCAAGTCGATAGACACTTTAGTGCCACTACGTTCATTTATTTGGTAGATCCACTCGGCATAGCGACCTTCTAAAACTCGACTAAGTCCGGATCCAAAAAGAGCATCTACCCAAACAATATCGGCTGGGAAATGCTCTTGTTTTAATTGATCTTGGAGTAGCTCTTGAAGTATATCCTTTCCCAGTCGATCTAAATTCGCCTCAAAATCAGGGGAACCCTTATGATCTACTAGAAATACCCTTAGATCCCAATAGCCATTGGCCCTTAATAAACGGGCCAGCGCCAATCCATCACCGCCATTATTTCCTTTACCGCAAAGCAAAACAATGGGTCGTGCTGGATCTATATTTTGGAGAAACCAGACTAGCAAGGCCTGCGCGGCTCTTTCCATTAAATCCAGGGAAGCGATAGGCTCATGCTCAATCGTATAGCGATCAGCGGCCTGTGTTTGCGATATGGATAAGATCTTCATGAATTTGCAAAACTTGAGGAATCAACATTTCCTGATGATCATTATGAATAATATAGTCGGCCAAGGCTTCTTTCTTCTCCTGCGGCCATTGCTTAGCCATGCGTGCCTTTACTTGCTCTGGGCTTTCGCCTGATCGTTTAATCACCCTTTGCAAGCGCAATTCCTCCGGAGCAGAAACTACAATGATCTTCGCGCAATCTTTATGGGTACCACTCTCAAACAAAATAGCTGCCTCGCGAATAATATAGGGCGCCTCTTGCTTTTGATACCAAGTTTGAAAAGCTCTGCCAACCGCCGGATGAATAAGGGCATTTACCTTCTTTAATAAATCTTCATCCTTAAAGATACGCGATGCCATATAAGCACGATCTACCCTTCCCTCCTTAATAAGTTCGGGCCCCAGCCATTCTACTAATTGTGCTTGTAAGTCTGCATCGGTATCCAGGAGCCTTTTCGATTCTTCATCCGCCACAAATACCGGCACTTTCAATTGCTGGAAAATCTGGGCCACCGTAGTTTTCCCACTACCAATACCACCGGTCAGACCAACAATCATGGCTTGCTAATTAAGTATTCTACGCGCTTAGGCTGCAATTGTAGGGCTCGGATTTGAGAGGGAGGATTCTCCGTGCTCAAGGATAAAAATCGGGTTTCGGGATTTCGTACTATTTCCTCAAAATCTGCATAGACTTCAAATTCCTCTGGTCTTATGTCTTTATAGTCCCTCAAAGCGCAGCGAAAGGTTAGCTCTACCTGCGAAGGGAACAGCTCCATTTGCACGGTATCCGGCAAATGAATAGCCGTAATAGGAATTTGCACCTTACCTTCCGTTAAAGCGGAGAAATACAATTGCAGCTCTACCGACTCTTGATTTAAATGCAGATGGGGATAATTTGGCGCTATTAATTTCAATTCAAAATCAAGACTGTCCTGAGCTTCAGCAATACTCACTTGCTCCGTTTCGATATATTCCAATTGATTTAAAACATTGGCCGGTGCTTCCACCCAAACGGAATCCTGCGCTAATCTAGGTGCGCCATACAAGACATAAGCATTGGTATCAAAGAGGGCCTTATAACGCACCTTAATGGGTACCGCCTTTGTTAGTAATTGACTGATTTTGAAAAAGACCGTATCGGGATGAATCTCCAGAATACGAGTAGTTTCATCACTCAATTGAGCTTCCAGATAATTACGTGAAGAGCCACTGGTCCAATAGTTTTGACCTTTGCGATTGCTCTCCAAATTCTGCAAATCCACATCTAAATCCCGATAATTAAACCAGGCGTACTTAATCAGATTATAACCACTACCCTGTACTTTGATTTTCAGAGATTTTGGTGGTTTTTCAGTAAAGACCATTCCCTTGGGTAAGTCACTGTAATCGATGGCAAAATCGATGGTGCTTACATAGCCGGTTTTCGAAAGCTTAATCAAAAACCAGAGGATTAGAGAGAGGCCGATGAAAAGCAAACGTATCCTGGTATTCCCATCTAAGAGCCAGGGTGGAATGCGCAGCTTAAAGCCTTTGTTTTCGCTTTGTTGTTTCACTGGGTTGAAGATACAATATTGCATAAAAAAGCCCCGGCAATGCCGAGGCCTTTATAAGCTTGAGACGTTTTATTTTTCGTCTTCTTTTTCTTCTTTCTTGGCTTTCTTATCCTTCTTTTCATCAGGTAAATAAGAAGCACTTTGCTCTTTACTTACAGCAGCACGATCAATCTTCAAACGGCTGTTTTCACTCTCAATGATCAGGATATTATCCTGAACCTCAAGAATTTTACCATGAATGCCGGAAGTTGTTACTACGCGCATTCCCTTCTGAAGGCCTTCTTGCTGAAATTTACGCTCCTCTTTCTGACGTTTCATCTGAGGACGGAAAAAGAAAACGTACATCACCAGAATCACCAGAGCGAACATAATCAACTGATTGTTCATCATTCCGGGAGCTGCTTCTTGTAAAAAAATATAATTCATCATTTTATCCTTGTTGCTCTTCCGCTTGCTTAGGCTTAGGATTTACCATAGCATTGATGCGAAGAATCTTTTTGTTAGGAACGGTGTTCGCGTTAAGCGTAACGGTTTTAGCCTGGTTTCCAGGACGACCGTTAGAATTGAATTCAACGTGAATAATTCCGGTTTCACCTGGAGCGATTGGCTCACGAGGCCATTGTGGAACGGTACATCCGCAGCTTCCACTGGCATTTGAGATAATTAAAGGAGCCTCACCGGTATTGGTAAATTCGAAATCGTATTTCGCCAAAGTACCTTCTTCGATAGTTCCGAAGTCGTGGTTCTCCTTTTCAAATTTGAATTCAGGAAGCTTAGCATTGGGATCAACATTAACGCTGATTTCCTGATTAGAGTTCTGATTTGCGGCATTTACAGAATTGCTGCTATTGGCAGGGCTACTTGCACTGTCGTCAGCACCATTGCGAATCTTGCTGGCGGCATTATCACAAGAGCTGCTAATCATAGCTAATCCGATCATACCGGAAAATAGGAGTCTTCTGGTCATTTTGTTGTTTTTACTGTTAGCAATATTAAAGATTCATCAAGAACTATGCTACAAGAGACCTCTGCCAATTTTGCGAATTTCTCCTGCATCTGTCATTTCCTGTTGAAGCTTATCTAAAATTCCATTGACGAATTGACCGCTTCTGCGAGTGCTATATTGCTTAGCCAATTCGATGTACTCATTCAGGGTTACCTTAACGGGAATCTGATTGAAGGTTACCAATTCAGCTAAAGCCATTTTCATGAGAACCTGATCAATAGCTGCAAGACGGTCTCCTTCCCAATGTTCGGCTTTGGCTAAAATCTTGGATTCGAATTTATCCCCTTCATTCACGCTAATGCGGAAAAGCTTAAGGGCAAAGTCTAAATCCTCTTGATTCTTTATCAAAGGAATCAAAGCTGATTCTTGTTCGCGTTTAGAGTCGAAGCTGGTAATGGTTTTCACCACCATGGCTTGGGCTGCATCTAAATCATCAGACCAAAACATATTGCGCTCCTCATACACTTCATGCAAATCTTCATTCTCTGCCAGGTAAGTGCCGTAGAGGTATTTCACCAATTTACGGTCTTCCTTTAGATCATTGTGATCTGCCTCCATATAGAGCTGGTAGCGCTCATCTTCCAGAAATTCGCGGAAAATCTTACGAATCAATTCCTTTTCGTCGCCGAACTTAATATGCAGATCTTCTACCTCCTGCTTAAAACGTGGATTGCGTTCTAACCAACTTAAAAAGCGGTTTTCAACAAAGCGCAAATTCGGATTGAGGTCTTCCTGACTGGGTAATCGTTTTTGACGATTAACCTCAATGCGCTCCTTGGCAAAGCGATGGATTAAAACCAAAGCAGCCAAATCATAGAGATACAATCGATAAATCTCGTCAATAGACTGACGCAATTGCTTTTCTGCTTTAATCAATCCCCTTTGAGGATCGTAAGCATAGGCATATAGCGCCTGGAAAACCTTAATTCGCAGGTGGCGTCGTGTGAGCATATTTTAATTTCGCTGGGCTTTCGCTTGTTCAATTCGTTCCTGAGCAATCTTCAATGCAGCCTGGTGAGGAGTAATGTTCTCCAATTCGGCAGTACGGAAGATTTGCAAAGTAGTATGGTAAATGTTTTCGGTACGACGTAAGGCCTCTGCGCGATCGTATTTTACGATTTCAGAGTATACATTAATCAATCCACCGGCATTAATCAAGAAGTCAGGAGCGTAAAGAATACCCTTTTGCTTCAAGGTTTCGCCATCGCGCCATTCGTCAGCCAACTGGTTGTTAGCAGCACCGGCAATTACCTGAGCACTTAATTTTTGAATACTTTCTGGATTTAGAGTTGCACCTAAAGCACAAGGAGCATAGATATCGTATTCAGCTGCGAACACATCTCCTTCATGGATTTGTGCGCCGTATTGATTGGCAACTTCTTCCATGCGATCGCGATGAATATCGTTAATCAATACTGTGGCACCCGCTTCAGTTAAGTGTTTTACCAAAGTTTCGCCTACATGGCCAATACCTTGCACCATCACGCGCTTACCACCTAAATCGCTGGAACCGAATTTATATTCAGCGGCAGCTTTCATGCCCATAAACACACCGTAAGCCGTAACTGGAGAAGGATCACCAGAACCACCCATTTCTACTGGAATACCAGTTACATGGTCGGTTTTGCTCTTAACCATTTCCATATCGTGCGTATTAATACCCACATCTTCGGCGGTGATATAGCGACCGGAAAGTGAATTTACATATTCACCAAACTTCTGCATAAGAGCATCGGTCTTATCTTTTCGGCTGTCGCCGATAATTACTGCTTTACCTCCTCCCAGGTTCAATCCACTGATGGAAGCCTTAAAGGTCATACCACGGGAAAGACGTAAAACATCGCGGATGGCTTCCGACTCGTGATTGTAATTCCACATACGAGTACCGCCTAATGCCGGTCCCAGAGTGGTGTCGTGAATACCAATAATGGCCTTTAAGCCAGTCTCACGGTCATTACAAAAAACCACCTGTTCGTGGTCCTTGAAGGCGCTTGCAGAGAAAACTGCGCCGTCTACCGTGGATGAGTCAGTAAGTTTAAGATCGTTCATTTTTAAATGCTATGAGAGATAGAGTAAGACAAGCCACCTAATTTTTACCTTTGCCGACCTGTCTATTTCGGTCGCGAAATTAGGCTAATTTTTTGAGTCAACAATTGATGAAGTCCCTCCTCAGTCTTAACAAATACTTTTACAAATACCGCTGGAAGCTTCTGGCTGGTTTACTGTTCGTTGCCATCTCAGTGATCTTCGGCATCTTGCCCGCAGAGCTGGTTCGCGAGAGTTTTAATATTGTAGAAGACGCCATTGCCGCTTACCGCGAAAATCCTGATTTCGATTACAGTGATCTGCGAAATCAACTGATTCTCTACGGTGTAATTATCATCGGCTCCAGCCTACTCAAAGGCCTCTTTATGTTCTTCATGCGCCAAACCATTATAGTGGTAAGTCGGCATATTGAATACGACATGAAGAATGAAATTTACGATCAATACCAAAAGCTTTCACTGGCTTTTTACAAACGTAATCGTACCGGTGACCTGATGAACCGCATCAGTGAAGATGTGAGTCGGGTAAGAATGTATGTGGGTCCCGCCATTATGTATACCATGAACGTGGGCATGACCTTATTGCTGATTATCCCTATTATGATCTATTGGAGTCCCCGACTCTCTTTATATGTACTCGCTCCCCTGCCTTTACTTGCTACTTCCATTTATTATGTAAGTCGCAAGATTAATGTGAAGAGCGAGCAGGTGCAGCGTCAGCTTAGTGCCATTAGCTCCTTTGTTCAGGAAACTTTTTCGGGCATCCGCGTTTTAAAGGCCTATGTTCGAGAAGAAAAATCCTTGCAAGAATTTAATGAAGAGGCCAATCACTATTTCGATCGCAACAAGGAATTATTCCGCATAAACGCGCTCTTCTTCCCTCTGATGATCCTTTTAATTGGATTGTCCACCATTTTAACGGTTTACATTGGCGGACAAGAAACCATTGCCGGGAAGATTGAAACCGGGGTGATTGCCCAGTTTATCATTTATGTGAATATGCTTACCTGGCCGGTAGCCTCCATTGGTTGGGTAACCTCTTTAGTGCAAAGAGCAGCGGCCAGTCAGGAGCGTATTAATGAGTTCCTAAGGGTAGAGCCTGAAATCAAAAATCCGAGTGAAGAAGAACTGGCCTTTAAAGGCGGAATCCACTTTAAGGAGGTGAGCTTCACCTATCCCGATACGGGTATTAAAGCAATCGATAAACTGAGCTTTAAGCTGGAACCCGGAAAATCATTGGCCATTGTAGGCCGAACCGGGAGCGGAAAAAGTACCGTGGCCAATTTAATTGGTCGACTATACGATGTAGATGAGGGAGAACTACTCATCGACGGGCAGGATATCCGTAAGGTGAATCTGGATGTATTGCGCCAAAATATTGGTTATGTACCGCAAGAAGCCTTCTTATTCTCCAATAGTATTGGTGCGAATATCGCCTTTGGGCGTGATGGGGCCTCGGAAGAAGAGATTATTGCAGCCGCCAAAAATGCTCATGTTCACGATAATATAATGGACTTCCCCGATGGCTACCAAACCAAAGTTGGTGAGCGTGGAGTTACGCTTAGCGGAGGCCAAAAACAAAGGGTGAGCATTGCCCGAGCCATTATTAAAGCTCCACCCCTGCTTATTTTCGATGATTGTCTTTCGGCTGTAGATACCGAAACAGAAGAAGCCATTCTTAGCAATCTCAAGAAACTAATCGATCAAAGCACCAGCTTGATTATCAGTCATCGCGTAAGCTCCGTTAAAAATGCGGATCATATTCTGGTTCTGGAAAACGGCCGCGTAATCGAAGAAGGAAACCACGATACCTTAATGCAAGAAGGTGGCTACTATCAAGAGATGTACGAGCAGCAGTTGCTGGAGTTGGAAAAAGGTAGTTAGTAGCTGGGTTTTGGAGTCTGGTTTGTTGATTAGGTTGCTAAGAGACGATAGATATTAGACGGTAGACAATAGACTTAACTGGATCCAATTTGCAATTCGATCCATGGACGAATCCATATTTTTTTAGCTTTGCCCGTATAAACCCAATTGCGATGAGTGATCAAGGACAAAACGTGCAGGAGGAAATCCATTCCAAGGTTTTAAGAGCAGGGCGAAGAACTTATTTCTTCGATGTACGGGCGACTAAAGCTGACGATTACTACTTAACCATCACGGAGAGCAAGAAACACACCGCCGAGAATGGCAATGTGTACTACAAGAAGCACAAGATTTACCTGTACAAAGAAGACTTTGAGCAATTCAGTGAAATGTTGAATGCCGCTACCGATTACATCATCGATAAAAGAGGTGAAGAGGTAATTTCCGATCGACATGAGCCCGACTTCCACAGCAGAGCTGAGGACTACAATCACGAAGAAGGCGCATTGGAAACGACTCTAGAAAATAATACTGCAGGCTATACCGATGTTTCTTTCGAAGACATCTAAAAGCTTAAGATATTCCACAAAAAAGCTCCTCATAAGGGAGCTTTTTTCATTTAGTATTCTAAGAATTCATCTACCTGCCTTTGCAATACGCGCAGGGTTTCTTCATCTTCCAATTCACCTTGATCATTTAAAAGACCATTAACCTTGGAGATAGGCACTTTATTAGAGAAAACCTCCATCCGCAGATAATGCAAAACATGGGTCAAATGATCCATCCCCCTGATGTTTCCAGCTCGGCCAGAAGCCACTCCTACTAGAGCAACCTTTTTCCCTTTCCACAATCGTGGATCCATGCCATCCATAAAGGCTTTTAAAACGCCAGGGTAACTGCCATTGTACTCCGGGCTAATGATAACCAGTTTATCGGCAGGGATGATTTTAGTTTTGATAATCTCCTCAGTAACAGGACTTCTATTACCGAAGCTATCGCCAAAAACGAAATCACGTGGCAATTCTTCTAGTTCAAATAAGTTAATCTCCTGCCCGGCGGCGCGGAGCATTTGACAATACTTATCTACAATTTTTCGAGTTATATTCTTGGGTCTGTGGGTTCCACAAATTACGGTTATCATCTTGTTCAATAATCTTTGTAAATCCGATCGAAATCGAAAGGTTAAGCAATTAGATTTGTATTTTAGGCATCCGAAAAAAATCGGGCGCGATACGGCGGTTCCGTCGTGCAAAATTAGGAACAAGCGAAGCTCTAAAAAGATCAAAATATTCTATCAATGGGTAAAATTGTTGCCATTGCCAACCAAAAAGGCGGCGTAGGTAAGACTACCACTTCTGTAAATATGTCGGCCAGCCTCGGCGTGCTGGAGAAGAAAGTTTTAGTAATCGATGCGGACCCTCAGGCCAATACCACTTCGGCTTTAGGCTTTAATCCCGACGAGGTTAAAGTAGGTACCTATCAGGTGCTGGAGCATGAGATTGATGCCGCTGAGGCCATTGTAAGTACCAAGAATCCGAATCTCGATTTAATTCCTGCTCAAATTGATTTGGTGGCGGTAGAAATCGAATTGGTCGACAAAGATCAGCGGGAGCAAATGCTGCGTCGTTCTCTGGAATCAGTAAAAGACAAATACGACTATATCTTTATTGATTGCGCTCCTTCTTTAGGATTGATCACCTTGAATGCCCTTACGGCTGCGGATAGCGTGATTATCCCTATCCAATGTGAGTACTTCGCATTGGAAGGTTTGGGTAAATTATTGAATACGATTAAAAGTGTACAAAACCTGCACAATCCTGATCTGGATATTGAAGGATTACTGCTAACCATGTACGATTCGCGCTTACGATTGAGCAATCAGGTAGTTGAAGAAGTGAAAACCCATTTCAGTAAAATGGTTTTCAATACCATAATTCAACGTAATGTGCGTTTAAGTGAGGCGCCAAGTTATGGAGAAACCATCATCATGTATGATGCTTCCAGTAATGGCGCGGAGAATTACTTAAATTTGGCCCGCGAATTTTTAGAGAAAAACGAAGAGATCGAGGCAGAAGCCTAAGCATCCTTTTGAAAAAGTACTGAATGGCTACACCTAAACGTAAGGCTATGGGCAAGGGCCTCGCCGCCCTCTTAAATGACACCGGTAATGTTAGCACCGGTAAAGATCAAAATGCAGATAAAGTATTAGGCAGCATTGCCGAAATCCCATTGGAGCAGATCGTGGCCAATCCCGATCAGCCCCGTACCCTATTTGACCCTGAGGCGCTGGAAGAACTAGCCGTATCTATCAAGGAACTCGGCATCATTCAGCCCATAACTGTTCGCAAGGTTGAGGGGGATAATTTCCAAATTATCTCTGGTGAACGTCGTTACAGGGCCTCTAAAATCGCAGGTCTGGACAGTATTCCTGCCTATATCCGTTTGGCGGATGATCAGTCCACTTTGGAAATGGCACTGGTGGAGAACATTCAAAGGGAAGAACTCGATCCCATTGAGATTGCTTTGAGCTATCAGAGATTGATTGAGGAATGTGATCTTACTCAGGAAGCCATGAGCGAGCGCGTAGGTAAAAAGCGTTCGACCATTACCAACTATTTACGCCTCCTTAAATTACAGCCTTTGATTCAGGCGGGACTGCGCGACAAAATGATTAGCATGGGTCATGCCCGAGCCTTAATCAATGTAGAGCAGGAAGAGGAGCAAGTAGAGCTTTACCATGATGCCATCAAGAAAGATTTGAGTGTGCGTCAAATTGAGGAAGCCGTGCGCAAGCTGAAAACTTCCAAAACGGAAAGTACAAGCAAAGCCAGTACTAGCTCCAGCCCATTACCCGAAAACTATGCGCAAGCCCAGGAAAATCTCTCTGAAAAACTTCAGATGAAAGTGGACCTAAGCCGTAGCAAGCGTGGTCGTGGGAAAATCAGCATTAGCTTCCGCAATGATGCCGAATTGGATCGCATTCTGGAGCAACTCCAAAACTAAGGTCATTTCCAAGTACATCCTTCATATCATAATTTGTTTGGCAAGCTTTCAGCTTAGTGGCCAAAACAATGATAGTCTTAGCTATGAAGATAGCCGCAAGGAGCCTTTAGACAGCTCCCAGCTGCATTCAGTTAGCAGGGCAACCTGGCTTTCTACCCTATTACCCGGAGCCGGACAAGCCTATAATGGCAAGTATTGGAAAATGCCCATCATTTATGGTGGAATTGGCGCCTGTGCTTATTTCGCTATTGATAATCACCGTTTGTACCGCCAGTATCTGGATGCTTTTCTAATTCGGGCAGATAGTTCGGGTGTTGATCAATATCAAGGGATTTACTCGGATCGACAATTGGTAGAATTGCAAAATATTTACCGCGATTGGCGTGATCTATCCCTAATTATTGGCGCTGCTATTTGGGCCTTAAATGTGGTAGATGCCCATGTAGATGCCCACCTCTTTTATTACAATGTAAACGAAGACCTGAGCTTTAACCTCGAACCGCGAATTATCCCCATGGGCAATTTCTCGGCCGTAGGCATTGGTCTCAAAATAAATCTCGATCCATGAAAGTAGCCTTAGTAGGATACGGAAAGATGGGCAAAACCCTGGAAAAGATTTTAGTGGATCGCGGTCATGAAGTAGTGGCCCGTTTTGGTTCGGAAGGCACACAAGTTTCCGAATTGAAAAAGGCCGATGTGGCCATTGAGTTCTCCGTTCCGGAAGCAGCCTATGGCAACCTTAAAACTTGCTTGGAATCTGGAGTACCCATAGTAACCGGTACCACGGGCTGGCTCGATCGATATGATGAAATTGTATCCCTTTGCCAGGAGAAGAATGGTGGATTAATTTATGCCTCTAACTTTAGTTTAGGCGTGAATCTCTTTTTTGCGCTCAATCGTTATTTGGCCGATTTGATGGCTCCTTATTCCGATTACAATGCGGAGATGACCGAAATTCATCATATCCATAAATTGGATGCTCCCTCCGGAACCGCCATTAGTTTGGCTGAAGACTTAATTAAAGGTCTTCCTCAAAAAGATAAATGGGCTTTAAAAGAAAATGCTCAATCAGATTCTGATCTGAGTATCGAAGCCATCCGTGAAAACGAAGTACCTGGCACCCATAGCATTCGCTATAGCAGTGCCATCGACGATATTGAAATTACCCATACTGCGCATAACCGCCAAGGCTTTGCATTAGGTGCTGTAATTGCTGCTGAATACCTAAATGGCAAACAAGGCGTTTACAGCATGCGCGATGTATTAAATTTACCATCATGAGTATAGGCCTTACGCTGATTTTTCTTACCCTCCTGCAAGTATATTATGGAGTTTTAGCCCTTCGCTTTATCACCGGCGCCGGCTATAAAAGTTGGCAAGCCCTGCTGCCCTATTACAATATTTACATCATGACCAAGGTGATTCACCGTCCTTGGTGGTGGACCATCCTGGCCATTTTACCAGTTGTAGGTAATGTAATGATGGTGGTGATCTTCTTTGAGCTGATGCACATGTATCGCATCGCCAATATCATCAATACCGTATTGGGGGTTATTACCCTCGGTCTCTATTTCGGATATCTGGGTTATACCAGCAAATTGAAGTATCAGGATCGTGATATTCAAATCATCCGTAAATACATCAGTGAAGGCTTTGCATCCATCGTATTTGCTGTGGTGGCCGCTACTTTAATTCGCGCTTATACCTTCGAAGCCTTTACCATCCCTACTCCATCGATGGAGAAATCGCTGATGGTGGGTGACTTCCTCTTCGTGAGCAAATTGCAGTATGGCAGTCGTTTGCCCATGACTCCCTTCTCGCTTCCGCTGATGCACAATAAGATTCCTTTTACCGAAGTGAAATCCTTTAGTGATGCGGTGACTTTTCCTTATTTACGCTTACCCAAGATTAGCGATGTAAAGCGCAATGATCCGGTGGTATTCAATTATCCCATGGAAGACTATTATCCGGTTGATAAGCGCGAACATTATGTAAAGCGCTGCTTGGGTTTACCCGGGGATCAGTTGAATATTAAAGACGGTGAGGTTTACATTAATGGAGAAACCCAGGAAATGCCGGATCGCACCATTAAGCAGTTCCAGTACTTTGTGCGGACCCAGGGTTATTTAAATGAAAATAAGCTTAAGGAGGACTTCGACATCAATACCACTGGAGATGCTAACGATGTTATCGATTTACGTGAATTACACGCGAACATTGTGCGCAACTATGGAAATCGAGTTGGCCAGATTGAGATCCCTCAAGGCATGCAAGATTATGTAGTGACCATTAGTGATGCGGCTATTGAGACTTTTAAGCAGATTTCAAATATCGACACCCTCTTTGTACTTAATCACAAGTATTTAGATAAGTCCATTCCTTCCAGTTTGCAGTTTTATTATGCTGCTTATCACGACAATGGTTCTCAGATCTTCCCTCCCGGAAACCCTTACCATTGGACCCGCGATAATTTCGGCCCTATTCAAATTCCATCGGCCGGATCACAAGTGGAGCTCACCATCAATAATTACCATCTCTACAAGCGTATAATTGAGGTTTATGAGGGGCATGACTTTAAAGTAGTTTCGCCCAAACAAGGGATGAGTCATAAGTTTATTATTGACGGTGAAGAACAAACGCATTACACCTTTGCCCAGGACTACTACTGGATGATGGGTGATAACCGTCATAATTCGCTGGATAGTCGTTATTGGGGTTTTGTACCCGCCGACCATATCGTAGGAAAGCCGGTTTTCATTTGGATGAGCTACGACAAATACGCTAGTGGCATGGATAAGATTCGTACCGACCGTGTATTTACCACCGTTAGTGGCGAAGGCGAACGTCGCTCTTATTTCTGGTACTTTATTGGAGCAGTGGCGGCTTTCTATGGTTTCCGTTACTGGCGGAATAAGAAAAAGCAAGCCGCTTGATTCAAGGATTGTTCAGCTTAACTTACTGGGGGCCTGTCTCCTATTATGCGCAGCTCATCCGCTGTGATCAAGTTATTCTGGAACAATACGATCGCTTTCAAAAGCAGACCTATCGCAACCGTTGCTATATCGACGGACCTAATGGCGAGCTCATGCTCAATTTGGCCATCGATAAAAACAGTCGGGGCTTGATGCGAGATACCCAAATCAGTGAGCGCGATCACTGGCCACAGCAACATTGGCAAGCCTTAAACACCTCCTATGGGGGCAGTCCTTTCTTCGATGCTCTGGCACCTGAGATTGAAGCCCTCTTTGCCCAAGCGCCTCAAAATTTAGCGGAGCTTAATCTGGCTACAACTCAACTCATCTTAAAATGGTTGCGCTTTGATGGTATTGTACAGCTCAGTGAAAGTTGGTTGGAACCTAATCCTGTGGAAAACGACTTCCGCGAAAGCTTCTCCCCTAAACTGCGCTCGGAACAGCAAAATCCGGCATACCCGCAGGTATTTGATCATAAAACCGCTTTCAAATCGGAGCTCTCGGTTTTGGATTTAATCTTCAATGAAGGTCCGGCAGCTTACGACTATTTAAGGCAGCTATAATTTGTATTTTCGCGCATGCTCCAAAGGTTCCCCATCATTGCGGTGCTGCTCTGCTTCCTTATGGCGAGCCCCGCTCTTCTCGCACAAGAATGCCCAAAAACCTGGGCCAAGGTTACAGCCCCTAGTGGTTTAATTCTTCGTAAAGCGCCCGGTAAAGGATTTATCCGCACCATTCCGCAAAATGACACCGTACATTATTGTGCCGACAGCAGCTATGGCGAATTGCAATATGAAGGCATCAAAGGCTTTTGGCGCCAGGTAAATTATAAAGGTCAGCAGGGCTACTCCTTCGATGGATTTCTGGAAACCATTGATCTCAGCTTTGAAACTGACAGCCTTATTGAGGCTTCTAAAAAATTGCTAGCGGGTGATAGCTTGGGGGACACCATAATAGCAGCCCAAGAAGAAGTACTAAAAACCCCACATATTTATTTACCCAATCCTGAATTCCAATTCTTAACCGAGACCTATAATTACTGCGGTCCGGTGCAGGATATAAATTTAAAACTCTATTGGTATGGGGTTTTTCTGGATGATGAAATTAATCCCACTGGGACCATGGCCATTAAACCTTTAAACCTGAATGTGGTTTTAAGTAAGAATCAGAATAGCCAAACCATGGAATTTGATGTACTTACGGATCAGGATGAACGAAGCTTATTCCTTTTTGGCGTACCCGGCTCCTACCCTTATCAGGAAGTGCAATTAGCCGATGTTTTAAAAACGATTAGCATCCGCGGTAAGCGCTTATTCCCAGGGCAAGAATGGACTTTAGATCCCCAAAACGGATTGAAACTCAGTGCAACCGGTTCCATCACTAAAGCTGGACCTTGCCCCAAAGCCGAAAACTATAAGCTGGTAGCTAGTATGGGCTTTGGTGCCGAAACCAAAACACAAGACCTCAAAGAAGTGCTGGGCGACTATGGTAGCTGCAGCATCCCCGAATTATACTGGTATGGCGACCTTAGTGGTGATGGCCTACCCGAAATCATTTTTGTAAGTGTGCGTGAAGAGCAAAATGTCTTCAGCTTATTGCAAAGTGATGCTTTCTCACCTCAACTTTTCTCTCTCAAAGCGGTAATTACCGTTGAAAATTGCGCGAACTAATGAACTTGGAATTTAACAAGAACGAAGACCATCTGAAACTTCTGGTTTCGGAAGTAAAAACCAAACTCCATAAAATCCACAAAGGCGGCGGCGATAAAAAGATTGCCAAACAACATGAGCAAGGAAAACTTACAGCTCGGGAGCGTATTGCCTATTTATTAGATTCGAAGAAACCTCAAATTGAGATTGGTGCCTTTGCCGGTTACGATATGTATGCCGAGCATGGAGGCTGTCCTGGTGGCGGAGTTGTAGTTGTGTTGGGTTATATCAAGGGCCGCATGACCTTAGTAGTAGCCAATGATGCCACGGTTAAGGCTGGCGCCTGGTTCCCTATTACCGGCAAGAAAAACTTAAGGGCCCAGGAATTGGCCATGGAAAACCATATTCCTATCATTTATCTGGTAGACAGTGCGGGAGTATATCTGCCAATGCAGGATGAAATTTTTCCGGATAAAGAACACTTCGGACGCATCTTTAGAAATAATGCCATTCTATCCTCTAAAGGGATTAGTCAAATTGCCGCCATCATGGGTTCCTGCGTTGCCGGTGGTGCCTATTTGCCTATTATGAGCGATGAGGCTTTGATCGTGGATAAAACCGGATCTATATTTTTAGCAGGCTCCTATTTAGTGAAAGCAGCCATTGGTGAAGATATTGATAATGAAAGCCTGGGTGGAGCTACAACGCACAGCGAAATTTCAGGAGTTACTGATTATAAGGCTAAAGACGATAAGGATGCCTTAACTAGCATCCAGAATATTGTCGATAAAATGGGCGATACCAATAAAGCTGGTTTTAATCGCGCCAAAGCCCAAAAGCCGGCTAAGGATCCTAAAGAAATTTACGGCTTAATTCCACGGGATGGCAAGCCCTATAAGACTTTAGACATTATTGAGCGCCTGGTAGACAATTCAGAATTTGAAGAATATAAAGCGGGATACGGTCGTACAATCATTACCGGCTATGCCCGTATCGATGGCTGGGCGGTAGGTATAGTGGCGAACAACCGCGAATTACTGCGCGCCAAAAAGGGCGAGACTCAATTTGGAGGAGTAATTTATTCCGATTCAGCCGATAAGGCTTCTCGCTTTATTGCCAATTGCAATCAGAAGAAAATCCCATTGGTATTCTTGCAAGATGTTACCGGCTTTATGGTAGGATCGCGCAGTGAGCACGGCGGTA
The DNA here is from genome assembly GCF_014524565.1 of Croceimicrobium hydrocarbonivorans. Classification (NCBI taxonomy): domain Bacteria; kingdom Pseudomonadati; phylum Bacteroidota; class Flavobacteriia; order Flavobacteriales; family Owenweeksiaceae; genus Croceimicrobium; species Croceimicrobium hydrocarbonivorans. Next base: position 3,710,314 of record NZ_CP060139.1, on the reverse strand, counting down.
TTATTAAAGATGGCGCCAAAATGGTGAACACCATGAGTAATTCGGTGGTACCCAAGTTTACGGTAATCATTGGCAATAGCTTTGGTGCCGGTAATTATGCCATGTGTGGTAAGGCATACGATCCCCGACTTATTGTAGCTTGGCCTAACAGTAAGCTGGCGGTAATGGGCGGAGCTCAAGCCGCGAAGGTGCTCTTGCAAATCGAAAAAGCCAGCTTAAAATCCAGAGGTGAGGAAATCAGTAAGGAGCAGGAAGAAGCGATGCTCAAGAAAATTCAGGATCGCTACGAAGAGCAAATGAAGCCGGAATATGCCGCTGCTCGTTTGTGGACCGATGCTATTATTGATCCCTTAGACACCCGTACTTGGATTAGCATGGGAATTGAAATGGCCAATCATGCTCCTATTGAAAGAGCTTACAACCCGGGCATAATTCAAGCTTAAAGCTGAAAGACAATAAATGGGGCTTTTCCCTGCGGCTTTCAGCATAGAATTGTGCTAAATTCGCTGGGAAAACTCTACCATGCCTTTGCCCCCCATTAAGCTCTTTAGGCTTTTACTATTTGCATTCCTCTTGCCTTTTGGCTTATGGAGTCAGGGTCATCATGGTATTCAGAGCTTTAGCATCTCAGATCCTGAAATCTACAATGCCGACTTTAGGGATTCACTAGTCGTAATTGAGGATTTAGAATCTATTCCCTTAAATGCGGATCAATATAGCTTCATCAATAAAGAACTGGGAGATCATAACCAGGGGCAATTCCTTTATTTTCGATTGGATAATCGCAGTGGAGCAGATCTTAGTTTGTTTCTTCGCTTTTGCCGACTCGCGAATCGCATTGTGCTTTTCCATTTTAAGGAAAAGGGAATTCAGGTTGATAGTTTAGGTCAAGCTAAAAATGCGTTACCCAGCGCGCATCATTATTTGCCATTACAGTTAGGGTCTGATGAAGGCCAGGCCTTATTGGTTTATCAGGAATTTGAGCCCTCAAATACCAATCCCCATTACACAGAATTATTCCTCTTCGAGGCCTCGGCTTTAAGAGCAGAATACTATCAAAAAACTCGCATTCAAAACCTTTATGCTGGTATGATACTCTTGATCGGTCTCTTTGCTTTTGTAGCGGCCTATCTAATCAAATATCGAGCGCTGGTTTATTTTGGCTTGCATATGCTTTTTTGGATTCCTTATTTCCAGATTCGCAGCAATTTAAATCCCTTTTGGCTAAGCTGGTTCAAGGATATTGATCCCTTTAAACCCAGTTTAATTGTACTTTCCTTCCTTACTCTTTTTGGAGGGCTTTTTGTGGAGGAATACCTACAACTGAGGAAGAGGAGTAAAAAAGCCTTTTGGTTTTTCAGTATTAGCCACCTTATTACCTTGGGCCTCTTACTTATCTCCATCTTTGGTCCTCTGCTCTATTGGATCAATTATGCTCTGGCCTATGTACTGGTGGTGCATCTGTTTATGGTGATCTACTACAGTATCCAAAAAGTGGAAGCGGCTCAGCGATTATTAATTTCTTTCGTGATTTTACTGGTCGGCGCTTTATTAATGACTATCACCGAATTGGGCTGGGTTCCCAATTCCTACTTTAGTCCTTATTTCTTTCAGATCGGAACATTGATCTTCTCTTTAATCCTCTTTTTCTCACTGGCGGCCGAGGTGACTAAAATCCAGCAAGAGCGAAGAGAAGCCCAACAATTGATCCATATTAAGAGTCGCTTTTTCGAAGACATCTCCCACGAATTGCGCAGTCCCCTTACATTGGTGGCTGATCCGGTTAAGCGAGTTTGGCAAGATCTGCCAGAAGGCGATCAGAAAGAGGCCCTGGGTATCGCTAAAAATGCTACAGAAGGCTTACAAAATCTGGTGAACCAAATCTTAGATTTAAGCCGACAAGAGTTTAACCCTCCTCAGCTGATCTTAAAGAAGCAGGACTTAAACGCCTTCCTCAATTATCAATTAAGTCAATTTAGCTCTTTGGCTCAGGAGCGTGGTATTCGACTGAAATATCATGGTACCGAGAATCCCCTCTTCTTTCCCTTTGATGGGGAGAAAATGCAGCAGATTATTGCCAATTTGCTGAGCAATGCTATAAAGTTCAGTGGCAGCGATGCGCTTGTGAGCTTAAAACTGCAAAGCTTGGAGAATCAGAAAGTACGGATACAAGTGGAAGATCAAGGTGCGGGAATAAGCGCCAAGGCCCTTCCCTATGTATTCGATCGATTTTACCAGGATCCAGATGCTCCTCGCAATCCGATGGCCGGCACCGGTATTGGCTTAGCTCTCTGCAAAGCGCTGGTTGAGCAACATGGAGGTGACATAAAAGTGGAAAGTCAAATTAAGCAGGGTAGCCTCTTTAGCATTGAAATCCCTTATCCTGAAAACTTTAAAGACCATACCGAATTAGAGTTTATAGAAGAAGATGGATCAGAGCCAGATTCTGGAGAAATCAATCCAAGCCATAAGGCTACAGTACTAGTAGTAGAAGACCATCCAGACTTGAGGAAATACCTTAAATCTTGCCTGGTCTCTGATTTTGAAGTCCTGGTTGCCGAAAACGGAAACAGTGGTTGGGAGATAGCCCAGGCGCAAATGCCGGATTTGATCATCAGCGATTTAATGATGCCCGAATTGGATGGCAAGGGACTAACCTTGAAATTAAAGAACCATCCCCAAACCAGTCATATCCCTATTATCCTGCTAACTGCCAAAAGCGAACAGCAGGCCGTTAATGAAGGATTAGCCGCTGGCGCTGATGACTATCTGGCCAAGCCTTTTGATTCGGAAGAACTACTGTTGAGAGTCAAGAATATCTTAAAGCAAAGAGCGCTCTGGTTGCAAAAGCAAGCACAGGAAAACTTACAGCAAGTACAGGAGAATACTGTTAATAAGGTAGATAAAGCCTTTTTGCAAAAACTGGAAACTTGCCTGGATAAGGAGTTCAGCAACCCAAGCTTTGGCGTGGAGAATTTGGCCGATGAAGTGGCCATGAGTAAAACCCATCTCAATCGAAAGCTTAAGGCCCTCTTAGGCATATCTGCCAATAAGCTTATCCAGAATTTCCGTTTGGATAAGGCCAAGGAAATGCTGCAGCAAAAGGAAGGCAATGTTTCGGAGATAGCCTTTGCCTGTGGCTTTAATAGTGCTGCCTATTTTGTGAAATGCTTTAAGGATAAATTCGAAGAAACTCCAGGACAGTACTTATAGTCGATTACCGATCGAATTGCAAATTCGATCTAGTGCAGTACCGGATTGAATTCGATACTGGATTGAATTTGTAATTCAAGCCTGAATCCTCATTATCAACACCTAAGAACATATAGGTTTCAAATTTTATAAAGCCTGGTTCGATTTTAATATCCAGAATCCGGGACTATTCGCTCCTTTGCGGCAGTAAATCTTTCAAAACAATACCTATGAAAAAACTACTATTTTCCGCTTTAGCCGCGATGACCCTAGTGAGCAACTTAAACGCTCAAATCATCGACTTTTCGAATTTTTCGGTTCCGGCAGCCGGCTCGGATATTTACCACCGAGCTAATGTTTCTTCGGTGAGTCCAGCTACTCCGGGTAGCGGTCAAACCTGGGACTATTCTACCTTGATCCCAACGTCATTCGACTCCTTAGTTTATTTTGATGCCAAGGATAGTACCACCGGCTATCCTGATGTTTACAATTTCGTTTACGATGATCTGAACAGCCCTAGTGGAGCCAGTATTGATGGCTATGAATTCTATAATATTAATGCCAGTGGCTTTTATGTAGCTGCCTTTTATGTAGAAGACTATTGGGAGAGTTTAGGGGTTTTTACTGGAAATGCCGGCGATGAATTGGTGATCAATAAACAGCGTATTCCTTTTCAAGACACCGTTTATCTATTAAAATTCCCAGTAAACTCACAAAGTAGCTGGTCTCGCTCTAATAATCGTGTCGTTAATTTCGATTTAACCATTGCCGGTTTTGGATTAAACCAAGCTCCTGGATACATCAAAAACACCGATCAAGAAACTCGTACTGTGGTAGGTGAAGGTCAGGTTATTATTCCTGATGAATTTGGAAATGCCATGCCTCCGGTAGATGCATATATGATCGACGTAATGCATACCACCACCGATAGCTTTTTCTTAGGTGGACAGCCTGCACCTCCAGCCTTAATGAATGCCTTTGGACTTACTCAGGGAAATTCACAAACTACCCACTTTGTAGTGTTTTATGCTAAAACAGGATCGGGCTACCCCGTTCTTAGCTACAATTTAGATGGACTTAATAATATTACTGGCTTCTTTTACCGTCCTTACGTAGTGCGTAATTCCTTGGGAATTGGATTAGAAGAGAATCAAGCTTCTAATATCCAGGTTTACCCTAACCCTATTCAAAGTGGTGAGACCTTAAGCATTGCGCTTGAGAACGAAAATGAATTAGGGCAAATCGAAATTCTGAGCCTCAATGGTCAAGTATTGAGTCAAATCAATCGCAGCGAAATTGCTAACAGCGGCAAGCAAATAAATATCCTCCCCCCTGCACATCCTGGTTTATACCTGGTGCAAATCAAAAACCAAAAAGGAGAAGTACTGAAGATGCAAAAGATTCAGGTTCTCTAAAGATTAATTTGTTCGCATAGCAATCCTAAGGCCACGGTCCATCATTACGATGATCGTGGCTTTAGTATTTTAAACTGGATCGAATTGCAAATTCGATCCAGTTGCAAATTCGATCCAGTTGCAAATTCGATTCAGGGTCAATACTGGCTTGAATTTGTAATAATGGCTTGAATTTGTAATTCAAGCCCGAGCTATTCTTCATTAATCACCCAACGAAATCCAAATTGCAAGGATCGTATATAGGCCTCGCTACTAATGCCTTCATAGATAATTTGCTGCAATCCATGGTAATAGCTAGCCTGAACTTGCAAACGATCACTAAGGGAGTAGAGCAAAGCGACTTGTGGACCAAAATCAAGATACTTATAGGCAAGATTATTCGGACTAAGCCTGTAGAACTGATCCTCTCCTGCCGGATGGGCTTCACCATTGTCTCGTCTCCAGGCGTATTCTGTTCGCACATAATAGGCCAATAATAAAGAGGTGTTCCAGGCTAGCTGAAGCTGAAACTTATCCAAATTATAGGAATAGTAAATAGGCAAGCTTAGGTAGCCCAATAGGCGATGTTCGGTTCTTAAATCCTGGTAATCCCGATTATTGGCTGGAATTTTATAATAAGGGCCAATGGTCTTTTCCTTACTGCCTATTTGCTGGAGGTTTAAGCTAAATCCAAGATTGGATTTTTCGCTAAGACTCCTTTCGGCAAAAACTCCCAGGGAATAGGCGGCACCCAAAAAGCGCTCTTGTTCCTGCAAATCGGCATCATAGTCTGTCCAAATATGACTTAAACCCAATTGCGCTATAGGGCCATAGCGGTATTGTGCTTGCAAATTGAAACCGAGGATAAATAAGGCGAGGCAGAAGAAGGTTTTCATGTTTTAAAACTGGTTTGAACTTACAACTAATTCAAATTAGGTTTTGAGCTACGAATATAAGGGGAGAATTGGATAGGTTGTTGCTTCACCGCCCGCTTCGCTATTGCCTCACCGCCCGCTTCGCTAGAGGCACAAAGGACGCGGAGGTGCACGGAGGGACCTTAGAGTTCCTTTGCGAAACTTTGCTCCTTCGCTTCTTTGCGGTTAGATTCACCGCCCGCTTCGCTATTGCCTCACCGCCCGCTCCTTCGTCGCTAGAGGCACAAAGAGCGCAGAGGTACACAGAGGTATTTTGTGGTATGCTTCACCGCCCGCTTCGCTAGAGATGCAGAGAGCACAGAGTTACGCAGAGTGACCTACTGGCAGACAGAGAGATACTTTTCGAACCTTCCCGCCTACCGGCAGGCAGGTGCTTCTTTGCTTCTTCCTACCTATCGGCAGGCAGGTGCGGTTAAACCCGCTGCACCAAATTTTGAAAGACCAATCCTACTTCCTTGGCTCCAATCAAATCTACCGTCTATGGTCTATCTACTATCGTCTCAAACAAACTACCAACGACTAACTACCAACTACCTAATTCACCGCCCGCTTCGCTATTGCATCACCGCCCGCTCCTTTGTCGCTCGAGGCACAAAGAGCGCGGAGGTGCACAGAGGTCTAAGGAGATGCTTTGCGAATCTTTGCTTCTTCGCGTCTTTGCGGTTAAACCCACGGCACCAAAATTTGAAAGACCAATCCTACTTCCTTGGCTTCAATCCAATTTATCGTCCCGGTTCTAAGGAGTTCACAAAAGCTGAGAACTTGCTAAACTCCTCCCTTTCCAGATGAGGAGCAAGTACATCCAAATAGTCAATTTCGCGCAGTTCGAATCCTTTGCTGTGATCTGCTCTGGCACGATCCAATAAACTCCGGGCCTCTTTTCCTGATGGTTCACTAAAGAAGGCATAATAATTACCCCCTTTCATTTTATGCAGTTTAGAAAAATCATTCAAACCGCGACTAATGGAAGCAAACTCTATTAAGTGACGCTCTATGGTATGAGCTTCGGTATTGAAGTCGATGGAAAAGCCTGCTAGCAGGGCTCCGTTTTTACCTATAAAATCTACCTTATGCTCTAGGTAAATGCTATTGATAAATTTAGGACTTAGGGTATACTCTTTATCTATACGATCAAACTCAGGACGTTTCAAACATTCTGAAAAATGACGCTTGAAACTGGGCTTCTTCTCCGCGCTTATGGAATCAGAGCCTTCATCCACATAAGTGCGAAAAAGTTGCAGATAAGAATCTAGATTTAATTCCAAAGCAATCGGATGAGGCTTATCGATTGCCATTAAACCCGCAGAATAGGTGTTTAAATAATTAAAATGACCCGGACTTAAAAAACGATTTTTCCACTCGGACCTAAAGATACCCGAATCCTTTTCCAGATCTCTAATTTCTTTTCTTAAAGACTTTAAATTACGTTCCAGGCTATTTAAGACATCCTTTTCCAAAAAAGGACGCATCCAATGCAATTTTCGTTTCGAAAAATCAAAATGAACAAAGCTTTCAGATACGGCATATAAGCCCACGCAGATTTTCTCCTCGTTGAGGGAATTGGTGCGTATGTAGAGTTTGCTTATAAAAGTGTTCATGGCCTTAGTATTTACAAAAATCCAAAAAATCTACGAAAGGCGCGGGCTATCGAATCCCATCGCTCTTCATTTAGCAGAAATTCGCTAATTCGCTGGTGCAGTTCTGGGCTTAATGCCCATTCTTCAGGAATAGATTGCTTAAGACGGGCCAATTTGGGGGCCAAGGAAGGCAGTCGGTTTTCATAATCCTGCAGTACGGCTTTAAAATAACTTTGATCTATATACTTTAAAATGGAATGCCCGTAATTCGTACGCAGCACAGAATTGCCGATCGAAGTTTCTGGCACTGCCTTAAAGTCATTTTTATAATTAGGACCCTTAAAAATTTGGGCATGGTCAATCGCTATTATTTGATCTCCCGAGCCCCTTTTTAGGAGTAGGTTAAAATTGGCATCAGATCGATCGGTATTGGCCATATGCAGGTCGAAAATGGCAATACGAATTAAATCCAGTGGATTTTGAATACAGTTAAAGTCATGCTTGCTTCGTATCAAGGCGCTATGTTGACTCAGCGCATCATTTTGAAGGACTTCCTGGGAGCCAAAACCTAGCGATCCGACTTTAAGCCAGGGATAATCTCGCTCGCGAAAAGAACCCGCCTCGGCCTTAATTAAAGCTACGGGGGGAATGGGCAGCCCAAAGTGATCCCCTACTATTTTAGCGGTGTATTCATAGATCAGGTCGATGGTATCCGTTCGTGGAGAAGGGAATTTGGTCCAGTACCGCGAAAAGTCCGAGGCCAATAGTAAAATAGGCCAGCTATGGGTAGCTCTTTTTTCAATAAGCTGAAGACTGGACCGTATTTCCATTTTCCAAAAAACCTTAGGCTTGCAATTCGGAAATTAGCCTTTCTCCGGGAATCATCTTTAAAAAGAAGGAAGATTTACGATTTGCTTCACCGCCCGCTGTGCTATTGCCTCACCGCCCGCTCCTTTGTCGCTAGAGGCACAAAGGACGCGGAGGTTTACAGAGAAACTTTGCGAACCTTTGCCCCTTCGCATCTTTGCGGTTAGATTCACCGCCCGCTGCGCTATTGCCTCACCGCCCGCTCCTTCGTCGCTCCCCGCCTACCGGCAGGCAGGGAGGTACAAAGAGCGCAGAGTTACGCAGCGTTACACAGCGTTACTCAAAGGAACTTTGCGATCCTTCCCGCCTACCGGCAGGCAGGTGCTTCTTCGCGTCTTCCTACCTATCGGCAGGCGGGTGCGGTTAAACCCGCTGCACCATAATTTGAAAGACCAATCCTACTTCTTTGGCTCTAATCAAATCTATCGTCTCAAACAAACTACCAACGACTAACTACCAGCTACCAATTCAATCAAATCTATCGTCTATAGTAGTTACTATCGTCTCAAACTCCCCCCTTAAGCAATACCCGATGATGTACCTCCCCGGTATCACAATCATCCCATAATAGAATAAGAAAACGATCTCCCGGTTTGGGGTTTTCGCAAGCCTCAATCCAGTTTTGAAAACTTTGGAATAAACCATTTAGGGTATTTTCCTCCGAATCTTTTACCACCGTTAACATTACCCTTATGGGTGCATTGCAGAGCAACAGCTTTTGAAAATCGTAACGGATACCTTCTAGCTTTCGGTCGCTTACTTCACTTTCCAAACAAAGGACAACCCTTTCCAATTCCCCATGTTCATCTAAGGAATAAGCAACAAAATCATAGAGCCATTCGGCATTTTTAGTACTGGGACAATACTCCAGTCGAAAGGATTCCATGAGCGTACCAAGGGCCTGTACATAGTCCTTTGTAAAATCAGGCTGGATTCCATTATGCTTGAGATCGGAATAATTTGAACAGAAAGCTTGCGTGCATTGAAGTATTTTCTGTTCTAAATCAAGTCTAAAATTTATAAGAACCATAGAGGTCTAAATCTATTCATCAAATAAGGCTAGTTTTTTCCAAGATTTCCTGGGTGTACATTAAAAAACAGGAAAAACCCCCATTTTACAGCTTCTACCTCAATTACCAGCTCATAAAACCCTAAATTCCTGATTTAATTTGCTTTAAACTCAATAAAAAAACCTAATACATGTATAATGCTAAAAACATAGTTTGGATTAAAAATGTCAAACGAAATCAAGGAAATGATTGGGCTTATGAAGAGGTAGATTGCAAGAAACCATTTCTATTAAACTGGCCTAGTGCTAAAGGAGGTAGTGCTCGTACTCCAAATGTTGGTGACATTATTGTTTTGTTTCAAAAGCCTAATAAAATTAATGGCCGTAAGAATTATCTAGTTCACCTAACACATCTGGTTAGTCCTATTTCGGAAAAGGTAATAGAAGATCCAGATAGGCCTGATCATAGATGGTGTAGAGAAGTTCAATTAATTGCAAAAGCAAATCCAATTTACGCCATTTCGAATCCAGGTTACTACAATTTTTTTAAGCCTAATCGGGGACTAACAAATCCAATAATCAATCTTGAAAATGACAGAGGGTGGGATCAAGCACAAACGCAGGAAGATCTCTGGCGACTATTTAGTGATCATCTATGTATAAAGTCCGATGAGGACTTAAGGATTACCCCCGAAGCCTTAGAAGATTTTGGTGTAGTAGAAGGGGACAGAATTATTAAAGAGCATATTCAATTAGAATTAAGTCGACGTGATGCGTCGATAGTTCAAAAACTAAAAGAACAAACACTTAAGAAACATGGGAAATTGCAATGCGAATGTTGCTCTTTTGACTTTTTGGAATTTTATGGACCAATCGGGGCCAATTTTATTGAATGTCATCATAAAAAACACATTGCGGATGGTGAAAGGATCACCAAAGCTGAAGACTTGGCCCTAGTTTGTTCCAATTGCCATAGAATGCTACATCGCAAATTGGAAGATGGAAGCTACAATAGTACAGATTCATTGAAAGAAAAAATTCAATGCCAAAATCCTCTTGATTCAAACTAAAAAAAGCGACCCTAGGGCCGCTTTAGATGTTTTCACAACAGAATAATCTTTATTGTGATTAGCTTCAAATTGACTTCAAACATACAAATTTTGATTTAAAAAATTGAGTCCAAGTCGCAATTGAACACTTTGGGAATTCCAAAAAACAAGCATCAATTACTATTTTTAAATAAGATTAAAGCTCCTTTTACCCTATACCTTAACCTAAATATTATCACATGAAAAAAATTCTTGGACTTGATATTGGCTCTGGCAGCATTGGCTGGGCATTTGTAAATGAAGCTGAAAACAATGATCCAAAAGGATTATCAAAAATTGTAAAGCTTGGAGTTCGAGTTGTGCCTTATGGCGACAATATGGTGAAAAAAGATGCCTTAGGAAATATTTCTACTTCTAAGGAGCCAATTAAGGACTTTGAAAAAGGTATGGCACTTTCTCTTAATGCTAGGCGGACCCAAATGAGAGGTATGCGCCGAAATTTGCAACGCTACAAACTGCGAAGAGAAAATTTAGTAGCGATATTAAAAGAAAATGGCCTTATTACCGATATAACCGCCCTCTTTGAAGCTACTAAGAATTCTACATTCGAAACACTTAGATTGAGAGCAAAGGCAGCTGAAGATCGAATTGAATTAGAGGAATTTGCTCGAGTTCTTCTTATGATCAACAAAAAGAGAGGATACAAAAGCAGTCGGAAAGCTAAGAATGAAGAAGAAGGTGCTGCTATTGATTCAATGGGAATTGCAAAGCAGTTATATGATCACAATTTAAGCCCTGGAGAATATGTGGTCCAACTAATTGAAAACGGAAAAACAACCATTCCTAAGTTTTACCCTTCAGATTTAAGAGCCGAATTTGAAAGCATTTGGAAGTATCAAAGCACTCATTATCCTGAAGTATTGACTGCGAAGGTTCTTAATGACTTAAATAATTTTAGCAGATCTCAAACGACAAAATATTTCCTCAATCAATTACAAACGGACTCGTCCAAGCTTGTAGGTAATCCAAAGGAAAAAAAGGAAGCGAAATATCGTTTACGAGCAAAAGCGATACATGAAAAACTTCCCCTAGAAGATCTGATTCATGTATTCGCTGAAATAAATGGTGATATTTCTAATTCAAGTGGCTATTTAGGTGCAATTAGTGATCGGAGTAAAGAACTCTATTTCAAACGGATAACGGTCGGTCAGTATCTCTATGAGCAAGTGGCAAATAACCCACATGCACAATTAAAAAAACAAGTTTTTTACCGCCAGGATTATTTAGATGAATTTGAGAAAATATGGGAGGTACAAGCAAAAGCACATCCTATATTGACTAAAAAATTAAAGACTGAAATACGAGATACTGTAGTTTTTTATCAGAGAAGACTCAAATCCCAAAAGCACTTAATTACAGATTGCGAGCTAGAGAAATATCATAAAGCAATACCAAAGTCCTCTCCCCTCTTTCAAGAATTTAGAATTTGGCATAACCTTTTGAACATCAGGCTCTCTAAAACTAATGAAGGGGAATACGTATTGAATGAAGAGCAATTGAATATTCTAGGGCATAAACTTAGTTTTAAAGAGCAAATCTCAGGAGCTGAACTGGTAAAAGAACTAAAGCTAGAAAAAGGCTGGAAGTGTAATTTCAGCAAAATAGAAGGGAATAGGACGAATTGTAAAATGTTGTCCGCCTTTTTAAGAATTGTGGAGCACGAAGGATATGAATTAAATCCCGATTCTGAAACTCTTCTTATAGATCTTAAAGCAATTTTCTCCTCCTTAAATTTTGACACTCAGGTTTTAGAATTTGATATTCCTTTTAAGGATGAAGGATTTGACAAACATCCGAATTTCCAACTTTGGCACCTCCTCTATTCTGCAGAAGATGATCGCAAGCTTAAAGATGTTTTAGCCAATAAATACGGTTTTAATGAATCTGCCTCTGCCATTTTAGCCAATATTAGTTTTGAATCCGACTACGGGCGGTACAGCAGTAGAGCGATTCGAAAATTACTTCCCCTTATGCAAGAGGGTAATGATTTATCTGAATCCTTAGCTTTAATTGGTTACCAAAAAATCAAACCAGAAATTATTGAAGAATTAGAGCTCCTTAAGTTAGGTGCCCTTCGAAATCCAGTGGTTGAAAAAGTACTTAATCAAGTAATCAATCTAATTAATGCAATTCTCAAGCATCCTGAAATGGGACGTCCGGATGAAATACGGATAGAATTGGCGCGAGAGTTAAAAAAGAATGCAGAGCAAAGACGTGATATGACCAAAGGAATTGCCGATGCAACGGCAAATAATGATCGTATACGTAAACTCTTAAGTTCTGAGTTTGGAATTCAAAAAGTGTCCAAGAACGATATTATTCGCTATAAACTTTGGGAGGAGTGTGGCTATGTTTCAATATACTCAGGCGAAATTATTCCCAAATCCGAATTGTTCGGTAATAAATATGATATCGACCATATTATCCCCCGCTCTAAACTATTTGACGACTCGTATAGTAATAAAGTACTTTGTGAAAGAGCTTGGAATGAAGAAAAGGGCAATAAAACGGCCAAGGAATTCTTAGAAGTAAAGCTCAGTGCCGATGATTTTGCAAGCTACCTGAAGAGAATTGAAGATTTAAAAGCTAAAAAAGAAGGTATTAGCAAAACTAAATTTTTAAAACTCAGCTGGGACAGCGCTGACATCCCTGAAGACTTCATAAAGAGACAATTACAGGAAAGTCAATATATCGCGCGAAAAGCTAAAGAGATTCTTCAACAAATAAGCCTTAAAGTAAGCACTACCATTGGGCCAATAACTGATCGTTTGAGAACAGATTGGGGCTTAGTAGACGTTATGAAGGAACTCAATTGGAATAAATATCAGTCATTGGGGTTAACGGAAGAAATAGTTGATAAAACTGGCAAAAAACACAGGAAAATTAGGGATTGGAATAAGCGGAATGATCATCGACATCATGCTATGGACGCCCTGACGGTGGCTTTTACCAAACCAAGTTTTATACAATATCTGAATTACCTAAATGCCAGAGATCGTCATGACCAAATTGGCAAGGAGGTTTTCGGTATTCAGTCCAAAGAACTCTTTAAGGATGATGCCAATAAATGGCGGTTTAAGTCACCGATGCCAGGCTTTAGGAATGAAGCTAAAAAGCACCTTGAAGAGATTCTCGTTTCGAGGAAAGCCAATAACAAAGTGGTAACCTTAAACGTCAATAAGATTAAGATTGGGTCAGGAAAATTCCGCAAACAGATCATTGAAACTCCCCGTGGCCAATTGCACAATGAAACTATATATGGAAGTTTAAAAAGGTATAAAACTAAGTTGATTCCGATTAATGCCAGTTTAGACTTAGAAACCATATTAAAAGTTGCCAATAAAGGACATCGCGAAGCCTTACTATTAAGATTAGAGGAAAATGACAATGACCCAAAGAAGGCATTTTCAGGCAAGAATAGCCCATCTAAAAAGCCCATCCTTTTTAAGGGGGGGATAGAAACTTTACCTTCTAAAGTAAAGATCAGCTATCTGGAAGAGGAGTTTAGCATTCGTAAAGATGTAAACCCTGAGAACTTTAAAAATGTTAAGAGTTTAGAAAAAATAATTGACGCCGGAGCTCGGAGGGCATTAGAAAAAAGGCTCGAAGAATCTAATGATGCTAAAACAGCTTTCTCCGATCTGGAAGAAAATCCCATATGGCTAAATGAGGAAAAACGAATTTCGATAAAAAGTGTAAAGATTAGTGGGGTAAAAAACGCGGAAGCCTTGCATCGTAAAAGAGGAATAGATGGAGAGCTGATCTTAGATGATCAAGGTAAGGAAATACCAACTAGTTATGTGAGTACAGGCAATAATCACCATGCGGCCATTTATGAGGATTCTGAAGGAAACCTTTATGATGAAGTAGTGTCTTTCTACGAAGCAGTGCAGCGGTACAAGCAGGATAAAACAGTAGTTTGGAATCCAAATAGCCTTGGGCACCCACTGAAGTTCACTCTAAAGAAAAATGAATACTTCGTATTCCCTGCTGAAGGATTTGATCCTCTAGAAATAGATTTAAGGGATCCTGAAAATTATTCGATAATAAGCCCAAATCTTTATCGTGTTCAAGCAGTTTCACGCTTAGCATATGGCACTGCCATTATTCGGGAATATGTTTTCCGTCACCATCTTGAAACGCTAGTTGAAACGAATAAAGCATTACAAAACATTACCTATAAAAAGATAAAAAGCTTAGAACCACTAAAGCAAATTGTAAAAGTGCGAGTTAATTATTTAGGTGAAATTGTTCAAGTTGGAGAGTATTGATTAAGCGAACCTTATACTTCGGTAACCCGGCTTACTTACATAAAGAAAAGCTGCAACTCAAAGTAGATTTCCCATCAGAAGAGGGGAAATCAGCCAAAACAATTCCTATTGAAGATATTGGAATTTTAATCCTGGACCATCCGAGGATCACTATTTCACAGGCTCTTTTAGCAGATCTAATTGATCATAATGCAGCTATACTTAGCTGCGACAGCCATCATTTACCGGCGGGTCTCTTTATGCCAATGAGCGCTAATCATACCTTCACAGAGAAATTGCGCTTTCAATTAGAATCATCAGAACCCTTGCGAAAAAACCTTTGGCAACAGACCGTAAAATCAAAAATTGAGAATCAAGCACAGGTCCTTAAGGGTATAGGAAAAGAGGCCAGCAATATGGAAAACTGGGCTTCTAAGGTTCGAAGTGGGGATCCTGATAATTATGAAGGACGTGCAGCAGCGAATTATTGGGTAAAGCTAATCGAGTCCGATTTCCCTTTTAGGAGAGGTCGATATGAAGATGTTCCCAATAATCTCTTGAACTATGGTTACGCCATTTTGCGTGCCATTGTCGCACGAAGCTTAGTTGCGAGTGGAATGCTTCCTGCAGTAGGCATTCATCATCGCAATAAATACAATCCTTTTTGCCTTGCGGATGATATCATGGAACCCTATCGACCATTTGTGGACTTATTAGTTCTTGACATTGTTGAGAATTTTGATACTAAAGATATTGAGGTTTTAAGCCCAGCAATAAAGAGGGAGCTCCTAGCCTTGCCTACAATCGATGTTTACATTGACGATATGAAAAGTCCATTAATGGTAGGAATGCAGCGAACAACGGCCAGCTTAATGCAATGTTATGAAGGTGAACGTCGCAAAATAGCTTACCCTAAAATACAAATTGGCAATGTTAAGCCACGATCAGTTTAATGCTTATCGCATCATGTGGGTATTTGTGCACTATGACCTACCGACTGATACAAAAAGAGACCGAAGGCAAGGTGCGCTTTTTAGAAAAAACCTTCTAAAGGATGGGTTTACGATGATGCAATATTCGATTTATACACGACATTGCTCCAGTCGAGATAATGCTAATGTTCACATAAAAAGGGTAAAAAGCTTCTTACCGCCCAAGGGGGAAGTGATACTATTTTCTCTTACAGATAAACAGTTTGGCATGATGGAATTTTTTCGTGGTAAATCAGAAATAGAAAAACCAGATACCCCGCAGCAATTGGAGCTATTCTAGGTCATTTTTCAATTCCAAAATCGGAGCCTACCCGCCTGATTGTCAACCTAGTCCGTCACAGTACCCTGTGACAGAACTAAGTTACAATTCAATTTGAAAGCTAATCACAACTACATTTGTAAGACAAAACGAATCAATTACCTGTGACAGAACTAAGTTACAATTCAATTTGAAAGCTAATCACAACATACTGAATGTAGCGCCGCAAGGGAGTGCTCCTGTGACAGAACTAAGTTACAATTCAATTTGAAAGCTAATCACAACCATCACTAATTCGCCTATTTCCAAATATTACCTGTGACAGAACTAAGTTACAATTCAATTTGAAAGCTAATCACAACTTGCACCGATAGGCCCCTATGAGCGCGTAACCTGTGACAGAACTAAGTTACAATTCAATTTGAAAGCTAATCACAACCCTTAAGTAATGAGCCCAGCGGCAACGGCCCCTGTGACAGAACTAAGTTACAATTCAATTTGAAAGCTAATCACAACTTTTAGCTTCAAGGGGCAAACCGAGGAAGTCCTGTGACAGAACTAAGTTACAATTCAATTTGAAAGCTAATCACAACATTTGTCCTTGCTTAATGTGCTTCTGAAAGCCTGTGACAGAACTAAGTTACAATTCAATTTGAAAGCTAATCACAACCTCAGAAATACGCAGGTGATGCGCAATTTTCCTGTGACAGAACTAAGTTACAATTCAATTTGAAAGCTAATCACAACATATGGCCGCCACTGAAGGGGATATGAATACCTGTGACAGAACTAAGTTACAATTCAATTTGAAAGCTAATCACAACCATTGAGCACGGCGGACATTTTAGGCGAGCCCTGTGACAGAACTAAGTTACAATTCAATTTGAAAGCTAATCACAACCAAAACCAGGCGCGCTTAGAGAATAGTGTACCTGTGACAGAACTAAGTTACAATTCAATTTGAAAGCTAATCACAACTTATAATCCCTTCAGCAGTATGATTGAGGCCCTGTGACAGAACTAAGTTACAATTCAATTTGAAAGCTAATCACAACACCCTGAATGAGCTTAATGCGCTCATTATGCCTGTGACAGAACTAAGTTACAATTCAATTTGAAAGCTAATCACAACTGATCCAAACGGGATTTACAATATTAATCCCCTGTGACAGAACTAAGTTACAATTCAATTTGAAAGCTAATCACAACCTAAAGGTAACATTGACTGGTACGCTCTTACCTGTGACAGAACTAAGTTACAATTCAATTTGAAAGCTAATCACAACATGGCAGAGCCTGTAGCTTGGGCCGAAGGCCCTGTGACAGAACTAAGTTACAATTCAATTTGAAAGCTAATCACAACTGCCTGAAGAGCTTATTGAATCCTTTTTAACCTGTGACAGAACTAAGTTACAATTCAATTTGAAAGCTAATCACAACGGCACGGCCTGTTTAACAACCTCCCTTAATCCTGTGACAGAACTAAGTTACAATTCAATTTGAAAGCTAATCACAACTTTTCAGCTGCCGTCGCGCTAGCCGCCGCACCTGTGACAGAACTAAGTTACAATTCAATTTGAAAGCTAATCACAACTCATCATTGAACCCTTCGCCAAACAGGAATCCTGTGACAGAACTAAGTTACAATTCAATTTGAAAGCTAATCACAACAAGCTTTCACCTGGGCCATCTGTAAGTCCCCCAAAAAATCCAACAGTTTAAAAGTGTGTAAATTTAAACTGTTGACTATGAAAAAATCAAGATTTAGTGAAAGCCAGATCAGCCAGGCTTTAAAGGAGCATGAGGCTGGTAAGAAAGTACAGGATATCTGCAAGGAGTTAGGTATAAGCGCCAATACTTTTTATATCTGGCGCAAGAAGTACGGGGGCATGGATTCAGCAATGCTACGCAAGTACAAGGAGTTAGAGCGAGAAAACACGAAGCTAAAGCAGATGTATGCGGATTTGAGCTTAGACCACAGGATCCTTAAGGATGTGGTGGAAAAAAAGCTCTAGGGCTCTGTCAGAAGAGGTTTTTAGCAAAGCAGATTAAAGCGGATTACGCTGTCAGTACTGCCAGGGCCTGTAAAATCATTAGCCTTGAGCGCTCTGGATATTACTATATATCCAAGCGAGACGATAAGGAGGTAGAGGAAAAGCTACGCTGGTACGCGGAGCATTATCCTGCGCGTGGCTGCCCATTTTATACCAAGCGTATTCGTAAAGAGGGTTATGCCTGGAACAAGAAACGTATCCGCAGGGTGTACATCAAACTGGGGATGAACAAGCGCAAGAGGAAATGGAAGCGACGTATTCCTAACCCTGACAAAGAGGTGTTGCTGCAGCCTTTAGCTCCTAACCTATGTTGGAGTGCCGACTTCATGCAGGACCGCTTAGAGAATGGTGTGAAAATGCGTGTGCTCAACATTATTGACGACTACAACCGCGAAGCTTTGGCTTGCAAGGTATCCAGCAGTTTCCCTTCCGAACATGTAGTAGAGCAATTTGAGCAGCTAATAGAGTGGCACGGTAAGCCATTTACCATAAGAACTGATAACGGAACAGAGTTTATGGCAGAAGCCTTTCAAAAGTTTTGCAAACGACATCAGATAAAACACTTAAGAATACAGAAAGGAAAACCTATGCAGAATGGCTTTTGTGAACGCTTTAACCGCACCCTGAGAGAAGACGTGCTCAACGCTTATCTCTTTGAAACGAAGACGCAGATGCAAGAGTTAATCAATCATTGGATGGAAGACTACAATCAAAACCATCCGCATTCTTCTCTTGGAGACATGTCTCCAAGAGAATTTAAACAAAGGCTTATTGCCTAAAATCGATAATTTAGACCTGTTGGAATAATGGGGGACTTACACATCCGGGGCCACCCCTGTGACAGAACTAAGTTACAATTCAATTTGAAAGCTAATCACAACAAAATGTTCTCGTGCGCTTTCAAAGGCATCCCTGTGACAGAACTAAGTTACAATTCAATTTGAAAGCTAATCACAACATATCGAGGTGACAGAAGATGCTAGAGTAGCCTGTGACAGAACTAAGTTACAATTCAATTTGAAAGCTAATCACAACTGCCAAAGGGTTTCGTCTGTGTCTTTTAGACCTGTGACAGAACTAAGTTACAATTCAATTTGAAAGCTAATCACAACCGGTCGTTAAAAATAGGAGTTCTTTTCCGCCTGTGACAGAACTAAGTTACAATTCAATTTGAAAGCTAATCACAACAGCATAATAGTGGTTGTCAGCTGTTAGCATCCTGTGACAGAACTAAGTTACAATTCAATTTGAAAGCTAATCACAACAATATTTTTGTTTATTTGTGTAAAATCAATCCTGTGACAGAACTAAGTTACAATTCAATTTGAAAGCTAATCACAACTTGCAAGGTTTGGACATACCTGCAGCGATTCCTGTGACAGAACTAAGTTACAATTCAATTTGAAAGCTAATCACAACTGGTATGACACCAGTGTAGTACCGGATCCACCTGTGACAGAACTAAGTTACAATTCAATTTGAAAGCTAATCACAACTTAAAATATACTGATATTAAACAGAAAAAACCTGTGACAGAACTAAGTTACAATTCAATTTGAAAGCTAATCACAACCAATATGCTTGGCAATCATTTCAAGGGCAGCCTGTGACAGAACTAAGTTACAATTCAATTTGAAAGCTAATCACAACTTTACGGCACAGCGGATGACTTTATTAGTACCTGTGACAGAACTAAGTTACAATTCAATTTGAAAGCTAATCACAACGACCAAAGAGATTCTAAGCTTTGTCAAATCCCTGTGACAGAACTAAGTTACAATTCAATTTGAAAGCTAATCACAACACTTTTACACTGCTCAAGAAGCAAAGGATGCCTGTGACAGAACTAAGTTACAATTCAATTTGAAAGCTAATCACAACGGGCAATTCTTTTATGTACACTCAAAAGGACCTGTGACAGAACTAAGTTACAATTCAATTTGAAAGCTAATCACAACTTGCAACTGAACTAAGGAGTGTTTATCATTCCTGTGACAGAACTAAGTTACAATTCAATTTGAAAGCTAATCACAACTATTTATATACCTTTGATTTTAACTCTTGTCCTGTGACAGAACTAAGTTACAATTCAATTTGAAAGCTAATCACAACGCACACTACGATCACCATCTACCCCCAGATCCTGTGACAGAACTAAGTTACAATTCAATTTGAAAGCTAATCACAACTTGTTTACATTGGGCTAGTGAAAATGGTACCCTGTGACAGAACTAAGTTACAATTCAATTTGAAAGCTAATCACAACCTCGTGGTGGTAGTCGTTATTCTGAAAGTACCTGTGACAGAACTAAGTTACAATTCAATTTGAAAGCTAATCACAACTTGAAAACAAAATTAAACGTATTGAATCTGCCTGTGACAGAACTAAGTTACAATTCAATTTGAAAGCTAATCACAACCTATCTCTAGAGAAGAAGTTGATGAACGTGCCTGTGACAGAACTAAGTTACAATTCAATTTGAAAGCTAATCACAACGAGTGCGAAAAGGAAACGGCCAACAAATGACCTGTGACAGAACTAAGTTACAATTCAATTTGAAAGCTAATCACAACTACACCGGGTTAAAGTTTACGGAGGTAAAACCTGTGACAGAACTAAGTTACAATTCAATTTGAAAGCTAATCACAACATGTTATCACTTGTAAGAGTGCAACGCAGGCCTGTGACAGAACTAAGTTACAATTCAATTTGAAAGCTAATCACAACCACCGTTAAATATTACGTTTAGATGGCCTTCCTGTGACAGAACTATTTACAATTCAATTTGAAAGCTAATCACAACTACTTTCAAGCTCTGAGATTAACCATTCAACCTGTGACAGAACTATTTACAATTCAATTTGAAAGCTAATCACAACCCGCTCACCCGCACACGCGTATTATAATGAACCTGCGACAGAACTATTTACAATTCAATTTGAAAGCTAATCACAACTTCCGGGGGTGGTTTCCATTGCGGATATGCCCTGTGACAGAACTATTTGCATTTTTTAACACCAAAAGATAAGAAACTAAAGGAAAATAATTTTTAAAACCTCCTTTAAAATATTAAGAAGAAAACGGTTCTACAATGCTCCTTTACACCTTATCCTAATCTCCCCTTCCCTCAAGTCCAAGTTTACCTCCCCTCCTATCTCAAAGCCTAGGCTTTCCAGCCATTTCCCTTCCAGGCGGATCTCAGGTACTTTGGTAGAGTCATAAGATCGTTGGCGATGCTTGGCATGTATTTTAAGAGTTCTATTGCGAGTCATATCTGTTCGTTAAAGCGAACACAATATAAAAAAGATTTGATCAAGTTTGGAATAGTGAACAAATCAGATGAGAAATATCTACAGTTCTTAGGTTCCAGGATCAAAGAACTTCGCGAAATAAAAGGCTTAGATCAAAAAGCTTTTGCTTTCCATTGCGATATAGGTCGTACTCAATTGCACAAAATAGAAAAAGCTGAAACCAACCCACGGGTTCTAACCCTCTTAAAAATCGCAGCAGGCCTTGAAATAAGTCTGGCCGAACTTCTAAAAGACTAATCACTTAAAGCTGTCCTATCCTTATGTAGGTTTGACACATTTCAGTTAGGCTTATACCTTTTGATAAAAACTGGCTACTGCACAGCTTACCGAAAGGTTAGCGAGGTTAAACTCGCCTCACATCATTCATAGAAGAAAACAACATCTCTTGTCCTCAGTCCGACCAGCGACCAAAGACCAACTACCAGCTATCTTCTCTCCCGCTCCTTCTCACAAATCCTCCGGTATTTTCACGCAGAACAAGGTTCTCCCATTATGGAAATACATTACCCGTCGGTCAGGGTCGATCACTATTTTGCTGTATATATTTCCAAAAGTCCTAAGCATGGCATTGGGATCATTTAAAAGGTCACCTGTAAGCAGGTCTACAATCACCAATTCTTGGGTAGACATAAATAATTTGCCTTCAAAATAGGTCACCCGGTCTTCAATACCATCGGGCAATTCATTATTCGATCTAAACAGACTGCCATCACTTTTATGTAAGATGACCAGCTCCGGTCCCACCCCTTTTATATAGACTTTGTAGTCGGACAGATACATCATCCCCTGATCAATATTACTAAGACGTGGTTGGGCGATAATTCCGCTAAAATCATTAGTCCATATCGAATCCCCGGTCATTAAATCAAGGCAAAAAACCCTGCGTTCCACCGCTCCGTAAACTCTTTGATTATCTACCTGCAGGGGTAATATGCCACCAAACACATTAAAATCGCGGTTTCGCCACAATAAGGAATCGGCGGTGAGATCATAGGCGAAAATGTCGGTTTGATCTTTATTGGTATAACTACTGCGATTTTTCCAAACTACAATATCATGGCCATCCTCTGTTTCACCAAATCCCAAAGCGGAGAAAAAGGGGACATACTCATCGGTCCGAGTAAAGGGATAGACCGTCTGCCAATCTTCATGGTCTAAGGGGCTGCGCAATACCGCTGCTCCATCATCACCATTATACTGTATAGTTGTATAGACAAAACCTTTATAGATATAGTTATAGGGGTGATTGCGAGAAATTAAAGAAGCCCATTGCCGGCTGCGGGTCTCCAGGTTCACACAGTCCACCGATCTTTGAGTGTTCAGAACTAAAAATTCACCTTCCGAACTGGCACTTTCATCTATATATGGTACCGCGCCATCAATAAAATCGGACCAAAGATCAATAATATGGCCATCGGCAGAATCCAAGAACATCAGGGGACTCTCTACCCCCTCCATGGTATATTCTGAACTCACGATTACCATCCCCTTATAGAGAAATGGATTAATTGACAAACTAAAATAGAGTTCGGGGTCTGGTACGATGGGCCGCTGCCAAAGAATTTCATAGGCTGGCTTAGACTGAGGTTTTGGTGGCTCCTTATCTTTACAAGTCACCAGCAACAAGCAAAGCAGGACTAAGAATAAAGGACTTATTCTAGGGGAGTTATTATTAGGGATCAGTTTCATTTAGCTAATTCATAAAATACTAATACTCGTTCTAGCAAGAGGTCCAAAGCCAGAGTCGAATTTTGCTTCACCGCCCGCTTCGCTACCCGCCTACCGGCAGGCAGGGAGGCACAAAGAGCGCAGAGGTGCAAAGAGGTCTAAGGAGATGCTTTGCGAACCTTCCCGCCTACCGGCAGGCAGTCGCAGTTTAATCCATAAGTCCCTATTTAGGGAAGAAAACAACATCTCTTGTCCTCAGTCCGACCAGCGACCAGCGACCAAAGACCAACTACCAGCTACCTTCTCTCCCGCTCCTTCTCACAAATCCTCCGGTATTTTCACGCAAAACAAGGTTCTCCCATTATGGAAATACATTACCCGTCGATCTGGGTCGATCACTATTTTGCTGTATATATTTCCAAAAGTCCTAAGCATGGCATTGGGATCATTTAAAAGGTCACCTGTAAGCAGGTCTACAATCACTAGTTCTTGGGTAGACATAAATAATTTGCCTTCAAAATAGGTCACCCGGTCTTCAATACCATCGGGTAATTCATCATTAGTCCTAAACAGACTACCATCACTTTTATGTAAGATGACCAGCTCTGGTCCTCCCCCCTTTAAATAAACCTTATAATCCGACAGATACATCATCCCTTGATCAAAATTATAGAGCTTTGGTTTGGATACAATCCCACTAAAATCATTAGTCCATATCGAATCCCCGGTCATTAAATCAAGGCAAAAAACCCTGCTTTCCACCGCTCCGTAGACTCTTTGATTATCTACCTGCAGGGGTAATATGCCGCCAAATTCATTAAAATCTCGATTTCGCCACATTAAGGAATCGGCGGTAAGATCATAGGCAAAAATGTCAGTTTGATTTTTTATACCTCCTGAACTACTCCTATTTTTCCAAACCACGATTTCATGTCCATCCTCTGTTTCACCAAATCCCAAAGCAGAGAAAAAAGGATGATAAAAATCGGTACGAGTAAAGGGATAGACCGTCTGCCAATCTTCATGGTCTAAGGGGCTGCGCAATACCGCCGCGCCATCATCACCATTATACTGTATAGTTGTATAGACAAAACCTTTATAGATATAGTTATAGGGGTGATTGCGAGAAATTAAAGAAGCCCATTGC